>DASXRC010000047.1:0-63573 GCA_036506795.1 Micromonosporaceae bacterium
GGTTGTACGGGTTCGCGGGAAGGCCGTGCTCCGCGCCGGCGTGCTCGGAGACCGTCATGACGGCAGCGACAGCCGCACGAGGTCGGTCATGCCCTCGTCGACCGTGATCTTCGGCTCCCATCCGAGCACCTCCGCGGCGCGCGTGATGTCCGCGGCCCGCCGGCTGACGAGCACGTCGCGCGGGTTGAACTGCGGGGTCACGTCCACGCCGACCGCCCGGATGAGAATGTCGGCGAGTCTGGCGACCGACGTGTCGACGCCGGTGCCGACGTTGATCGGCAGGTTGGCCCGCTCGCACTCGAGCGCGCTGACGACGGCGCGCGCGCTGTCGTGGACGTGGATGAAGTCCATCGACTGCTCGCCCTTGCCGTCGATGATCGGCGGCTGGCCGTTGCGCAGCCGGTTCACGAAGTGGTTGATCACCGACGTGTAGTAGGCCGTCGTCTTCTGCCCCGGGCCGTACACGTTGAAGAACCGCAGCGCGATCCAGCTCAGCCCGCTGCGCCGCTGGTAGAAGCCGAGCAGGTCCTCGCCGGCGCGCTTGGATATGCAATACGGCGTGAGGGGGTGCAGCTCGTCGTCCTCGTGCATCGGCAGCCTCTCCGGCTCGCCGTAGACCGAGGCCGACGAGGCGAAGACGAGCCGCTTCACGCCGTGGTCCGCGGCGGCCGCGAAGACGTTGTGGCTGCCGACCATGTTGATGTCGGTCGACTCGTACGGGTCGGCCTCGCTCTTGTTGATCGACACCGCCGCGAAGTGGATGACGTGCTCGCAGCCGCGCATCGCCTGGTGCACGGCGCCCCCGTACCGCACGTCCTGGTCGACGAGCTCCACGTTGCCGGTCGCCGCGAGCTCGGCCACCTTGTCCCGGTCGCCCCGGAACATGTTGTCGAAGATGCGTACCCGGTAGCCCCGCTCGAGCAGCAACGGGACCACATGCATCCCGATGAAGCCGGCGCCTCCGGTGAAGAAGACCGTCTTCTGCTGGGACATGCGGACTCTCCTGTCTCGTGGGTGCGGGGTGGATGGTCAGCGGGTGGCGGATCGGACCACATCGCGCACGCCGGTCGCGACGGTTTCGAGCTGCGCGTCGGTCAGGTTGGCGTGCATGGGTATCGCGAGGTGCCGGGCGAACAGGTCGGCCGAGACCGGGCATGGTGCGGTCGTGCCGTACACCGGCTGCAGGTGCGAGGCGTACGTGCCGAACGTGCAGCCGATGCCGCGCTCGCGCAGCCGCATCGCGACGGCGCCGCGGTCGACGCCGGGGCGGAGCGTGAGGACGTACGACTGCCAGGAGGTCTCCCGGTCGACCGACTCAGCTGGCAGCGCGACCTCCTCGACGTCCTTGAGCAGCTCGGCGTACCGAGCGGCGACGTGGCGGCGGGCGGCCAACAGCCCGGGCAGCCGGTCCAGCTGGGCGAGCATGATGGCGGCGGTCACGTCCGACATGCGGTAATTGTGGCCCGCCTCGTCGAACTCCGGGATCGGCAGGTTCGACAACTCGGCGCCGGTCAGCGCTCCCTCGATGCCGTACGTGTGCAGCTTGCGCGCGTGCGCGTCGAGGTCCGCCCGGTCCGTGGTCACGGCGCCGCCCTCGCCCGCGGTGATGCCCTTGCGGCCGTGGAAGCTGAACGTGGCCACATCGGCGAGGCTGCCGGCGGGTCGGCCGCGGTAGCTGGCGCCGGCCGCGCAGGCGGCGTCCTCCACCACGAACAGGCCGTGCCGCCCGGTGATGGCCCGCAGCTCGTCGTAGTCGGCCGGCATGCCGAACGGGTCGACGGCGATGACGCCGACCGTACGCGGGGTGATCGCGGCCTCGACGGCGGCCGGCTCGACGGTCCACAGGTCGGGGCGGACGTCGGCGAACACCGGCCGGGCGCCGGTCCACAGGACGGCGTGGCCGGTGGCCGGGAACGTGTAGTCGGCCACGATCACCTCGTCGCCGGGCGCAACGCCGAGCGCCAGCAGTGCCAGGTGCAGGGCGGATCCGCAGTTGCTGACCGCGAGCGCGTGCTCCGTGCCGGCGACGCCGGCGAACCGCTGCTCGAACGTGCGGCAGGTCGGACCGGCACCCGACAGCCAGCCCGAGGCGAACACCTGTGCTACGGCGTCCAGCTCCTTGCCGCCCACTGTCGGCTGACCCAGCGCGATGACCTCGGACATGCAACTCCCCAAGCCTGGTTGACCGGTGCAGTCTAAGCGGCGGCGCTGCGCGGGGCGGTGCGGGCCGGAAGGGCGGGGGACGTACGATCGCGGCGGCACGCGCGCGTGACGGCGGAGGAGGACCGGATGGCGGGCGGTACCCGGTATGTCGTGATCGGTGGTGGCATCGTCGGCCTCGCGACCGCGCACCGCCTCCTCCTCGACCGCCCCGACGCCACGGTCACCGTGCTCGAGAAGGAGGACCGCTGGGCGGCGCACCAGACCGGCCACAACTCGGGCGTCATCCACGCCGGCGTGTACTACCGGCCGGGCAGCCTCAAGGCCCAGCTGTGCCACGCGGGCAGCCGGTCGATGGTGGAGTTCTGCGGGGAGCGCGGCATCCCGGTGGAGGTGTGCGGCAAGCTGATCGTCGCCACCGCGCCCGACGAGCTGGGCCGCCTCGACGCGCTCTACGAAAGGTCGGTGGCGAACGGGCTCGACGTCCGCCTGGTCGGCCCGCAGGAGGCCCGCGAGTTCGAGCCGGAGGTCGCCGCCGTCCGGGCCATCCACGTCAAGACCACCGGGATCGTCGACTTCGCCAAGGTGTGCACCACGCTGGCCGACCTGCTGGCCGCCGGCGGGGCGGTCCTGCGCACCGGGACCCGGGTCCGCCGGATCCGCGCCGTGGGTGACGAGGTAGTGCTGGACACCACGTCCGGCCCGGTCACCGGCGACGTCCTGATCAACTGCGCGGGCCTGCACGCCGACCGGATCGCCCGGCGCGCGGGGTTCCGGCCGCCGGCCCGTATCATCCCGTTCCGCGGCGAGTATTACGAACTGGTTCCCGAGCGCCGCGGCCTGGTCCGCGGGCTGATCTACCCAGTCCCCGATCCCCAGTTCCCGTTCCTCGGCGTCCACCTCACCCGCATGATCGACGGCAGCGTGCACGCCGGACCGAACGCCGTGCTCGCGCTCGCCCGCGAGGGGTACGGCTGGGGCCGCATCCGCCCGGCAGACGTGGCGAGCGCCGTCGGCTACGCCGGGCTCTGGCGGCTCGCCCGCCGGCACTACCGGTACGGGCTGGGCGAGGTGCGTCGATCGCTGTCCACAAGGGTGTTCGCCGCGAGCGTGGCCCGGCTCGTGCCCGAGATCCGGCCCGAGGACCTGGTCCGGGCCGGTGCCGGCGTACGCGCGCAGGCGGTCCGCCCGGACGGGTCGCTGGTCGACGACTTCCTGATCGTGTCCGGTCCGCGGCAGGTGCATGTGCTCAACGCGCCCTCGCCGGCGGCCACCAGCTCGCTGGAGATCGCCAAGTACATCGTCGCCCGGCTGCCGGCCTGATCGGGTACCGCCGCGGCATTTGCTCCCTGCGCCGCGCTGACGCTGCCGCGGCCGGCGTCTAGGCTCGACGCATGAGTGAGCGCCAGCGAGCCTCCTGCCCGCCCGCACCGAAACGGGGACGGGCATGACCGTACGGCGGCTGATGGGAACCGAGGTCGAGTACGGGATCTCGGTCCCCGGCCAGCCCGGGGCGAACCCGATGGTCACCTCGTCCCAGGTGGTCAACGCGTACGGCGCCCGGCCGGAGCTGACCCGGGGCGGCCGCGCCCGGTGGGACTACGAGGAGGAGTCGCCGCTGCGCGACGCCCGCGGCTTCACCTACTCCGGCGCGGCGTACGACCCGGCGGAGGCGCTCGCCGACGAGGACCTCGGTCTCGCGAACGTGATCCTCACCAACGGGGCGCGGCTCTACGTCGACCACGCGCACCCCGAGTACTCCACACCCGAGGTGACGAACCCGCTCGACCTGGTCCGGTGGGACAAGGCGGGCGAACGCGTCATGGCGGAAGCGTCCCGCCGGGCGGCGACGATCCCCGGCACGCACCCGATCCACCTCTACAAGAACAACACCGACAACAAGGGCGCGAGCTACGGCGCGCACGAGAACTACCTGATGCGGCGGCAGACGCCGTTCGCCGACATCGTCACGTACCTCACGCCGTTCTTCGTCACCCGGCAGGTCATCTGCGGCGCGGGCCGGGTCGGCATCGGGCAGGATGGCTCGCAACCGGGCTTCCAGATCTCCCAGCGTGCGGACTTCTTCGAGGTAGAGGTCGGGCTCGAGACCACCCTGAAGCGGCCGATCATCAACACCCGCGACGAGCCGCACGCCGACGCGGACAAGTACCGGCGGCTGCACGTCATCATCGGCGACGCGAACCTGTCCGAGACCTCCACCTACCTGAAGGTGGGTGCGACCGCACTGGTGCTCACGATGATCGAGGAGAAGGCGCTGACGCCGGACCTCGGCATCGCCGACCCGGTCGCCGAGCTCAAGTCGGTCAGCCACGATCCGGGGCTGACGCATCTCCTGCGACTGCGCGACGGGAGGCGGCTGACCGCGCTCGACCTGCAATGGGCGTACTTCGAGCGGGCGCGGTCCTTTGTGGACTCCCGCGGCGGGCCGGACGAGGCCACCGCCGACGTGCTGGACCGCTGGGAGGGCGTGCTCGACCGGCTCGGCCGCGATGCGATGCTGTGCGCCGACGAGCTGGACTGGGTGGCCAAGCTGCGCCTGCTCGAGGGGTACCGCGAGCGGGAAGACCTCGGCTGGGCGTCGCACAAGCTCCAGCTCGTCGACCTGCAGTACGCCGACGTACGCCCGGAGAAGGGGCTCTACCACCGCCTCGTCGCCCGAGGCTCGATGAAGACCCTCCTCGACGACGCCGCGACCCGGTCGGCCATGGTGGAGCCACCGGAGGACACCCGCGCGTACTTCCGCGGCCGCTGCCTCGCCCAGTACGCCTCCGAGGTCGTCGCGGCCAGCTGGGATTCGGTCATCTTCGACGTCGGCCGCGAGTCGCTGGTTCGGGTGCCGATGATGGAGCCCGAGCGCGGCACGAAGAAGCACGTCGGCGAGCTGTTCGACCGCTGTGCCAGCGCCAAGGACCTCCTCGAGGCCATCACCGGCGGCTGACCGCCCCCCGACGACGTTGGGCTCCCGCCGATCTGCGCCGTCGGCGAAACGGCGTCATGGCGGAGGATTCAGTCGTGTCCGCGAGGTAGGTTTCTCCCAACAGTTGTGGGTGATGGGATCCGCAGGCAACGGCACGACGGTCAGGAGGGGCAGGCATGGCTACCCGCGACACCGGAGGGCAGTCGCAGTCGGGCAAGGCCCGCCGGGACGAGGAGATCGACGAGGCGCCGGCGCCCGAGGCCGACCCCGAGGTCGCCGAGCGCGTCGAGAAGATCGACGAGGACGTTGACGACCTGCTTGACGAGATCGACTCCGTCCTCGAGGAGAACGCCGAAGAGTTCGTGAGGGGGTACGTCCAAAAAGGGGGCCAATAAGGTCCCTGTCCGATTCGCGCGGCCCGGTCCCGCGGGCGCGGCAAGGACTCGCCGCTCACCGCCGAGCGGCGTTCGCGCGATCTCCGGCGATACCCTGCTGACCGGGGCGAGCCTGCGGGGCGGCGGGCGGCACATCGAGGCACACACGGCGAAGGGGAGCACGTGGCAGCGGGTTTTGATCCATCCGGGCGTCTACCAGATGTCTTCACCAACCCGGGGACGTCCTCCTTTGCGCAGTTCCTGAGCGTCGCCGCGCCCGATCTGCTGCCCGGCCGGCGGCCGCTGCCGCCGGGCGTATCCGCGGACATCGCCCCCCACGCCACCACGATCGTCGCCATCGCGGGTGGCGACGGCGTGGTGATGGCCGGCGACCGGCGGGCGACGATGGGCAACCTGATCGCCAACCGGGACATCGAAAAGGTGTTCCCGGCCGACGCGTACTCCCTGGTCGGCATGGCCGGCACCGCGGGCGTGGGCATCGAGCTGGTCCGGTTGTTCCAGGTCGAGCTCGAGCACTACGAGAAGATCGAGGGCTCGGTCCTGTCGCTGCACGGCAAGGCGAACCGGCTCGCCGCGATGATCCGTAACAACCTCGGCGCCGCGCTGCAGGGCCTGGCCGCCGTGCCCATCTTCGCCGGCTTCGACCTCGCCGCGCCCCACCCGGCCAAGGCCGGCAAGATCTACAGCTTCGACGTCGCCGGCGGCCTGTACCCGGAGACCGGGTTCGACGCGATCGGCTCGGGGTCGCTGTTCGCCAAGTCCGCGTTGAAGAAGCGGTACCGCTCCGGGCTGAGCACCGATGAGACGGTCCGGCTCGCGGTCGAGGCGCTGTACGACGCCGCCGACGACGACACCGCGACCGGCGGTCCGGACCTGACGCGCAAGATCTACCCGGTGGTGATGACCGCGACCGCGGACGGGACACGCCGGCTCTCGGACGACGAGACCGCCGCGGTCGCCGAGTCCGTCGTCGCCGGACGGATGGAGAACCCGGGCGGCTGACCGGCCGCCGCACGACAGTCGCTGACCCAACCTCCGAAGGAGCCGAGCCGCCGTGGCCATGCAGTTCTACGCCCCCACCGAGCAGATCATGCGCGACCGCTCGGAGTACGCCCGCAAGGGCATCGCCCGCGGTCGCAGCGTCGTCGTGCTCACCTACGACGGCGGGGTCCTGTTCGTGGCCGAGAACCCGTCGACCGCGCTGCACAAGGTCAGCGAGATCTACGACCGGATCGGGTTCGCCGGCGTCGGCCGGTACAACGAGTTCGAGAACCTGCGCCGCGCGGGCGTACGCATGGCCGACCTGAACGGCTACAGCTACGACCGCCGGGACGTGACGGGCCGCGCGCTGGCGAACGCGTACGCCCAGACCCTGGGCGCCATCTTCACGGAACAGTCCAAGCCGTTCGAGGTGGAGATCTGCGTGGCCGAGGTCGGCGCCTCGCCCGACCAGGACGAACTGTACCGGCTCACCTACGACGGCTCGGTCCAGGACGAGCCCGGGGTGGTCGCGATGGGCGGCCAGGCCGACACGATGGTGGGCGGGCTGCGGCAGACCCACCGCGAGGACATGGCGCTCACCGAGGCGCTGCGGCTGGCCGTGGAGGCGCTCGGCAGCGTCGGCGGAGAGGGGGGCGCGCCGCGCTCGCTCGCCGCCAACCAGCTCGAGGTGGCGGTGCTCGACCGGACCCGCACCGGGCGTACCTTCCGCCGCATCACCGGGGCGGCGCTCACCGCGCTGCTGGACCGGACCACGCCGGCCACCGGTGCCGCGGCGGAGACCACGCCCGAGTCCGCCGCCGCCGACGCGGAGCCGGCGGTCGAGGTCGAGCCGCCCGCGACCGGCCAGGGCCAGTCGCCGCCGCCGGGCGACCAGGCGACGCCCGGGTCCGGCGACGGCGGGAAGCCCGCGCCGGGTGAGCCCGAGGCCCCCGAACCGGGCGGAGACGCTGCTCCGGCCTGACCCTCGGCTAGGCTGCGAGCCGGCTTCGGCCCCCGCACGATGCGGGCCGGCGATCGGCGAAAGGGCGGAAACGTGCGCGCGTTGGTGACGGGTGGGGCCGGCTTCATCGGCTCACACCTGGCGGACCGTCTGGTGGCCGATGGCCACGACGTGACGGTCGTCGATGACTTGTCGACCGGCCGGGCCGCCAACCTCGCGGCCGCCACCGCCGGCGGACGGTGCCGGCTGGTGGTGGCCGACATCGCCGGGCCCGCGCTGCCCGACGCCGTCCGTGAGGCCGCGCCCGAGGTCGTCTTCCACCTGGCCGCCCAGATCGACGTGCGGGCGAGCGTCGCCGACCCGATCGCGGACGCGGCCACCAACGTGGTCGGCACGGTGGCCGTCCTCGAGGCGGCCCGGCGTGCCCGGGCGCGGAAGGTGGTCTTCGCCTCCTCGGTCGCCATCTTCGGCCCGCCGCGCGCGCTGCCGGTCACCGAGGACGCGCCGACCGACCCGCTCTCCCCGTACGCGGTGAGCAAGCTGGCCGGGGAGCTGTACCTGCGGCAGTACCGGCACCTGCACGGGCTGGACACGACCACGGTGGTGCTGACGAACACCTACGGGCCGCGGCAGGACGCGCACGGCGAGGCGGGCGCCGTGGCGATCTTCACCGCGGCGCTGGTCGCCGGCCGGCCGACCCGGATCTTCGGCGACGGCGGCAACCTGCGCGACTACCTGTACGTCGCCGACGCGGTCGACGCGCTCGTCCGTGCCGCCGGCCCGGCCGCCACCGGCCGACGCGTCCTGGTCGGCACCGGCATCGGCACCACCGACCGCGAGCTGCATCGGCTGATCGCCGGCGCGGTCGGCACGGACGCGGCGCCGGAACCGGCGCCGGCCCGGCTCGGCGACCTGCGCGCGATGGTCGTCGACCCCGCCGGGGCGGCCGCAGAGCTCGGTTGGCGCCCCCACACGCCGCTCGCCGAGGGCATCGCCCGTACCGTGACCGCCGCCCGGACCACCGCCGCGGCACCCGCTCCGGTCGCCTGATCAGCGCCGCACCGGCCACGCGGCCAGCGCCGCGGCCAGCATCTCCCGCCAGTGCGCCATCGGCGGCAGCCCGGCCGCCGCCCACCGAGCGTGGCCGAGCACGCTGTACGCCGGCCGCCGCGCCGGGCGGACGAACCGTTCGCTGGTGGTGGGCCGGACGCGATCCGGGTCCAGCCCGGCGAGGGCGAACAACTCCCGGGCCAGGCCGTACCAGGTGGTCTGCCCGGAGGCGGTGCCGTGGTAGACGCCGGCGGGTGCCGTCCGGGCTAGTGCGGCCTCGCCGAGCGCGACGAGCCGCTCGGCCAGCGCGTACGACCAGGTCGGCTGGCCCCGCTGGTCGTCGACCACGTCGACCGTGTCCCGCTCGGCGGCCAGCCGCAGCATGGTGCCGACGAAGTTCGGTCCACCGGCGCCGTACAGCCACGCCGTCCGCACCACGAACCCGCGGCCCGGCAGCGCCGCCGCGATCGCCCGCTCCCCGGCGAGCTTGCCCCGGCCGTACGCATTCACGGGCGCGGTGGGCGCGTCCTCGGCGTACGGCTCGGTGGCGGTGCCTGGGAAGACGTAGTCGGTGGACACGTGCACGAGCGCCGCTCCGGCGCGGGCGCACACGGCCGCCAGACCCGCCACGGCCGTGCCGTTGACCGCGGTCGCCGCGGCCTCCTCGGATTCGGCGCCGTCCACGTCGGTCCACGCCGCGGCGTTGACGACGACGTCTCGGCCGGCGACCGCGTCCGCGACGGCGGCCGAATCGGTGATGTCCAGCTCCGCGTGGTGCGGCGCGGCGACGGCCGCCCCCCGTGCGGCGAGGACCGCGACGACGTCCCCGCCGAGCATGCCGCCCGCCCCCGTCACGAGCCACGACGCCATCAGGACCGAACCCTCACGACAGGGCGGCCCGCGCCGTGAGCGGCTCCCACCAGGCGCGGTTGTCGCGGTACCAGGCGACCGTGTCGGCGAGGCCGCGGTCGAACGCGACCGCGGGGGCGTACCCCAGCTCTTCCGTGATCTTGGTGATGTCCAGCGAGTAGCGCCGGTCGTGGCCCTTGCGATCGGGCACGCGGCGTACCATCTCGCGGCCCGCGCCGCACGCGGTCAGCAGCCGGTCGGTCAGCTCGGTGTTGGTCAGCTCGGTGCCGCCGCCGATGTGGTAGACCTCACCGGCCCGGCCCTTGGCCAGCGCCAGCCGCACGCCCGCGCAGTGGTCGTCGACGTGCAACCAGTCGCGCACGTTGCCGCCGTCGCCGTACAGCGGCACCGGCAGCCCGTCGAGCAGGTTCGTCACGAACAGCGGGATGACCTTCTCCGGGAACTGGTACGGCCCGTAGTTGTTCGAGCAGCGGGTGACCACGACGTCGAGGCCGTGCGTGCGGTGGTACGCCAGGGCGATCAGGTCCGAGCCCGCCTTGCTGGCCGCGTACGGGGAGTTCGGGGCGAGCGGGGTGTCCTCGGTCCAGGAGCCGGTCTCGATCGATCCGTACACCTCGTCCGTCGACACGTGCAGGAACCGGCCAACGCCGCGCCGCAGCGCGGCGTCGAGCAGCGTCTGCGTGCCGAGCACGTTGGTGGTCACGAACGGCGCCGCGCCGAGAATCGATCTGTCCACATGCGACTCCGCGGCGAAGTGGACGATCGCGTCGTGGCCCGGCACGAGCGCGTCGACCAACGCCGCGTCGCCGATGTCGCCCTCGACGAACCGCAGCCGGGGGTCGCCGGCGACCGGGTCCAGGTTGGCCCGGTTGCCGGAGTAGGTCAGCTTGTCGAGCACGGTCACCCTGGCGGCGGCGTCCTCGGCGAGTAGCGACCGCACGAACGCCGAGCCGATGAACCCGGCGCCGCCGGTCACGAGGATCCCCATGGTTCCCCGAGTTTAATGATCAGCCGACCGGCGGGCTCGTCCTGTCCGGTGCCCGACAATCCGGGGCCGGGGGGCCCCGTACGCTCGCCGGGTGCGTGGCATCCTGCTCGCCGGCGGCACCGGCTCCCGGCTGTGGCCGATAACGACGGCCGTGTCTAAGCAGCTCATGCCGGTCTTCGACAAACCGATGATTTACTACCCGCTCGCCACGCTCGTGATGGCGGGCGTCCGCGACATCCTGGTCATCACGACGCCCGACGACCAGTCCCAGTTCGCGCGTCTGCTCGGCGACGGCGGCCAGTGGGGGCTGCGCATCTCGTACGCGGTGCAGCCGCGCCCGGAGGGCATCGCGCAGGCGTTCGTGCTGGGCGCGGAGCACATCGGCGGCGACTCGGTCGCGCTGATTCTCGGCGATAACATCTTCTACGGCGGCTCGCTGGGCCGGCAGTTGGCCCGGCACGCCGAAGTCGTCGGAGGGCAGATTTTCGCCTACCCGGTCGCCACGCCGGAGGCGTACGGGGTGGTGGAGTTCGACGCCGGCGGCCGCGTGCTGTCCATCGAGGAGAAACCGGTGCGGCCCAAGTCCCGGTACGCGGTGCCCGGCCTGTACTTTTACGACAATCGGGTCGTGGAGATCGCCGGCGAGCTGAAGCCGAGCGACCGCGGCGAGCTAGAGATCACCGCGGTCAACGAGGCGTACCTGCGGATGGGCGAGCTGACCGTCACGGTGCTGGACCGCGGCACGGCGTGGCTCGACACCGGCACGTTCACTTCCCTGGTGCAGGCCGCGGAGTTCGTCCGGGTGATCGAGGAACGTCAGGGCCTGAAGATCGGGTGCATCGAGGAGGTGGCCTGGCGGGCCGGGTTCATCGACGATGACGAGCTGCGGGCGCTGGCCGACCGGCTCATCAAGAGCGGCTACGGCCGGTACCTGCTCGACCTGCTGGACCGCGGGGAGCCGGTGGGCTCGTGAAGGTTCGCCAGCTCGGCATCGACGGGGCGTGGGAGATCACGCCCGAGCGGCACGGCGACCGGCGCGGGCTGTTCCTGGAGTGGTTCCGGGAGGACCGGCTCATCGAGGCGGTCGGCCACCCGCTCCGGCTCGCCCAGGCAAACCTGTCCGTCTCCGCGCGCGGCGTTGTGCGCGGCATCCACTTCGCCGACGTCCCGCCGGGGCAGGCGAAGTACATCACCTGTGTCCGCGGGGCGGTCCTCGACGTCGTCGTTGACGTGCGGGTCGGCTCGCCGACGTTCGGCCGGTGGGAGGGCGTACGCCTCGACGACCTGGACCGGCGCGCGGTGTACCTCGCCGAGGGGCTCGGCCACGGGTTCTGCGCGCTGACCGACGACGCGACGCTGGCCTACCTGTGCTCGGAGCCATACGACCCGCCGGCCGAGCGGGCCGTGCACCCGCTCGACCCGGCCCTGGGCATCGACTGGCCGGAGGCGGCGCCGACGCTGTCGGCCCGGGACGACGCGGCGCCCACGCTGGCCGAGTCCGTTGCCGAGGGCCTGTTGCCGAGCTACCCTGCGTGCCTCGCGTACGCCGCCGAACTGCGCCGCGCGGCGGGGCGCGGACCCTGACACAACGTCGGTCGAGGCGGTTAATGTCTGTGCATGGAGCGGCGCATCTTCGGGCTCGAGACGGAGTACGGGGTCACCTGCACGTACCGCGGCCAGCGGCGGCTATCCCCGGACGAGGTCGCCCGGTACTTGTTCCGACGGGTGGTGTCCTGGGGCCGATCCAGCAACGTGTTCCTCCGTAACGGGGCGCGCCTCTACCTCGATGTGGGCTCCCACCCGGAGTACGCCACCCCCGAGTGCGACTCGGTCACCGACCTTGTCGCGCATGACCGGGCCGGCGAGCGGATCCTCGAAGGCCTGCTTGTCGACGCCGAGAAGCGCCTGCACGACGAGGGCATCGCCGGCGAGATCTACCTCTTCAAGAACAACACCGACTCGGCCGGCAACTCGTACGGCTGCCACGAGAACTACCTGGTCTCCCGGCACGGCGAGTTCGGCCGACTCGCCGACGTGCTGATCCCGTTCCTCGTGACCCGGCAGCTGATCTGCGGCGCCGGCAAGGTCCTGCAGACCCCGCGCGGCGCGGTCTACTGCCTGTCCCAGCGGGCCGAGCACATCTGGGAGGGCGTGTCGTCGGCGACCACCCGCAGCCGGCCGATCATCAACACCCGCGACGAGCCGCACGCCGACGCCGAGCGGTACCGCCGGCTGCACGTGATCGTCGGCGACTCCAACATGAACGAGGTGACCACGCTGCTCAAGGTCGGCAGCGCGGACATCGTGCTCCGCATGATCGAGGCCGGGGTCGTGATGCGCGACCTGTCGCTGGAGAACCCGATCCGGGCCATCCGTGAGGTGTCGCACGACATCACCGGCCGGCGGAGGGTCCGTCTGGCGTCGGGCAAGGAGGCCAGCGCGCTGGAGATCCAGCAGGAGTACCTCGCGAAGGCGACCGAGTTCGTGGAGCGCCGAGGCGGCGACCAGACCGCCAAGCGGGTGGTGGAGCTGTGGGGCCGGGTGTTGCACGCGGTGGAGTCCGGCAACCTGGAGCCGGTGGCCCGCGAGATCGACTGGGTAACCAAACTGCGGATGATCGAGTCCTACCAGGGCCGGCACGACCTGCCGCTGGCGCACCCCCGGGTCGCCCAGATGGACCTGGCCTACCACGACCTTCGCCGCGGCCGCGGGCTGTACGCGCTGATGGAGCGGCGCGGCCAGGTCGACCGGGTCGCCTCCGACCTGGACATCTTCGAGGCGAAGGAGACCCCGCCGCAGACGACCAGGGCCCGGCTGCGCGGCGAGTTCATCCGGCACGCGCAGGAGAAGCGGCGCGACTTCACCGTGGACTGGGTGCACCTCAAGCTCAACGACCAGGCGCAGCGCACCGTGCTGTGCAAGGACCCGTTCCGGGCGTACGACGAGCGGGTGGAGCGGCTCATCGCCAGCATGTGACGGCCGGTAGGCTCGGGGGCGTCATGAGCGATCTCTTTGCCCCAGGGCCGGAGCCCGTCGAGCCGACCGCGGCCGACCTGCCGCCCCGCCGGTTCAACCGGCGCCGCGAGAAGGTCGTGGCCGAGATCCAGCGGAACCGACGCGGCGAGTACCGGGTCCCGACCTGGGTGCTGGCCCTCGCCCTCGTGCTGCTGGTCGGCGGCTGGACCCTGCTGATCGTCCTGAGCTGAGGTGTCGCGCTCGCTCCGGCGAGCCGGAAAGCGCGGACCGGGTCAGCTCAGCAGGCCGGCGGCGTGCCGTCCGGCGGCGGCGGCGGCCAGAAAGTACGCGTGGTCCGCGTCGAGGTCGCGACCCATTGTGGACAGGGGCACCGGGGCGGCACGCAGCGCGGCGTCGAGCCCGGCCACGGGGACCCGCACGATCCGGTGCCGGTCGCCGAGCGCGTCCAGGTCCACTTCGATCTGGTCGGCCAGGTCGGGGTCGAGCTTGTCGGGCAGCACCAGGTCCGCCGGCGCCACGGCGACCCGGCCGTACGCGGTGAGGCTGTGGTGCGAGATGCCGCGGTGCCGCGGTCGGGGGTCCGCGGCGGAGATGCGCAGCGAACCGACCGGTCGGCCACCGAGCACCGCCACGGCGTTGACCGCCTCGCCCACCCCGACGCCGGAGAACCCCCAACGGGAGCCGGTGCCGAGGTTGCCCGGCCCCTGCGCGACGATGACCACGTCCGCGCCGAGCACGTGCCGGGCGGCGAGCAGTCCACTGTGTACGGTGGTGGCCTCGAGGTTCCCGCCGAACGCCTGCCCGACGGTGACCGTGCCGACGAGTCGGTCTCGCAGCCCGTCCAGCGTTCGGGAGAACCACGCCGGCAGCGCGCCGCCGTCGGTCATCACGTATGCGACGCGGGCGTCCGGCGCGTCGGCGTGCACGCCGGCCAGGATGGCCGGCAGCGCGGAGTGTAGGTCGGCGGTGACGACCGGCATCGCGTCGAGGTCGTCGGCGTCGACGAGCGCCTCGCGGTGCGGCGAGGACTCCTCGTCCACGCCGAGCACGATCGTCTGCAGCGGCGTGTACCGCGCCTTTACCAGGTGCCCGGCGTCCCGGTTGGCCGGCTCGGGCGGGTCGGCCGGCAGCGCGTCGGGCACCGCCACGACGAGTGCGTACCCGCCGGTGCCCAAGCCGAGGTCGAGCGCCCCGATGTTGAGCAGCACACGGTCGCCGGCCCGCGGCTCGCCGACGAGCGCCGGGTAGGCCAGAGCCCGCAGCGGCTCGCCGCCGTCGATCGCCACCTCCAGCTCCACCGCGCCGCGCCAGCGCCGGCGCGGCGCAACGACCGTGCCCGACCGCCATCGCACCATGGTTTCCGATCATGCCAGGGCGGTCGGCGGCTCGGCCCGGCGGAGCCGACAAAAACGACCGGCGAGCCACGCGCGCGGGCGTACGCACACGCGTACGGACACTGCTAGCGTCTGGAGTGTGTCCCGCTCCCGGACCGAACGCCTCGTCAATCTGGTCATCTGCCTGCTGTCCACCCGACGCTTCCTGACCGCGGCGCAGATCGCCGCCACGGTGCCCGGCTACGAGCACGACCCGGACGACGCGCGGGACCACGAGGCGTTCCAGCGCAAGTTCGAGCGGGACAAGGCCGAGCTGCGCGACCTGGGTGTACCGCTGGAGACCGGGACGGCGAGCGCGTTTGACGCGGAGCCCGGGTATCGGATCGCTCGCCGGGAGTACGCCCTGCCCGACATTTCCCTCGAACCGGACGAGGCCGCGGCGGTCGGCTTCGCTGCCCGGCTGTGGCAGCACGCCGGCCTCGCCGCCGCCGCGTCGTCCGGGCTGGCCAAGCTGCGGGCCGCCGGCATCGATGTCGATCCCCACGCCACGCTCGGCGTCGAGCCGGTGGTGACCGTGGATCCCGCGTTCGCCCCGCTGACCGCCGCGGCGCGCGAGCGCCGCCCAGTCAGCTTCGACTACCGCGTTCCGGAGGGCGATGCGCCGGCGACCCGGCGGCTGCAGCCGTGGGGCGTGGTGTGCTGGCGTGGCCGCTGGTACGTGGTCGGCCACGACCTGGACCGGGACGCGACGCGCTGCTTCCGGCTGTCCCGCGTCGTGGGCGCCGTCCGCGTGGCGGGCCCGGCCGGGGCGTACCAGCCGCCCGCTGGGGTCGATCTGATCAGCCACGTCGCGCGGTGGTCCGGCCCGTTGGAGCGCACCGGGCGCGCCGCGGTCCTGGTCCGCCCGGGCCGGGCGGCCGGGCTGCGGCGCTGGGCCGACGAGACGACACCGGGGCCCGACGGGGACCGGCTGACTCTGCGGTACGCCGACGCGGAGGGGCTGGCCGCCTCGCTCGTCGGGTACGGGGCCGACGTGCGCGTGCTCGATCCGCCCGAGGTACGCGAGGCGGTGATCCAGCGGCTCAAGGAGATCGCTGCCCGGCACGAGGCCGTCGCGGAGGCGGTCGGATGATTAGCCCACGACGCCGTCCGCTGCGCTCACGCCGCCGCGGGGGCCCCGGATGACCACCGCGCAGGTCCGCGCCGCCGGGTCGCGCGCGTCGGCCGACCGGCTCGGCCGGCTGCTCAACCTCGTGCCGTACCTGCTGGCCCGCCCGGGCATCGAGATCGCCGAGGCGGCCGTCGACCTCGGCGTGACGGAGCGGCAGCTGCGCGAGGACCTGGAGCTGCTGTGGGTCTGCGGCCTGCCGGGGTACGGACCCGGCGACCTGATCGACATGGCCCTCGACGGTGACCGGGTCACGATCACGTACGACGCCGGCATCGATCGGCCGCTCCGGCTGACCCCCGACGAGGCGCTCGCCCTGGTGGTCGCGCTGCGGATGCTCGCCGAGGCGCCCGGGCTGGGGGAGCGGGACGCGATCGAGCGGGCGCTGGCCAAGATCGAGAACGCGGCCGGGGAGGTGGCCGGTGCCCCGATCGCGGTCCGGCTGCCCGGCAACGTCGACCGGCTCGCCCGCATCCGGAGCGCGGTGGAACGGCGGCGGGCGCTGCGCATCACGTACTACACGGCCGCCCGGGACGAGACCACGGAGCGGGTGGTGGACCCGATCCGTGTGCTGATGGTCTCCGGCTGGGCGTACCTGGAGGCGTGGTGCCGGCGCGCGGAGGCGGTGCGGTTGTTCCGGACCGACCGGATCGACGCGCTCACCGAACTCGACGAGCCGGCGGCACCGCCGCCCCAGGTCGAGCTGCGCGACCTCAGCGGCGGCATCTTCCAGCCCTCGCCGGACCTGCCGTTGATCTCCCTCCGGGTGGGTCGGGGTGGCCGGTGGATCACCGAGTACTACCCCTGCGAGCGGGTCAGTGAGGGCGACGGCGAGGACTGGCTGGTCTCGATGCGGGTCACTGACCTGGAGTGGGCTCGCCGGTTCGTGCTGGGGCTCGGCCCGGACGTCACGGTCATCGCGCCGCCCGAGCTCGTGGCCGACGTGCGCGACCAGGCCACGGCGGCGCTCGAGGCGTACGCGAGCCCGACCACGTCGTGACGGGTGCGCTGCTGCGCGCCCAACTCCGTCAGAGTCGGGGTGTCCAGCGCCCTCAAACGCCCAATTCCGTCAGAGTCGGGGTGTACAGCGCGCCTCGAACGCCCAACTCCGTCAGAGTCGGGGCGTCCACGTGTGGGGCCGCGCGCGGCTGCGCGCCGCGGCGTACCCTCCGATCGTGGTCTGGTGGATCGTGGGCGCGCTGCCGGTCGCCGCGGTGGTGATCCTCGGGTTGGCGGTGCGGCCGGTCCTGATGCGCCTCGGCGCGCTGCGCCGAGCGGCCGGGGCGCTGCGCGAGCGCGAGGCCCAGGCGCTGGCGTTGCGCCAGGCGGCGGAGGCGCTCAGCGAGCGGGCCGCGCTGCTGGGCGAGCAGGCCGACGCCGCGAGCCGGCGGATGACCAAGATCAAGATGCACCCCGACTGACTGCCGGTGGCGGCTGACTCGGCTCCCGCCGGTAGCGGAGACTGCACGGCCGAGCCCGCACCGAGCGGCGCCCGGCAGTGGCACAGCCCGTATGCACACGTACCATGGGCTCGTCACCCCGAGACTGACATTCGACTGGAGCTCCCATGGGCACCCTCAGGCCGTGGCACATCGCCGTACTCGTCGTCGTCCTCGTCCTGCTGTTCGGCGCGAAGCGGCTGCCGGACGCGGCCCGGTCCCTCGGCCGCTCGCTGCGGATCATCAAGGCGGAGACCAAGGGCCTGGTCGACGACGACGACCTCGCGGAGAAGGCGGACGCGCAGAACGCCCGTCAGCCGCTCCCGCAGACGCCGGACAACCAGCCATCCGCCGCGCCGACCGTCGACCCGGTGCAGCGCGTCCGCGACAACTGATCACCGGGCCCCGGTAGCACCGTGAGCCCGGCCCTGCGTCGGCGCGGTCCGACGAACTTCCAGCGCGCCGCGGACGGCTCGATGACCCTCATCGAGCACATCCAGGAGCTGCGTAGCCGGCTGTTCAAGGCCTCGCTCGGCATCCTCTTCGGCTTCGGCTTCGGCCTGTGGCTGGCCGGCCCCGTCCGCGACATCCTCGAGCGCCCGTACTGCGACCTGCCGTCCTCACGCGACGACCGGGGCGTGTGCCAGTTCGTCCAGCTCGGCCCGGCGGACCTCTTCCTGCTGAACCTGAAGATCGCGCTGTGGGTCGGTCTCGTGCTGGCCGCGCCGATCTGGCTATATCAGCTCTGGGCGTTCATCGCGCCCGGGCTGCACCGGAACGAGCGGCGCTACGCGTACGTGTTCGCGGCGATCGCGGCCCCGCTGTTCGCGGCCGGCGCGGTGCTCGCCTTCCTCGTCGTCGGCAAGGGGCTGCACTTCCTCATCGAGATCTCCGGCAGCGACATCAAGACCACCCTGGAGATCACCCGGTACGTCTCGTTCGTGACCAACCTGATCCTGATCTTCGGCGTGGCGTTCGAATTCCCGCTGATCATCCTCATGCTCAACTTCGTCGGCATCGCCAGCGGCAAGCGGATGCTCGGCTGGTGGCGGATCGCGATCTTCGTGTTCTTCCTGTTCTCGGCGGTCGTGACGCCGACCCCGGACCCGTTCGGCATGACCGCGCTGGCGGTCTGCCTGTCCGCCCTGTACTTCGTCGCGGTCATCGTGGCGCTCTTGAACGACCGGCGCCGCGCTCGCACCCGCGACATCTACGCCGGGCTCTCCGACGACGAGGCCTCGCCGCTGGACCACGAGGTCGAGGAGGTCGAGGCCGGCGAGCCGGTCGACGCGGTGACCCCGGTCGCCGCGCCACAGCCGCTCGATCGCCGCTACGACGAGACCACCTGACGGCCCGGTGGAGGCGCAGGCGGCCAGCGCCGGGCCGGTGGCGGTGCTGGCCAACCCGACCGCCGGCCGGGGGCGCCACCGCGGGCTGCTGCCGGCGGTCCTCGATCGGCTAGGCGCCGGTGGCCACCCCGTACAGCTGCTCGCCGCCGAGTCCGGCGCGGAGGCCGAGGTCGCCTGCCGGGAGGCCGTGGCCGGCGGCGCGCACGCGTTGATCACGGTCGGCGGCGACGGGACCGTCCACCGCGCCCTGCAGGCGGTCGCCGGGACGGACGTGGCGTTCGGCGTCGTGCCGGCCGGCACCGGCAACGACTTCGCGGCCGAGCTGTCCACACCGGACCGGCCGCTGGCCGCCGCCGACGAGCTCGCGGCCGCCCTGCACACCGGCGCGACCCGCCGGGTCGACCTGGCCCGGATCGGCGGCACGGCCGGCGACCCGCGCTGGTTCGGTGCCGTGTTCGCGGCCGGCTTCGACGCGATCGTCAACGAGCGGGCGAACGGGATGCGCTTCCCCCGCGGGCCGCGCAAGTACGACCTCGCCATCCTCATCGAGCTCGCCCGGCTGCGGCCCCGGCGGTACACGCTCCGCCTGGACGGCGAGGCGCGTGCGCTCGACGCCGTGCTCGTCGCGGTCGGCAACGGCTCCCGGTACGGAGGCGGGATGCGCATCTGCCCAACCGCAGAGATCACCGACGGGCTGCTCGACGTCGTCGTCGCGGGCCGGGTGGGCCGGCTGGAGCTGACGCGCATCAAGCCACGGGTCTACGAGGGCACGCACGTGGACCACCCCAAGGTCGAGACATTCCGGGCGCGCACCGTCGGGGTCGAGGCCGAGGGCATCACCGCGTACGCCGACGGCGAGCGCACCGGCCCGCTTCCGGTGACCATCACCTGCGTACCGGGCGCATTGCGCGTGTTGCGGACGTGATGCTGCGGCGCCGCCCGCCGCCGATCATGCACTTTGACCGCGATCATGGCCGTGTTGTCGTGAGACAGAGATCGAAGTACGGCAACTAGTCCATGATCGGCGAGGAGGGGGGCGGCGATGGCGGTGCGGACCGGGCCAGGGTGAGCACCGCGGCCAGGCCGTTGACCTCACCCGGACCGGCGGCCGGCAGCACCAGCGCGGACAGGCCGGCCCGCACGGCCGCGGCGTCGGCTGGCGTGTCGCCTACCATGATCGCCCGGGTCGGGGGCACCCCCAGCTCGGCGCATGCGCCGAGGAAGATCGCCGGATCCGGCTTGCACCGACCGACCTCGTAGGAGAGCACGAACGCGTCGACCAGGTCGAGCAGGTCCCAGGCCTTGAAGAACGGCCGGATGTCGAAGCCGATGTTGCTGACAACGGCGACCGGCACGCCGGCGGCCCGCAGGGCGCGCAGGGCGGGCCCGGTGTCGGCGTACGGCGACCAGCCCTCGGGCCGCAGCACCCGGTCGTAGAGCGCGTCGGCGAGCCCGTCGATGCCGGCGGCGACGGTGGCCGCGAGCCCGGTGTACGCGGCCCGGTGGGCGTGCCCGGTCAGGTCCCGGTCGGCCCACGCGTCGGCCAGGTGTGGCGGCACGCGTCGAGGCAGCGGTCCACCCGCGCGTCCGGCGGTCACGAACCGGTCGGCGAGCGCGGTCGCCCGCCCGTGATCGAGTGTCACCCCGCACTCGGCGGCCGCCGCGACGACCCAGGCCACCGCGTCCTCTACCTGCGCCAGCGTGCCGTGGAAGTCGAACAGGACGGCGTCGATCGGCCGCCCGGCCAACCCTCCGGCCGGGGCCCGACCCCGATCGGACCGGGGACGGGACGTCGGCGGTTGGGCGTTGCGCGGCACGCCGAGCACGATACCGAGCGGCGCCGGCGGCCCCGCCGTGCCTAGGCTGAAAGGCATGACAAGCCCGGCGGAGCGGTACGCGGCGGCGCGCCGCCGGGCCGCGCAGGCCGCCACGTACCCCGCGTTGACCGAGTTCGCCGCCGACCTCGGCTTCGAGCTCGACCCGTTCCAGCGGGACGCGTGCGAGGCGCTCGAGCGGGGCAGCGGGGTGCTCGTGTGCGCGCCCACCGGCGCCGGCAAAACGGTCGTGGGCGAGTTCGCGGTGCACCTCGCGCTGCGCGGGCGTCCGGACGGGCGTACCGGCAAGTGCTTCTACACGACGCCGATCAAGGCGCTGTCCAACCAGAAGTACCACGACCTGGTGCAGCGGCACGGCGCCGACCGGGTCGGGCTGCTCACCGGGGACAACTCCATCAACGGCGACGCCCCGGTGGTCGTAATGACCACCGAGGTGCTCCGCAACATGCTGTACGCCGGGTCGCCCACCCTGACCGGCCTGGCCTACGTCGTCATGGACGAGGTGCACTACCTCGCCGACCGGTTCCGCGGCGCCGTCTGGGAGGAAGTGATCATCCACCTGCCGCAGTCGGTCACGCTGGTCTCGCTGTCCGCGACGGTGTCCAATGCCGAGGAGTTCGCGGACTGGCTGGTCACCGTCCGCGGCGAGACCGACGTGGTGGTCAGCGAACACCGCCCGGTGCCGCTCTGGCAGCACATGCTCGTGGGGCGCCGCATGTTCGACCTGTTCCACGACGCCGACGCGGCCCGCAAGCACGACGTGCACCCCGAACTGCTGCGCTACACCCGGGAGCTGACCCGCCGGCTCGACGCGGACGGCGCACCCGGTCGCGGCCGCGGCGGACGTCCCCGCCGCTGGCCCGTGGCGTACCGGCCCGACGTCGTCGAGCGGCTCGACCGCGAGGGGCTGCTGCCCGCGATCCTGTTCATCTTCAGCCGGGCCGGCTGCGACGCCGCCGTCCAGCAGTGCCTGCTCGCCGGGTTGCGGCTGACCACGCCGGACGAGCGCGACGAGATCCGGGAGGTCGCCGAGCGCCGCGTCGCGGTGATACCGAACGAGGACCTGTCGGTGCTGGGCTACTGGGAGTGGCTCGACGGGCTCGAGCGGGGCCTCGCCGCGCACCACGCGGGGATGTTGCCGGCGTTCAAGGAGGTTGTCGAGGAGCTGTTCGTCCGCGGCCTGGTCAAGGCCGTGTTCGCCACGGAGACGCTCGCGCTGGGCATCAACATGCCGGCCCGGTGCGTGGTGCTCGAGCGGCTGGTCAAGTTCAACGGCGAGGCGCACGTCGACCTCACCCCGGGCGAGTACACCCAGCTGACCGGGCGCGCCGGCCGGCGCGGCATCGACGTGGAGGGGCACGCGGTCGTCGTGTGGGCACCCGAGGTGGACCCGCGGCACGTGGCCGGCCTGGCCTCGACCCGGACGTACCCGCTGCGGTCGAGCTTCCGGCCGTCCTACAACATGGCCGTCAACCTCGTCGGCACCGTCGGCGCCGAGCGCTCGCGCGAGCTGCTGGAGTCGTCGTTCGCCCAGTTCCAGGCTGACCGGTCGGTGGTCGGCCTCGCCCGGCAGGTGCAGCGCAACGTGGAGGCGAGCCGGGCGTACGCCGGGGAGATGACGTGCGACCTTGGCGACTTCGAGGAGTACTTCCGGCTGCGCATGGCGATCGCGGACCGGGAGAAGGCGCTGGCCCGCCAGGGCGCCGCGCACCGCCGCGCCGCCGCGGTCGCCTCCCTGGAGCGGCTGCGGATCGGGGACGTGATCCGGGTGCCGTCCGGCCGCCGCGCCGGCCTGGCCGTCGTGCTGGATCCCGGCACCGGGGGCTTCGGCGAGCCCCGCCCGATGGTGCTCACCGAGGACCGTTGGGCCGGCCGGATCGCGGCGGCCGACTTCGCCGCGCCGGTCGAGCCGCTGGCCCGCGTCCGCGTACCGAAGCATTTCAATCACCGGTCCCCGGCCGCGCGCCGTGACCTGGCCTCGGCCCTGCGCAGCGCGGACGTGGAGCCGGGGCCCGCCCGGCGGCGGGCCGGGCGTGGTCACGGCGCCGCCGACGACGAGGAGTTGACCAGCCTGCGGGCGGCGCTGCGCCGGCACCCGTGCCACGCCTGCCCGGATCGCGAGGAGCACGCCCGGTGGGCGGAGCGGCGGTGGCGGCTCGAGCGCGACACGGATCAGCTGCGCACCATGGTCGCCGGCCGCACCGGCTCGCTGGTCCGCACGTTCGATCGGGTGTGTGCGCTGCTCGCCGCCCGCGGGTACCTGTCCGCGGAGGGCGAGGTGACCGAGGCCGGCCGGATGCTTGCCCGGATCTGGACCGAGGCGGACCTGCTGACCGCCGAGTGCTTGCGGCGCGGCGTGTGGGACGACCTCGAGCCCGCCGAGCTCGCCGCCGCCGTCTCGGTCATGGTCTACGAGACGCGTCGTGAGGGCGACGAGCGCGCGTCGCTGCCGCGCGGGCCGGTGGCCGACGCGGTCGACACGACGGTCAAGATGTGGACCGAGTTGGAGGCCGAGGAGGCGGCGGCCGGGCTGGACCTGACCCGCGAGCCGGATCTCGGCTTCGCGTGGCCGATCTACCGCTGGGCCCGCGGCGAGAGCCTGGCCAAGGTGCTCGCCAGCGGGCAGAACGTCGACGGCGAGATGCCCGCCGGCGACTTCGTGCGGTGGGCCCGCCAGGTGGTCGACCTACTCGGCCAGCTCGCGGACGCGGCCGGCGTCTCGCCGCGGCTGCGGACCACGGCACGCCGCGCGATGGACGCGGTCAACCGCGGCGTGCTCGCGTACAACGCGGTGGAGTGACCGCCGCTCGGTCGTGGCCGCCCGTCATTGCCCGGTCACGGCACGAATTGATGGCCGCGATGATTTTGCGTTTCCGGCCCGGCGTACAGCATCATGCATGACGAGCAGCGGGATTACATGACTGTAACGGCGGCCGGAGGGGAACGGGCGTGGGGCAGATCAACCATTTCGCGTACGGCTGGATCACGCCCACGCTCAGCTACGCGCTGTCCGTTCTCGGTTCACTTCTCGGCTTGACCTGCGCGACGCGGGTTCGCGACGCGCGCACCGCCGGACGGCGGGCGTGGTGGCTCATCATGGCGGCGTGGGCGATCGGCGGAACCGGCATCTGGGTCATGCACTTCATGGCGATGCTCGGGTTCGGCGTCGGCGGCGCCGTGATCCGCTACGACGTCGCGACCACGGCCGCCAGCGCGGTCATCGCGATCGTTGTGGTCGGCATCGGCCTGTTCATCGTTGGCCTCGGCCGCCCCAGTCTCGTCAAGGTGCTCTTCGGTGGGCTGTTCGCCGGCCTCGGTGTCGCGGCGATGCACTACACCGGCATGTACGCGATGCGCCTCGACGGCCGGGTCGACTACGACCGACGGCTGGTCGTCGCGTCCATCGTGATCGCGGTCGTGGCGGCCACCGTGGCTCTATGGCTGTGCGTCACGGTTCGCCGAACCGTCGCCATCATCGGCTCCGCGCTGGTGATGGGCGTCGCCGTCAACGGCATGCATTTCACCGCGATGTTCGCGATGTCCGTGCACCTGCACGACCCGACGGGGGAGGAGGTGCGAGGGACGTCGGCGGCCACGCTGCTCATCCCGATCGTGCTCGCGGTCATCTTCGTCGTGATCGGGTTGATCTACGCGATGCTGGCCGCGCCCACCGAGGAGGACCGGGCCGGCGCGGCCTACCTCGACGCCCGCATCTACGACCGGCTGCACAACGGTGAGACTGTTCCGCTCAACGGCCACGCCGTCGGCACGCCACGCGGGTCGGGGTCGTATCCCCACCGGGGCAGCTACCCGACGCGTTAGGCGACCGCGCTCATCGCGTCGACGAGGCGGCGGCAGGGGCCGGCGAGATTCCACTTCTCCGCGAGCGCGAGCACGCGGTCCGCGTCCGCGGGCGACGCAGGCAGCGCGGGATCGAGCTCCGGCAGCGGTACGTCGGTGGCGACCTTGACCACGGTCGGGGCGACCGCGAGGTAGTCCCGCGCGGCGGCCAGCTTCGCCCGCAGCCCGGGCGCGAAACCGGCCTTCGGATCGTCCATCGCGGCCAGCAGCCCGTCGAGGGAACCGTACCTGGCCACCAGCCGGGCCGCGGTCTTCTCCCCGACGCCGGGCACGCCGGGCAGCCCGTCGCTCGGGTCGCCGCGCAGCGCGGCGAAATCGGCGTACGCCTGTGGCGGCACCCCGTACTTGGCGACCACCGCGGCCCCGTCGAAGTCCTCGAGCTTGGCCACGCCGCGCCCGCAGTACAGCAGCCGCACCGGGACCGCGTCGTCGACGAGCTGGAACAGGTCCCGGTCGCCGGAGGCCACCTCGGCGGGACCGGGCTGCGTCGCGGCCAGCGTGCCGAGTACGTCGTCCGCCTCGTACCCGGCCGCACCGACCGCCGGGATGCCCAGCGCCTCCAGCACCTCCAGGATGAGCGGGATCTGCGGCACGAGGCCGTCTGGGACGATCTCGCCGCCGCGGGGAGAGACCCGGTGCGCCTTGTATGACGGGATCAGCGCGACCCGCCACGGCGGGCGCCAGTCGTAGTCCAGCGCGCACACGAGCCGGTTCGGGCGCCGGCCGCGAATCAGCGTGGCGAGCATGTCGAGGAAGCCGCGCACCGCGTTGACCGGACTTCCGTCGGCGGCCCGGGCGGCGTTCTCCGGGATGCCGAAGTACGCGCGAAAGTACAGGCTCGGCGCGTCCACCAGCAGCAGCGGTCGGTCCGTCACACACGACAGCCTGGCACAGCCCGACGACCGCCTCGTGCCCGGCCCGGCCGAACGAGCGTTAAGTTAAGCTGGCGGCGTGCTCACCGAGGAGCTCTATCCGCCGCGCCGGCTGGCGGACGCGCGGCGCGCGACCGCCGCCGCCGGACTGGACGCCCTACTGATCACCCCGGGCGCCGACCTGCGATACCTCACCGGGTACCACGCCCACGAGTTCGAGCGGCTGACCTGCCTGGTGCTGCCCGCCGAGGGCGAGGCGACGCTGATCGTGCCGCGGCTGGAGCGGCCGGCCGCGGAGGCGTCGCCGGCACCCGGCACCGGCGTACACCTTCGTGACCACGCGGACGGTACGGACCCGTACCCCCTCGTGCGGGCCGCGCTCGGCGGCGGCGTCACGCGCGTGGGCGTAGCCAACCGGATGTGGGCCGAGCACGTGCTCGCGCTCCGCGACGCGCTGCCCGGGGTCGAGCAACGGCTGGCCGGCGAGGTGCTGCGCGAACTGCGGATGCGCAAGTCGCCGGCCGAGGTGGCGGCGCTGCGCGAGGCCGGCGCGGCGATCGACGCCGTGCACGCCCGGATGCGCCAGTGGCTGCGACCCGGGCGGACGGAGGCGGAGGTCGGCGCCGACATCGCCAGGGCGATCCGGGAGGTCGGGCACGCCACGGCCGACTTCGTGATCGTCGCGTCGGGGCCGAACGCCGCGAGCCCGCACCACGAGACCTCCGGCCGGACGATCGAGGCCGGCGACCCGGTGGTGGTGGACATCGGCGGGACCATGCCGTCCGGCTACTGCTCGGACTCGACCCGCACGTACGTGGCTGGCGGCAGCGTGTCGGGAGACTTCGCCGAGTACTACGCGGTGCTGGCCGACGCGCAGCGGGCCGCCGTCGCCGCCGTGCGGCCGGGCGTCGCGGCCGAGTCGGTGGACGCGGCCGCCCGCGACCCGATCGCCAGGGCCGGCTACGGCGAGGCATTCCTGCACCGGACCGGCCACGGCATCGGACTGGATGCGCACGAGGAGCCGTACATCGTGGCGGGCAACGCGTTGCCGCTGGAGCCCGGGATGGCGTTCTCGATCGAGCCGGGCATCTACCTGGCCGGTCGGCACGGCGCCCGCATCGAGGACATCGTGGTCTGCACCGACGACGGCGTGGACCGACTGAACACCCGGAGCACAGAGCTGACACAGCTATGACGGTCGACCGGATCCTGCCCACCGATGAGGCGTACGACCTGCTCGAGCTCACCCGCGAGCTGGCCGATCGGGAGCTGGCGCCGCGGGTCGAGGAGTTCGAGGCGCGGGGCCAGTTTCCGCGTGAGGTCGTGCGCACGCTCGCCCGGAGCGGTCTGTTCGGGCTGCCGTACCCGGCCGAGTACGGCGGCGGCGAGCAGCCGTACGAGGTGTACGTGCAGGTGCTGGAGGTGCTCGCCGCGCGGTGGCTGGCCGTGGCCGAGGCCGTAAGCGTGCACACCCTGGCCTGCTACCCGATTGCGGCGTACGGAACCGACCAGCAGCGCAAGCGGTTCCTGCCGGACCTGCTGGGCGGGCAGCTGCTCGGCGCGTACTGCCTGTCGGAGCCGGCCGGTGGGTCGGACGCGGCCGCGCTGACCACCCGGGCGATCCGCGACGGCGACTCCTATGTGGTCAGTGGCACCAAGGCCTGGATCACGCATGCCGGAGTGGCCGACGTCTACAACGTGTTCTGTCGCACCGGTGGTCCCGGTCCGGGCGGCATCTCGTGTCTGTTCGCGGACGCGGCCACGCCCGGTATCAACCCGCAGGCCCGGGAGCGCACGATGGGGGTGCGTTCGTCGCCGGTCGCGCAGATCGCGTTCGACGACGCCCGCATCCCGGCCGACCGGCTCGTCGGCGAGGAGGGCGCCGGCTTCCGGATCGCGATGCAGGCGCTCGACTCCGGCCGGCTCGGCATCGCCGCGTGCGCCGTGGGGCTCGCCCAGGCCGCCGTGGACTACGCCGTGGCGTACGCCATGGAGCGCGAGCAGTTCGGTCAGCCGATCATCGAGTTCCAGGGTCTCGGCTTCCTGCTCGCCGACATGGCGACGTCGGTGTCCGCGGCCCGGGCCCTCACGCTCGCCGCCGCCCGGCTGCGGGACGCCCGTCGGCCGTACTCAACGGAGGCGGCCAAGGCCAAGCTGTTCGCGACCGACACGGCGATGCGGGTGACCACCGACGCGGTGCAGGTGCTCGGCGGGTACGGCTACGTGGCCGACCACCCGGTCGAGCGGTACATGCGCGAGGCGAAGGCCCTGCAGATCGTCGAGGGCACCAACCAGATTCAGCGCATGGTGATCGCCCGTTCACTCGCGAAGAGTTGAACCACGAGTCGGCTCCGCGCCGCGCTGGCCCCCCGGGCATGTGCGTTAACCACGTTTGCTCTGCTTCCCTAGGCGATACGCCGAGAGGCTGAGGCGCGACCTCGTCGGTTTGGTGTCTCCTCCGCGGAAGCAGAGCAAAGGATGCCGACGCACACCCCGGCGGGGGCGGCGGCTGACCGTCTTGGCCGTGCGGGCGGATTGGAGTTCCGCTCCGCCGTCGGCGACCTTGCCGCCGCCTCCCACTTCGCCAACCACCCATAGACCTCGTTCATGGCCGCCTCGCCGTCGGGCAGCCGCTCCCACGCGTCGTCCTCGCCGCAGATCAGCATCGCGTAGCGCATCGCACATCCCCTTTCTCGGTGTCTACCGCAGTGACGCGTGGGGCGGGTCCGCATTCGACACCGGCCGCCAACAAATTCCCGGCGCCCGTACGTGTACCTTTCCACGCGTGGAGGAGATCGACCGCGCGATCGTCGAGGCGCTGACCCTTGACGGCCGGCTGTCCTACACCGACCTGGCCGACAAGGTCGGACTGTCGGTCTCCGCGGCGCACCAGCGAGTACGCCGGCTCGAGCAGCGTGGCGTGATCACTGGCTACACCGCGCGGGTGTCGTACGAGGCGCTCGAGCTCCCGCTGACCGCGTTCGTCGCGGTCCGCCCGCTGGACCCGTCCCAGCCCGACGACGCGCCGGAGCGGCTCGCCCACCTGGCCGAAGTGGATTCCTGCTACTCGGTTGCGGGGGAGGACTTCTACCTGCTGCTGGTCCGGGTCGCCGGGCCCGGTGCCCTGGAGCGGCTGCTGCAGGAGATCCGGACCGCCGCGAACGTCACCACCCGCACGACCGTCGTGCTGTCGATCCCCTACGAGAACCGGCCGCCTCGACTCAGCGACCGCCGTTCCACTGGAGAATGACCGGTCTTCCGTGCTCGTGACCGAGCTCGGACAGCGTCCCGGTGTCCAGGCGGAACAGTCCACCGCCGGCGGGCGGCAGGCCGATCCACCGGGCGGCGGCGACCCGCAGGCAGTGCCCGTGCGCCACCAGCACGACGTCGCCCTGATCGAGCGGCGCGCCGGCGCGCTCGAGCACGCCGTCCAGCCGGGCGCCGACCTCCTCGGGTGACTCGCCGCCGGGACAGCCGTCCGTCCACAGCGACCAGTCCGGCCGGACCGAGCGAATCTGTTTGGTGGTCAGGCCCTCGTACTCGCCGTAGTCCCACTCCACCAGGTCGTCGTCCACATCGGACACCGTGAGCCCGGCGAGCTCGGCCGTGCGCAGCGCCCGCTTCCGCGGACTGCTGAGCACCGCCGCGAAGTTCCGGCCAGCCAGGCGGGCGCCGAGCTCGCGCGCCTGCCGCTCGCCGTCGTCGGTCAGCTCGAGGTCCGTGTACGAGGTGTGCCGCCCGGATGCGCTCCACTCGGTCTGGCCGTGCCGGATCACCACGAGGACGCCCATTCGTCCAGTCAACCAAGGCCAGCGTCCTAGGACGCGTTAGGGAGTGTGCCAACTCACACGAACACGTTTCGCCGCGAACCCGACGGGAACCCCTGGGCCAGGACCACCGAGGTCCTCGACAAGTGACACCGACACCCAGAAGGGGCCGTGGGATGGGCATCGACGACAAGGCCAAGAACAAGGCCGAGGAGATGAAGGGCGCCGCGCGCGAGAAGATCGGCGACGTCACCGACAACGAGTCGATGCAGGCGGAGGGCGCCGGCGAGAAGGCGGCCGCCCGCGCCAAGCAGGCGGGGGAGAACATGAAGGACGCCGCCCGCGACGCGGGCGACGTGTTCCGCGACTAGCACCGTGGGGGTGAAGCGGTCGGGGGCACCACCGTTCGGTGGTGCCCCCGACCGTCGCGCCGTCGGTCAGCCGGTCGACGCCGAGACCTGCGTGGCCGCTTCCTTGGCCCACCACCGCTGGCCGGACTCGGGCAGCGTGTCGATCGGGTCGTAGTAGGCGTACTGCTTGGAGAGCGCCGCTGTGTCCGTCGACTCGATCGAGGTCCGGTAGTTCTTGGTCCAGTAGGAGATGCCGCGCTCGCGGTCGTACTCGGTGACCATGTGCACCCAGCGCTTGCCCACAAACGGGACGTCGCAGACGATGCGCGGCGTGGCGTACCCGGGCAGGTACCCCATGATCTCGTGCTGCAGCGCCTCGGCTTGCCACACCGCGACCCGCCAGTGCTCGGCGTTGGGAATCATGTCGCACATGTAGAAGTAGTACGGCAGGATGCCGGCCTCGCCCTGCAACCCGAAACACAGGTCCAGCAGATCGGTCGCGGTGGCGTTCACCCCGCGCATCAGCACGCCCTGGTTGCGCACGTCGCGCACGCCCACCTCGAGCGCGGTGTGTGCCGCCTTAGCGACCAGCGGGGTGAGCGAGTTCACGTGATTGACGTGGGTGTGGATGGCCAGGTTCACGCCGCGCCGCGAGGCGGTGCGGGCGACCCGCTCGAGCCCCTCGACCACGTCGCGCTGCAGCCAGTGCTGGGGCAGGCCCATCAGCGCCTTGGTCGCCAGCCGGATGTCACGGATCGTCTCGATCTCCAGGAGCCGCATCAGGTACGACTCGAGGTTGCGCCACGGCACGTTGGCCACGTCGCCGCCGGAGACCACCACGTCGCGTACGCCCGGATGGTTGCGCAGGTATGAGATGTGCGCGTCGTACCGCTCCACCGGCTTGAGGGTCAGCTTCAGCTTGTCGATCGTCGGGGTGGAGTTGCCGACCAGATCCATCCGGGTGCAGTGCCCGCAGTACTGGGGGCAGGTGGACAGCAGCTCGGCGAGCACCTTGGTGGGGTAGCGGTGGGTCAGCCCCTCGGCGACCCACATGTCGTGCTCGTGCAGCGAGTCGCGCGTCGCGTACGGGTGCGAGGGCCAGTCGGTGCGCCGGTCGGACGCCACCGGGAGCATGTAGCGCCGGACCGGGTCGGCGTAGAACGCCTCGGTCGTCATCGGGTCGAACGGCACCATCGTGTTGAGCATCTGGGGCGGCAGCAGCATCGACATGGTGGCCATCCGCTGCTGGTCCGCCTCGAGGTCGGCGTAGAACCGCTCGTCGACGAGATCGCCCAGGACCGCGCGCAGCTGCTTGATGTTCTTCACGCAGTTGACGCGCTGCCACTGGGCCGACTCCCACTGCTCGCTGGTGACGCCGCGCCAGCCCGGGAACCGGGCCCAGTCCGGCTCGACCAGCGGCCGCCGCCGGTACTCGTACGGCTGCCCGACCGTCTGCGTCACTGCTCCTCCTTGAGTCAGTCCTTACACCGACGAGCGCACGCTACTGGAAGATCTCCCGTCTACCAACTATTGTGCCGGATGATTTCCTGCCTCGCAGGAGGTGGGACTAGCGAATAGGATCATTGAGTCATGTCGTCGCCGGTAGGACTTCACCGCGTGCTCGAGCCGGCGGGCGTCCTACCGCAGGCCGCCCAGCGGCTCGACGCACGCCCGGACATCGGCCCCAACGAAGTTCGTGTTTCGGTTGAGCGGCTCAATCTGGACGCAGCGAGCTTCCGGCAGCTTTTCGACAAGCACGGCGGGGACGGGGACGCGCTGCGCGCCGAGGTTCGCCAGATCATCGCGGCGCGCGGCAAGATGCAGAACCCGGTCACCGGCTCCGGTGGCATGCTGATCGGCACCGTCGACGAGGTCGGCCCGGACTCCCCGCTGCCGCTCAAGCCGGGTGACCGGGTGGCCACGCTGGTCTCTCTGACACTGACCCCGCTGGCGATCACCGACGGGCTGGCCCGCTGGGACGGCCACGGCGAGCAGGTGCCGTGCGCCGGGCACGCGATCCTGTTCGCCAGGTCCATCGCCGCGGTGCTGCCCGGCGACCTCGACCCTGAGCTTTCGCTCGCCGTGCTCGACGTGTGCGGCGCCCCGGCCCTGACCGCACGGGTAGTCGAGAGGTACGCCCGCCGCGGCGAGGTCACCGTGGCCGTCATCGGCGGGGCCGGGAAGAGCGGCTCGCTGTCGCTGGCCGCCGCCCGGCGTGCCGGCGCCACGCGTACCGTCGGCATCGTCCCGACCCCGGCGGAGCGTGACCGGCTGACGGAGGCGAGCCTCGCCGACGTGGTCTCCGTGGCCGACGCCCGCGACCCGGTCGCGCTGTCGGAGGCGGTCATCGGCGCACTCGGCGGTCGGGCCGCCGACGTGACCGTGGTCTGCGTCGACGTGTCCGGCTGCGAGCACGGCGCGATTCTGTCCACAACCGACCGTGGCACCGTCGTCTTCTTCTCGATGGCGACCAGCTTCGCCGCTGCGGCGCTCGGCGCCGAGGGCCTGGCCGCCGACGTCACGATGCTCATCGGCAACGGCTACGTGCCCGGCCACGCGGAGTACGCGATCGACCTGCTGCGCACCGACCCGGCGGTCCGGCGCCTCTTCGAGGCGAGGCTGGCGGCAGACTGACTTCCATGACGACCCCGGACACGCTGTACCGCGGCGGCCAGCTCTACAGCCCCGCCGACCCGCGGGCCACCGCGCTGCTCGTGCGCGGCGAGCGGATCGCCTGGCTCGGTCGGGACGCCGACGCGCCGGCCGCCGACGCGGTGGTCGACCTCGACGGCGCGCTGGTCACCCCCGCGTTCGTCGACGCGCACGTGCACGCCACCGACACCGGTCTGGCGCTCACCGGGCTGGACCTGTCCGCGTCCCGGTCGGCGGCCGAGGTACTCGACGCGGTCGCGGCGCACGCGGCGGCGCTGCCGGCGGACGCGGTCGTCCTCGGGCACGGCTGGGACGACTCGACCTGGCCGCGCCACGAGCAGCGGCCACCGGACGCCGGGCAGTTGGACCGGGCCGCCGGCGGTCGCCGGGTCTACCTGTCGCAGGCGTCGATCCACTCCGCGGCCTGCTCCAGCGCGTTGCTGGCCGCTGCGCCGCCGGCCGCGGCCGCCGCGGGCTACGACCCGTCCGGGTGGCTGCGCCGCGAGGCACACCACGTCGTACGCGAGATCGCGCTGGCGTCGGTGACGCCCGCGCAGCGGGGCGACGCCCAGCGGGCCGCGCTGCGCCGGGCCGCCGCGCTCGGCATCGCGGCGGTGCACGAGTGCGGCGGACCGGGCACCTCCGACGAGGTCGACTTCACCGGGCTGCTTGCCCTCGCCGGCGCGGCGCGGGGCCGGCCCGAGGTGTACGGCTACTGGGGCGAGCTGCTCGGCGCGGCCAAGGCCCGCGAGCTCGGCGCGGTCGGCGCCGGCGGCGACCTGTACGCCGACGGGGCGCTCGGCTCGCAGACCGCCCACCTGTCGTCGCCCTACGCCGACCGGGCCGACGACGGGTGCGGGTACGGCTACCTCACCGCCGAGCAGGTGCGCGACCACGTGCTGGACTGTGCCATGCACGGCATGCAGGGCGGATTCCACGCAATCGGCGACGCGGCGATCGCGACCGTGCTGGACGGGTTCGCCCAGGCCGCCGAGAAGCTCGGCACGGACCGGCTGCGTGCCGTACGGCACCGCGTCGAGCACGCCGAGATCATGAACAAGCGCCTGATCGGGGGGTTCGTGGAGTACGGCATCGTGGCGAGCATGCAGCCGGCGTTCGACCGGCTGTGGGGCGGCGACCACCAGATGTACGCCCAGCGGCTCGGCGTGGCGCGGGCGCTGGAGTCGAACCCGATAGGCGCGATACACGGGATCGGGGTGGCGCTGGCGTTCGGCTCCGACTCGCCGGTGACGCCGCTGGACCCGTGGGGCAGCGTGCGGGCCGCCATGTGGCACGGCAACCCGGCACACCGCATGAGCGGCCGGGCGTCGTTCGCCGCGCACACGAAGGGCGGCTGGCGCGCGCTACGCCTCGACACGGAGGGCGTGCTCGTGCCGGGCCGGCCGGCCACGTTCGCGGTCTGGGACACCCCGGCGGGGCGAGCGGCTGGGCTGCCCGCCCTGCTCGCCGAGGCGGTCGACGAACGCGGCCCACACGACCCGACGCCGCTGCCGGTCTGCCAGCGGACCGTGCTGCGCGGAACGACGATCTACGAAGGGGAGGGCGTGTGAGCTCCAAGCTCGCTTTGGACCCGGCTACCGTCGCCCGGGCCAGGCGGCTGGCCCGCACCGCCGGCCGACCGGTGGTGGACCTGGCCCGCGGCCACACCACGGTGTCCGTGGAGCGGGCGGTGCTGCGGCTGGCCGGCGTCACCGGCGCCGACCCCGACGGCATTCCGTGGGTGAACCGGCTGGTGGACGCCGCGGCGGCCGACGCCGGGCTGGGCCACGGGGTCGCGCTGCCAGTGTTCGACGCGCTGGCCCGCGAGGGTCTGTCCGCCGGTGACCTCACGCTGCTCGCGCAGAAGGCGGCCGCCGGGTCGGTCCGCTTCGCGCTGCCGACCGGGTCGGCCGCTACCGCCGCGCGGCGGGCGGCCCGCAAGGCGGTCGGCGCCGGCATCCGGCGCATCGACCGGCGGCGGGCCGAGCGGGAGCGGCTGGTCAGGCGGCACGGCGACCCGAAGCAGCGGCCGTGGATCTACCTGATCGTGGCCACCGGCGACATCTACGAGGACATCCCGCAGGCACAGGCAGCGGCCCGGGCCGGCGCCGACGTGATCGCGGTCATCCGGTCGACGGGGCAGTCGCTGCTCGACTACGTGCCCGAGGGGGCCACCCGGGAGGGTTTCGCCGGCACGTACGCCACCCAGGAGAACTTCCGGCTGATGCGGGCCGCGCTCGACGAGTCGTCCCGGGAGCTCGGCCGGTACGTGCGCCTGACAAACTACGCGTCCGGGCTGTGCATGCCGGAGATCGCCGCCCTGGCCGGCCTGGAGCGGCTCGACATGATGCTGAACGACTCGATGTACGGCATCCTCTTCCGCGACATCAACCCGATCCGGACCTTCGTGGACCAGCGGTTCTCCCGGCAGATCCACGCCCGCGCCGGCATCATCATCAACACCGGCGAGGACAACTACCTGACCACGGCGGACGCCGTCGACGAGGCCCACACGGTGACCGTCTCCCAGCTGCTCAACGAGTACTTCGCGCACGAGGCCGGGCTCGCCGACTGGCAGCTCGGGCTCGGCCACGCGTTCGAGATCAACCCGGACCTGCCGGAGTCGTTCCGGCTGGAGCTGGCGCATGCGCTGCTGGCCCGGGAGCTGTTCCCGGACGCCCCGCTGAAGTGGATGCCGCCGACCAAGCACATGACCGGCGACGTGTTCCGCGGCAACCTGCTCGACGGTTTCTTCAACCTGGTCGGCACCATGACCGGGCGGGGCATCCTGCTCGTCGGCATGATGACCGAGGCCGTCGTCACGCCGTGGCTCTCGGACCGCGACATCGCGCTGCAGAACGTGCGGTACGTGCTGAACGCCTGCGGCGGGCTGTACGAGGACTTCGCGCCGGCGCCCGGCGGGTTCATCCAGCGGCGCGCCCACCAGGTCCTCAACGAGGCCGTCGAGCTGCTGGAGCGGATCGTCGACGACACCCTTCTCGAGGCCATCGCCGACGGCACCTTCGGGATCATGAAGCGGCCCGCGGACCGCGGGAAGGGGCTCGAGGGCGTCGCGAGGCACGAACCCGACTACTACAACCCGGCCACCGAGATCCTGGAGGCGGCCACGTGACCGCGAAGATCATTCGCCCGTACGGCGACACGACCGGCGACGGCATGGTCCAGATGTCGTTCACGCTGCCGATCCCGCACGACAAGCGCGCCGAGGGCGCGGCGCTGCAGCTGGCCACGAAGATGGGCATGGACCCGGCGATGGTCGTGCACGCCAAACAGATGGGGGAGGGGTACACCTTCTTCGTCGTGTACGGCCGGGTACACCACCTCGTCGACGTGTCCCAGGTGCAGGTTGTCGAGCGCGACTTCCCGCTACGGTCGGCTAAGGAGATCAACGCCCTGATCCGGCAGCGGCTGCGGCGCAAGGTGTCGGTCGTCGGCGCGTGCATCGGAACCGACGCGCACACGGTCGGCATCGACGCGATCCTCAACGTCAAGGGCATCGCGGGGGAGAAGGGCCTCGAGTACTACCAGGAGCTGAAGGTCACGAACCTGGGCGCGCAGGTCGGCGTCCCCGACCTCGTCGAGACGGCCCGCCGCGAGCGGGCCGACGCGGTGCTCGTCTCCCAGGTGGTCACCCAGCGCGACGCGCACCTGCACAACACCCGGGAGATGTCCGCGGCGTTTCGGGAGGCGCTGCCGGCCGACCGGCGCCCGCTGCTCATCGTCGGCGGCCCACGGTTCGACGAGCTGATGGCGTCCGAGCTCGGCGTCGACCGGATCTTCGGCCGGGGTACCACCCCGCGCGAGGTAGCCAGCTTCCTCGTCCACCGGCTGATCACCGAACGCGACGAGCGGATGGCGGCGGCATGACCTCCGACCCACGGCTCGGCCTGACCGTCACCCACCGGCGGTACGTGCCGTACGGCCACGCCCACTACGCCGGCAACCTGGTCGACGGCGCGTACGCCCTGGGCCTGTTCGGCGACGTGGCCACCGAGGTGTGCATCCGCACCGACGGCGACGAGGGGCTGTTCGCGTCGTACTCGGACGTGCAGTTCCGGGCGCCGATGCGGGCCGGCGACGTGCTCGAGGTGGTCGCCACCGTGACCCGGGTGGGCACCCGCAGCCGGACCATCGAGTTCGAGTGCCGGGTCGTCTGCCGCGGCCGCCCGGACAAATCCGAGTCCGCCGCGGAGGTGCTCGACCCGCCGGTGGTCGCCGTGACCGCGACCGGCACGGTGGTCGTCGCGCCGACGCCGTGACACGGGAGTACGCCGTCTGCGCCGACGTCGGCTCCACGTTCACGAAGGTGGTAGCCGTCGACCTGGGCACCGGCGAGCTGGAGGGCGCCGCGTCGAACCCGACCACGGTCGGCACCGATGTGCTGTACGGGTTGGACGCCGCGGTCGCCCGCGCCACCGCCCGGCTGGCCGGGCCGCCCGCCCAGACGTATGTGTGCTCGTCGGCGGGCGGCGGCCTGCGGCTGGCCGTCGTCGGTTACGAGCAGCTGGTCACCGCGGAGGCGGGCCACCGCGTCGGGCTGTCCGCGGGCGCTCGCGTCGTGCACGTGGCCGCCGGCCGGTTGGATGCCGGCGGCGTACGCGCGCTGCGGGCCGCCCGCCCGGACGTGGTGCTGCTGGTGGGCGGCACCGACGGCGGCGACACCGCAGTGCTGACCCACAACGCGACGCGGCTGGCCGGCGCCCGGCTGCGCGTGCCGGTGGTGCTCGCCGGCAACGCCGACCTGCGGGCGGAGCTGTCCGCGCTGCTCGCGGCACGCGGCGTGCCGGTCACCGCGGCCGAGAACGTGCTGCCGCGCATCGGGGTGCTCAACCCCGGCCCGGCCCGGGCGGCGATCCGGGGCGTGTTCCTGCGCCACGTCATCGGCGGCAAGCGGCTGTCCCGCGGCCCGCGGTTCGCGTCGCTGGTGCGAGCGGCCACCCCGGACGCCGTGCTGACCGGGATCGAGCTGCTCGCCGACCACACCGACGGCGACCTCGTAGCCGTCGACATCGGCGGCGCCACGACCGACGTGTACTCGGTGTTGACCCCGGACCCCGAGCGCGAGAGCGGCGCGCAGAGGGAGGTGGCCGGCACGCTGTGGCGGTCGCGCACGGTCGAGGGCGACCTAGGCATGCGGTGGAGCGCGCCCGGCGTGGTGGCGGCCGCCGCCGCCGAGCGGCTCCTCCCAGCGGGGGAGACGGAGGCGCTGGCGGCCGCCGCCAAGGCCCGCTCCGAGGAGCCGGGGGGCGTACCCACCGACGATGCCGAGCGTGCCGTCGACCGGCGGATCGCGGCGCTCGCCGCGACCGTAGGGCTGCGCCGGCACGCCCGCGGCGAGGCCGTGACACCGGGGGGCCCGCGACGCGGGGGCAGGGACCTGCGCGCCGCGCGGCTGGTGATCGGATCGGGCGGCGTGCTGCGGCACGCCGGCCCCGGGGAGGCGGTCGGGGTGCTCGACGCGACGCTCGCCGACCACGCCGGCGGCTGGCCGCTGCCGCGGAACGCCAGGGTGGTGATCGACACCGACTGCGTGCTCGCCCCGGCGGGTCTGCTCGCCGCCGACCACCCCGCCGCCGCCGTCGCGCTGCTGCGACGACACCTGTGCACGCCGTAACCCGGTGCAAGCCGACACGCCGGGTGCCGAAACACGCCAGTGCGACACGCCGATCCCGGGAGATCGACTCCTCCGTACCGGTTGACAGCCTCCGGGGTCGCCCACGTACCGTCTGTGAGTCCTACTACGGGAAGCGGCTGTTGTTCGCTTCGTCCCTTCGTCCGCTGGCCGAGCGACAGTAACCGGTCTAGTCGCAACGGAAGGCTCGGGGCCCGGCGCGGGCCGCGGGTTCTCCGCCGGCCAGGTCCAGCGGGCGGGGGTCGGCGGGGCGGCGCGAACCGGCCGCGCCTCCCGGTGTCTGGGCAGGGGATCGCGCGGCCAGTAGACAACGGCCGAACGTGGGCAGCCGGTCCACGCACGGTCGGTCCGAAGGTCGACGTGCATCGTCCTGCCGCACCGGGCCGTGAGGGGCCTGGGAGCGCGGGGCGCGGCCACGACCGGTCGCGCCCCGATTCCGACTCCGCCGGAAACGCCATGATCGTCGGCGGGCAGGCAGCGGAACATTATGCTCGTCGGGTGATCCCCGCAGTGCGGGCGGCCGAGGAGCCGCCGGATGCCGCGTCCGCCGCGGACCGGGCGGCCGCTGTGCCGCGTCCGCTGCCGGCGCCGGCCGCCGCGCTGCTCGCCGTGTTGTCCGGGCTCGCGCTGCTTGCCGCGTTCCCGCCGATCGGGCTGTGGTGGCTGGCGCCGGCCGGGGTGGCCGGGCTCGCGGTCGCGGTGCACCGCCGCGGGGTTCTGGCCGGCGCCGGGCTCGGCCTGCTGACCGGTCTGGTCTGCTTCGCGCCGCTGCTGAGCTGGACGAACCTGCACACGGGATACCTGCCGTGGCTGCTGCTCTCGGTGCTCGAGGGGGCCTACATCGCGCTGCTGGGCGGGCTCGCCGCGTACGCCGGCCCGCTGGTCGACCGGGTGCGTTGGCTGTGGCCGCCGTTGACTGCGGTGCTGTGGGTGGGCCAGGAGGCGTTGCGGGACCGTACGCCGTTCGGCGGCTTTCCGTGGGGCCGGCTCGCGTTTAGCCAGGAGGATTCGCCGCTGCTCCGGCCGGCGGTGCTGGGTGGCGCCCCGCTCGTCACGTTCGCCGTCGCGCTGGTCGGCGGGCTGCTGGCGGCGGCCGCGTGGCGGGCGCCACGCTCGTGGTGGACGGGCTCGTGGCGTACCCGCTCCGGCTGGCTCGCCGGCGGTGGCCTGCTCGTCGCCGCCGGTGCGGTGTACGCGGCCGCCGCACTCACGCCCGTACACCGGCCGGACGGGCCGCCCGCGCGAGTGGCGATCGTGCAGGGCAACGTGCCCCGGCTCGGTCTGGACTTCAACGCGCAGCGGCGGGCCGTCCTCGACAACCATGTCGCCGCCACGCTGGACCTGGCGGCCCGCGTCGCCGCCGGCGCCGAGCGCCCGCCGGACCTGGTCGTGTGGCCGGAGAACTCGAGCGACATCGACCCGCTGCGCAACCCGGACGCGGCCGCGCGCATCTCCGAGGCGGCCGACGCGATCGACGCGCCGATCCTGGTCGGGGCGGTGCTGTTCGGCCCCGGGTCGGATCAGGTCCGCAACGTCGGCGTGCTGTGGCGCCCCGGCACGGGACCGGACCTGGGTCAGCTCTACGTCAAGCGGCACCCGGTGCCGTTCGCCGAGTACGTGCCGCTGCGCAGGCTGGCCCGCATGGTCAGTAAGGAGGTGGACCGGGTCGGCTCCGACTTCGTGGCCGGCACCGCGCCCGGCGTGGTGCGGGTGGCGCCGGCCGGCGGCGGCGCGCCCGTCGTGCTCGGCGATGTCATCTGCTTCGAGGTCGCCTACGACGAGGTGGTCCGCGACACCGTCACCGGCGGCGCAGGCCTGCTGGTCGTGCAGACCAACAACGCCACGTTCAACGCGGCCGAGGCCTCCCAGCAGATGGCCATGGTGCGGCTGCGGGCCGTCGAGCACGGCCGGTCGACGCTGATGGCGTCGACGGTCGGGGTCTCCGGCTTCGTCGACACCGACGGGTCCGTGGTCGACGCCACCGGTTTCAACACCAGGGCCGTCGTGGTACATGACATGACACAGGGCGCAACGCGTACGCTGGCGACGGAGTTGGGCTACTGGCCGGAGGTGGCGTTGGTCGCGCTGGCCGTGGCCGGTCTGGCCGGTGCGGTGGCGGTGCGCCACCGGAGACGACCGGACGAGCTGGAGGGGGCACGGTGAGCGACGCCGCGACGGGTCCGACGCCGGCGGGGTACCCAGGCATCGGGCGGGTTCTGGTCGTGATCCCGACCTACAACGAGGCGGACAACGTGCGGCCCATCGTCGAGCGCGTGCGCCGGGCCGTCCCCAGCGTCGACGTCCTCGTCGCCGACGACAGCAGCCCGGACGGCACCGGAGCGATCGCCGACGCTTTGGCAGCCGGCGACGACCACGTGCACGTGCTGCACCGGCCCGGCAAGCGGGGACTGGGGTCGGCGTACCTGGCCGGCTTCGCCTGGGCGCGCGAGCGCGGCTACGACGCGGTCGTCGAGATGGACGCCGACGGTTCACACGCGCCGGAAGAGCTGCCCCGGCTGCTCGACGCGCTGCGCGACGCGGACGCCGTGCTCGGCTCCCGCTGGGTACCGGGCGGCACCGTGCTCAACTGGCCCGTGCACCGGTTGCTGCTGTCCCGCGGCGGCAACCTGTACACCCGGCTGGCGCTGGGCATGCCGTTCCGGGACGCCACCGGCGGCTACCGCGCCTACCGCACCCCGCTGCTGGACAAGGTCGACGTGGAGTCGGTGGCCTCGCAGGGCTACTGCTTCCAGGTGGACCTGGCGTGGCGGGCGTACCGGCACGGGTTGCGAGTCGTCGAAGTGCCGATCACGTTCGCCGAGCGGGAGCGGGGCGCGAGCAAGATGAGCTCGGCCGTGGTGCGCGAGGCGCTGTGGCGGGTGACCGTGTGGGGGCTCAAGGCCCGGCGGGACGCGCTCCGGCGCGGGCTGCGCAGCGAGTCGCGCTGGCCGTAGCGGGCCGTTGAGGAGACTGCGGTGGGGCGGGGGCTAGCGATCGCGCCGTTGGCACTGGCGATCACCATTCTCCTGGAGATCGCCGTCTTCGTGCTGCTGGGCCGCTGGATCGGCTACCCGTGGGCGGTGCTCATCGTGCTCGCCCTGTCCGGGCTCGGGCTCGCCCTGCTGCGGCGCGAGGGCGTCCGCGCCTGGCGCCGGTTCCGGTCCGCCGCCGAGGCCGGCGAGCGCCCGGGCGTTCACGTCACGGACGGCCTGGTCGGGCTCCTCGGCGCCGTCCTGCTGGCCGTGCCCGGGCTGCTCACCGGCGTACTCGGGCTGCTGATGCTGCTGCCGCCCGGGCGGCAGCTGGCCCGGGCCCGGCTGCAGCGCACGGCCGAGCGGCGGCTGTCGCCCACCGTCGCGGGCGATCTGTTCGGACCGCGACGGGTACGCGTGCAGCGCACCCGGCCCGCCGACGGTGGCGCGCGGGAGGGGGGCCCGGGAGCGGGCGGACCGGAGGACGGTGGTCCGGCCGAGCCGCCCGGTCCGGTCGTCGAGGGTGAGATCGTGGATGGCGACGACCGCTAGGCACAGCACGCCGCCCCGGCCACGCGGGCCGGGGCGGCGGGTGATGTCGGGGTCAGGCGGACCGACCGCGGCGGGCCCGGACCTCCTCGAGCCGCTCGGCGAGGATGTCCTCGAGCTCGGAGATGGAGCGCCGCTCGAGCAGCATGTCCCAGTGCGTACGCGGCGGCTTGGCCTTCTTCTGCTCGGGCTCGCTGCCGTCCACGAGGCGCGCGATGCTGCCGTCGAACTTGCACTCCCAGGTGATCGGGACCTCGGCGTCGACGGCGAAGGGCACCTCGAAGCGGTGTCCCTTGGCGCAGAGGTACTCACGGGTCTGTCGCGGGGCCAGCTCGGTGTTCCGGTCGGACTCGTAGCTGACGGCCCCCAGGCGGCTCCCGCGCAGCATGCGCTCGCCCATGATCGGCTTTCCCCTCGGTCGTGATGCAGGTCTGCTCGGTGTAACGACATGGGCCGGTCTGACGATTCCCGACCGACCCTCACGTTTACCCGATGTCGCCACTCCGAAGCGTATCGGGTGGCCGGGCTCCGGCGAGCGGCCACGTCGTTGCCACCGCCTCGATCGACGTCGCGTACGTCCGCTTGCACCCAGTTTGTCGGGGCGCAGCCGCCGCGGAGGGGTGCGATGTCGGTCACCCAGCCGGCCGTCGGCGCGCGTTCACGATCGCCTCGGCGGTGCGCCACAGGCCCGGCAGGAACGCGACCACGTCGTCGGGGCGCCGGCGCACGTCGGCGCCGGACGCGATGCCGAGGTCGGCGGCCGCGTCGGCGAACGCGGGCGCGAGCCGGCGGTCCAGGGCCCGGGCGTCGGCGGCGAGGATCGCGTGGCAGCGTGCAAACGTCGCCACGTGCCCAGCTTCGCCGGGGCCGGCCGCGCGGCCACCGCGACGATGACGTCCACATCGGACGACAGTGGCAGCTCCGCGTGGACGGACAGCCAGGCGGCGGAGCCGGTGAGGAAGGCGCCGCGGACCGTCGGGTTCGGGCGGGCGTGCCGCCGGACCCAGTCGGCGACTACCACCCGCGCCGCGGCGATCTTCATCGTGACCCGGCGCGGGGCGCGCCGCCGGCTCGCCTAAACGTGCGCGCCGGCCCGGCCGGCGGTCGGTTCGACGGTGGGTCGCCGGAGCGGCGGTGCGGGTGCCAGCTCGCCGGTCGGGGCCCCGTTCGTCGCCGTCGCCGTCGCGGCCCCGTTCGCCGCCGTCGCGGCCGTGACGGCGGCGTCGATCGTCGACCGGGACGGCCAGCGGACGGCCATCGCGCCGACCAGCAGGACGCCGGCGACGCTCCAGACACCGACCACCGTCGGCAGCGCGAACCGGTCCGCGAGCACGCCCGTCGCGATGATCGCGAACCCCTGCGCCAGCTGGACGCCCGACTGCATCACGCCGAACGCCCGGGCCCGGTAGCCGGCGGGCAGCACCTGAACGAACAGCCCGTTGGCGGCCGGGAACATGCCCGCGATCGCGAAGCCGCAGGCCGCAGCCATCGCCGCGATGGCGAACACGTGCGGTCGCAGCAGGGCGGGCACCAGCGAGAGCGGCGTCAGCACGGCGAACACCGGGATCAACATGCGCCGCACGGCCGGGCGCACGAACCGACCGATGACCACGCCGCCGACGATGAAGCCGATCGGGTTGGCGACCATGATGGCGGCCTGCATCCACCCGGCCTCGGCGCGCGTCTCGGCGAGCCCGCTGGCCCAGGCCGCCGCGAGCCCTTCGGGCACGATGCCGAAGAACATGCTGGCGACGACGATGACGCCGATCGCCCGCATGACCTCGGAGCGGAAGATGAGCCGGAACCCGTCGGCGGTCTCCCGCAGGACGTGCTCGCGGCGGGCCGGCACGCCGATCGGCAGGTGGTTCGCGACGCCGACCCGGATCAGCAGTGCGGACAGGCCGAACGTGGCCGCGTCGATCAGCAGCGCGAGCCGCGGATTCACGCCGGCCAGGGCGGCGCCGCCCGCGAACCCGACGACCTGCGCGAGCTGCGCGACGCTCTTCGTCAGGGACATCCCGACGACGTAGCGGTCCCCGCTCAGCACCTGCGGCAGAAGCGCGCTGCGCGCGGCCTGGAACGGCGGGTTGAGCATGGACGTCCCGAACAGGAGCGCGAGCATCACCCAGATCGGCACGCCGGGCAGCGCCACGAGGGCGACCAGGACCATCCGCAGCAGGTCGCAGGCGACCATGACCGGCCGGTACGCCCGGCGCTCGGCCACCGCGGCGAGCACCGGGCCGCCCGCGATCCACGGCAGGAAGCTGAGTGCGAACGAGGCCGCGGACAACGCCACGGAGTCCGTCGCGTGGAAGACCATCGCCGCGACCGCGGCCTTGGCCAGGAAGTCGCCGATCCAGGAGAGGAGGTCGGCGACGAACAGGAAGCGGTACTCGCGCGCGGCGAACACATCACGGAACGTGGCCGGTCGTTCGGTGCTGCGCGGCCCCGCGCCGCGCGTCGGTCCGGACACCCGGCCCCTCCCCAGCGTGACGGTTCTGTCCGGTGCGATTCTGCCCGATCGGTTGACGTCTTGCTAGGGCAAACGGACTAAGCGCCGCGTCCCCGACACCGAACGAGGGACGATACTCCACTGCGGACTCGAACGGACGCCCGATCGGTCCCGAAATCATCCGACCGGCCGGTCGCCGGTTTGTCCCGTCGGCTCGGAGAACGCCTCGCGGTACGCCGCGTACCGGTCGATCCACCGCTCCGACGAGTCGGCCGGCGGCCGACCGCTCAGCCGGGCGTCCAGCGCAGCCAGGCAGACGTCCCAGCCGGCGGCGAACTTCGCCGCCTCGTCGCGGCGGTCAAACGTGTAAGTGAAGACCAGCAGGCAGCCGTCGCCGTCCGGGCGCAGCTCCCACCGAAGCAGGTCGCCTCCCCACTCGTAGGCGAACAGGCGCGGCGAGTCTAGTTCGGTGACCCGACCCGGCGGGGCCGCGTCGCCGCTGTCGGCGAAGACGAAACTCACCGCCCCGCCCACCCGGAGGTCGACCGTGACCTCGGCGGGGAACCAGTGGCTGAGCTCCGCGGGCTCGGTCAGCGCCCGCCACACCCGCTCGATCGGGTGGGCGAGCCGGCGCTCAAAGTGGATGGTGGCGCGGTCACCCGCGCCGTGCAGGGTTGCGGTCACCATGATGTCCTCATCTCGGCGGCATCGTCGGAGGGGCGCACGGCCGCCCGGGCGGTGGCGTCGAGACGGCGCTCCAACGCGTCGAGGCGGCCGGCCCACATCTGCCGGTACGGCTCGAGCCACTCGTCGATCTCCATGAGCGCCTCGGGGCGCACCTCGTACCAGCGCCGCTGGGCATCCTGTCGCACCCGCACGAGGCCCGCCTCGCGCAGTACGCGCAGGTGCTTGGAGACGCCCGGCTGGCTCAGGCCGACGAGTTCGACGAGCTCGCCGACCGGCCGCGGACGCTCCCGCAGCAGGTCGAGCAGCCGCCGGCGGGTCGGCTCGGCGAGCACGTCGAACGCGGTCGGCATGCGGCCAATGTAACCGCAGGCACATATAACTGTCAAGGCATAGACGGCGGACCGCGCCCGGCGCTATTGAGGCGCCCGGTGCCGTAGGGTCGGGCCCGTGCGCGACATCGCGGTGTTCAGCGGCACGGCCCACCCGGCGCTCGCCGAGGCGGTCCGGCGCATCCACAATGGAGAGTCGGTCAGTGCGCTGTTCCAGGCGCCGTGACCGGGCATGCGCGCGCCGTGGACGCCGAGGCGTTCGTCGCCGCGCATACCCGGCTGCGGCCCGTTCCGTTCGTGCCCGAGGTCCTGCTGCACCTGGCCGACGACCCGCACCCGCTGTGGGCGCGCACCGGCGGCGAGCCGCCGTTCTGGGCGGTCGCCTGGGCCGGCGGGCAGGCGCTCGCGCGGCACCTGGTCGACCACCCCGAGCTCGTCGCCGGGCGCCGGGTGCTGGACCTCGCGGCCGGGTCCGGGCTGGTCGGCATCGCCGCCGCCCTCGCCGGCGCGGCCGCGGTGACGGCCACCGACGTCGACCCGTACGCGGTGGCGGCGATCGGCGTCAACGCGGCCGCCAACGGCGTCGCCGTCGACGCCCGACTGGTCGACCTGGCACACCACGGGGCGGCGTCGGACCCGGCGGCGGTGCTCACCGACGCCGCGATCGTGCTCGCCGGCGACGTCTTCTACGACCGGCGGCTCGCCGCCCTCGTGCTGCCCGTCCTCGAGCGGGCCGCCGTGGCCGGCGCCGACGTGCTCGTCGGCGACCCGCGGCGGCGCGCGGCGTACCTGCCGCGGACCCGGTTCGAGCCGGTCGCCACGTACCGGGTGCAGGTCGCTGCGGCGGTGGAGGACGAGCCGGTCAAGGAGGTCACGCTCTGGCGCCCGGCCGGCCGCTGATGGCGGCCGGTCAACCGCACAGCACGTCGAAGTGGTGGTGGGCGTCGACCGCGATGTCCTCGCCGCGCAGCCAGCGCCGGCACCACAGCCGGGCGGCCGCCTCGCCGAGCTCGTCGCCCCAGGCCGCGTGCTCGATCAGCAGGGCCGCCGCCACGGCGTACGCCAGGCGCAACGCCAGCCCACGGGCGCCCGCGACCACCGCCCCCGAGGCCCCGTCCCGCGGCACGGCGGAGACCGCCTCGGCCAGCGCCGCGGTCGGCTTCGCGAGCGTGTCGGCCAGCGTGGGGGACAGGGTCGTGGCCTGGTCGTGGGCGGCCTCCAGCCGGCTGAGCAGCGGCTTGTCGGCGTCCTCCTGCGCCATGGCGCGCAGCACGTCGAGCGCGAGCACGTTGGTGGTGCCCTCCCAGATGGGCAGCACCTGCGCGTCGCGCAGCAGCCGGGGCACGCCGGTGTCCTCGACGTATCCGGCACCGCCGAAGCACTCCACGTACTCGCTGGCCGCGGCGACCGCCAGCCGGCCGGTGGCGAGCTTCGCCAGCGGCGCCACGATGCGCAGCTCCGCGGCCGCGGCCGGATCGGCGTCGACCTCCACCCGGCCAAGCAGCGCGAACGCGTGGGCCGCCAGCGCGAACGCGCCGGCCGCGTCCACGGCGAGGGTGGACAGCGTCGCCCGGTGCAGCGGCGAGGCATCCAGCCGTCCGCCCGCCACCTCGCGGGCCGCGGCGTACGCCCGCGCGTACGCCAGCCCGCGGCGCATCCCCGCGGCGGCGGCCGCCGCGTTGTGCAGGCGCGTCACGACGACCAGCGTCATCATCCGGGTCAGGCCCTGCCGGTCTGGGTCGCCCAGCGGAACCGCGTACGCGTCGTCCAGTCCGATCTCGGCGGTCGGCAGCGCCCGCGTACCCAGCTTGTCCTTGAGCCGGCGCACGATGACGCCCGGCGCCGGTGCGGCCGGGTCGGCTCGGGGGTTGGCCAGCGGCGAGTCGGCGGCGTACCGCGGCACCAGGAATGGCGCGAGCGCCCGGCTGCCGTGACCGGCGTCGACCGGGCGGGCCAGCGCGACGGCGATCGCCGAGTCGGCCGCCGAGCAGAACCATTTCTCGCCGGTCAACCGCCATGAGCCGTCGCCGGCGGGCCGCGCCGACGTGGACGAGCGGGCCAGGTGGGAGCCGCCCTGCGACTCGGTCATCCACTGGCCGCTGGTGACGGCGGCCGCCGGGTCGGTGGACAGCAGCCGGGGCAGCCAGGCCGCACCGACCGCCGGGTCGACCTCCGGCCGGGACAGCAGTGCGGCCGCGCCGTCGGCCATCGCGACCGGGCAGCTGAAGGTGGCCGACTCCGGGCCGTACAGGTGCAGCAGCGCGTGCTGCACGACCCGAGCCGCGGCGCCCCAGGTGGCCCGCGCCTCGGGCAGGTACGGCAGGGCGACCACGCCGTGCCGGGCGGCCGCGGCCCGTTGGGTGTCCCAGCCGGCCGCGGTCTCGACGCGGTCGACGCGGGCACCCCACCCGTCGTAGCGCACCAGCCGCGGAGGGTGCGCCTCCGCGTCGGCGTGCGCAGCGCGCAGCGGCCCGGCCACGTCGGCGGCGAGCGCGGCGAGCCGGTCCGCGGCCGCGGCGTGCCCGTCGACGCCGAGCGCGCGGTCCAGCCAGGAGCGCAGCAGCGGGTCGCCGTCGTACGGGTCGGCCGGGGCGGGGACGGTCTGCACGAAGCGGGCCACGCTGCGAGCCTAGAGAAACGGGCCTAGAGAACCCGGGGTGGGGTGTTGCCCGCGGCGAGGATCGCCCGCCGGATCGGCACCGCGAGCAGCAGCACGAACCCGATCGCGAAGAACGCCACCAGCGAGATGATGGCCGCCTGGTAGCTGCCGGTCGACTGGTAGGCCAGGCCGAACAGCAGCGGACCCAGCCAGCTGGTGCCCTTGTCCGAGATCTCGTACAGGCCGAAGTACTCGCCCTCCTTGCCCCGCGGGATCAGCTGGCTGAACAGCGACCGGCTCAGCGCCTGGCTGCCGCCGAGCACGATGCCCAGCAGCGCGCCGAGGAGCACGAACGGCGTCGGCTCGCCCACCGGCAGGACGTACGCGATCGCGAGCACCACCGTCCACAGCACCAGGCTCGCCAGCACGGTTTTCCACGCCCCGACCCGGCGGGCGATCGAGCCCAGCAGAAGCGCCCCGCCGAACGCCAGGAACTGCACCATCAGGATCGTCTGGACCTGCACCGCCTGCGACAGCTCGAGGTACTTGTCGGCGTACACCGCGGCCATCGTGATGACGGTCTGGATGCCGTCGTTGTAGACGAGGAACGCGATCAGGAAGAACAGGCTCAGCGGGTACGCCCGAAGCCCGCGCAGCGTGTGGCCGAGCTGGCGGAATCCGTCGGTGAGCACCGAGCCGCGGGCCACCCCCTCGGCCGGCGGCCGGTTGCGCAGCCGGGTCAGCGGCAGGGTCGTGAACGCCGCCCACCACAGGCCCGCGGAGACCAGGCTCCACCGGGCGACCTCGGCCTTGGCGTCGTCCCCGGCGACGATCGCGGCGGCGGCGTTGACGGCGAGCAGCAGCCCGCCGCCCAGGTAGCCGATCGCCCAGCCGCGGCTGGACACCGCGTCCCGGTCGTCCGGGCCGGCCAGCTGCGGCAGGAACGAGTTGTACACCACGATGCTCGCGCCGAACGCCACGTTCGCGATGAGCAGCAGGGCGCTGCCGAGCAGGTACCGCTCGCCGGAGAGGAACACCAGCCCGGTGGTGGCCGCCGAGCCGACGTACGCGAACAACGCCAGCAGCTGTTTCTTGCGGGGCGAGCGGTCCGCGACGGCGCCGACCACCGGCAGCACGAGTACCTGCGCCACGACGGACAGCGAGATGGTGTACGCGAACAGCGAACCGGACGCCACCGGGATGCCGAGCGGGTGCACCCGGCCCGCCGGGTCGGCGGCGTCGTCGGCGATCGAGGTCAGGTAGGGGCCGAGGAAGACCGTGACGACCGTGGTGGAGAACGCCGAGTTGGCCCAGTCATAGAAGTACCAGCCGACCCGCTCCCGCCGGGACGACAGCTCCCCGGCGTCCGCGGTGGACGGCGCGCTCACGGCCATGGGTCGTCCTCGGCGGTCAGGCGGCCCAGAGGCCGCGGCTGGTGTACACGTCGCGCAGCACCTCGACGTGATCGGTCATGATGCCATCCACGCCGAGGTCCAGTAAGTCGTGCATGACGGCGGGGTCGTCGATCGTCCAGACGTGCACCTGTAGGCCGAGCCGGTGGGCGCACCGGACGAATCGCCGGTCGACGACCCGCACCCGGCCGTACCGCAGCGGCACCTGTGCGGCGACGACCGACTTGGGCAGCCGCGGCCGGCCGCCGATCACCGAGGCCACGCGCAGCCGGGCCACGCCGCGCCGGCCGAGCGAGGTGGCCAACCTCGGGCCGGCCAATGCCCGCACCCGAGCCAGCCGGGCGCCGCTGAAGGAGGCGAGCAGCACCCGGTCGGCGGCGCCGGTGCGCGAGACCGCGTCCAGCGTCGGGACCACCCCGCCGTCGGTCTTCACGTCGACGTTGAACCGCACCTGTGGCCAGGCCTCGAGGACGTCGTCCAGTCGCGGCACGGCGGCCGACCCGCCGACCCGGACGCTGGCCAGGTCCGCCCAGCGCAGCGCCTCGATGCGCCCGGGCCGGCCGGTCAGCCGTCGCAGCGTGCCGTCGTGGAAGGCCACCGCGACACCGTCCGCGGTGGCGCGCACATCGGTCTCCACGTACCGGTAGCCGAGGTCGATCGCCCGGGCGAACGCCGCCGCGGTGTTCTCGTCGCCGTACGCCGCGCCGCCGCGGTGCGCGAAGGCCAGCGGTGTAGGCGCGTCCAGGTACGGGTATCGGTGTGTCACGCGCGCAGTATGCCTGTCGCGATCGACGCACCGTGGCCACCGCTCGTCAGCCGGGCGTGCGGTCGGCGAGAATGACGCTGTTGTGCTGCCGGCCGGGAGGTGCGGGTGACCTCGAACGACCGCCCCCGCTATGTGGTGCCGACGGCGACGGACGCCACCGCGGTCCTGCACCGGCTGGTCCGCGCCGGATGGACCGCGCGGGAGGGCTTCGCGCTCGGCGAACCGGCCCCGGACGTCAGCCGGGCCCGGCTGGTGCTGTTCGGTCCGGTGGCCGATCTATCCACCGTGCAGCAGGCGGTGCTCGCCGCGGCGCGCGGTGCCGGGATCGTGGCGATATGTGACCCGGCCAGCGAGTCCGGCCGGGCCCTGGTCGCCGACCTGCGCCGGTTCGGCCCGGTGCACCGCGACTCGGAGGCCGACCCGGCTGCCCCGCCGCGCCCGCCGATCTCGGCGTTGGTTCCCGAGCAGCGGGCGCTGCTGGACCGGCTGGCCAACGGCGAGACGATCGCGTCGGCCGCGGCCGCCGAGTTCCTCTCCCTGCGTACCGCGAACCGGCGCATCGCCCGGGCCCGACAGCTGCTCGGCGTGCGCACCACGCGGGAGGCGGTGCTGGCATACCTGCGCCAGCGCGGGGGTGACTGAGCTGAGCTAGCCGGCCCTCGCTCCGCTCGGGCGGCTCGCGCCGCCGTCGGGCGCCGCCTTCGCCCTGCGGGGACGACGGCTTCGCCGCGTCTCCTCGGGGCTCCAGGCGTCGCCGCGGCGCGAGCGTTTACACCCTCCGGCGCGCTCGCGTGGTATCGGTCGGGCGGGTCGGGTCGATGTGGCGGGGAAGGTCCGGCTCGTCCGGGCGCAGCCGCGCCAGCGTCTCGGTCAAGGCGTCGATGATCCGGTCGGTGGCGCGCTGGGCGTGCCCCGGTGCGTCGGCGCGCAGCCCGTCGAGTTCGATCGGCGCTCCAAAGTGGACCCGAATGACTGGCCGGCGCACGAGCGCGCGGGCGATCGCGCGTGGGAGCCCCCGCGGTGCCGCGTACGGTATGACCTCGTGCGCGCCCCACTGCGCGACCGGTGCCACCCGCGCGCCGCTGGCCAGCGCGAGCCGGGCGGTCCCGGTCTTGCCCCGCTCCGGCCACATGCATGGGTCGAGGCCCATCCGACCCTCCGGGTAGACAAGCACGACGGAGCCGCCGGCCACCGCCCGGGCGGCGGTGGCGAGCGACTCGGTGACCGAGGTGCTGCCGCGCTCGACCCGGATGTGTCCACAGCGCCGCATGACCGCCCCCACGACCGGTGCCCGGAACAGGCCGCCGGTGGCCATGATGCGCGGCGCGACGCCGGCCACCTGACAGGCCGCGCTCATCACGATCGGGTCGAACGGGCTGATGTGGTTGGCGGCCAGGATCAGCGGGCCGCGCCGCAGCGCGGCGGGTACCTCGCCGGTGACTCGCAGCCGCGCGATCGGGCCGACCACGATGCGGGCCAAGACCTGTAGGAAGCGCCAGAGCAGCGGCGCGCGCCACGGCTTCGTCAGGATGTCCATCCGCCGCCGATCGTCGCACGCCGCGGGGGAGCCGGGGCGGGGGAGGGGAGGACGTTTCGCTGCGGACCACGGCCGTCCGGCCCTAACGTGAACCCGCGGCCGTCCTTACCATGTACTACACTGCGTAGTAGTGTGGGGACGGCGACGAGCGGAGCGGGCATGGACACACTGGACCTGGCGCGGTGGCAGTTCGGCGTCACCACCGTCTACCACTTCCTGTTCGTACCTATCACCATCGGCCTGGCGTTCCTCGTCGCCGGGGTACAGACCGCGTGGCTGCGCACCGGCAACGAGCGGTGGCTTCGGCTCACCAAGCTGTACGGCAAGCTCTTCCTGATCAACTTCGCGATGGGGGTGGTGACGGGCATCGTGCAGGAGTTCCAGTTCGGCATGAACTGGAGCGACTACTCCCGCTTCGTCGGCGACATCTTCGGCGCCCCGCTCGCGATCGAGGCGCTGCTCGCGTTCTTCCTCGAGTCCACGTTCCTCGGCTTGTGGATCTTCGGGTGGGACCGGCTGCCCAAGCGGATCCACCTGGCCTGCATCTGGGCCGCCGCGATCGGCGCCCTGCTCAGCGCGTACTTCATCCTGGCCGCCAACTCCTGGATGCAGCATCCGGTCGGCTTCCGGTTCAACCCCACCACCGGCCGCGCCGAGCTGACCGACTTCCCGGCCGTGCTGACCAACAAGGTCACCCTGGTCACGTTCCCGCACACGGTCGCCGGCGCGTTTCTGACCGCCGGCGCGCTGGTCGCCGCCGTCGCGCTGTGGCACCTGGTCCGCCGCCGGGAGACCGCCACCCCGGCCGACACGGCCGCGTTCCGCTCCGCGCTGCGGCTCGGCGCGTGGACCACCCTGGTCGCGGCCGCGGCCGTCGCCGTGACTGGCGACATCCAGGGCAAGATCATGACAGATGTGCAGCCGATGAAGATGGCCGCCGCGGAGGCGCTGTACCACACCGAACGGCCGGCCTCGTTCTCGGTGCTGACCGTCGGCACCCTGGACGGCAGCCAGGAGGTGTTCGCGGTCAAGCTGCCGCGGGTGCTCTCGTTCCTGGCCACCGGCAGCTTCGACGGCCGGGTCCAGGGCATCGACGACCTGCAGGCGCAGTACGCCGCGGCGTACGGCCCGGGCAGCTACACGCCGATCATTCCGGCCACCTACTGGAGCTTCCGCCTGATGATCGGCTTCGGCGCGCTGGCCGCCCTCGTCGCGCTGTGGATGCTGTGGGCCGCCCGCCGGGGGCGTACCCCCGGCTCACGCTGGCTGTTGCGCGCGGGCCTGGTGCTGCCGCTGCTGCCGCTGGCGGCCAACTCGTTCGGCTGGATCTTCACCGAGATGGGTCGGCAGCCCTGGGTCGTGTTCGGCCAGATGCGCACCGCCAACGGCGTCTCGCCGAGCGTGTCCACGGGCGAGGTCGCCGCGTCGCTCGCGGTGTTCACGCTGCTCTACGGCGCGCTCGCGGTCATCGAGGTCGGGCTCCTCCTCCGGTACGCCCGGGCCGGCCTGCCGGACGTGACGCCGCCCGCCGAGGCCGAACCGGGGCCCGAGGACGACCGCCCGCTGGCGTTCGCCTACTGAGGGACTTCGCCTACCGAGGGACTTCGCCTACCGAGGGACGAGGAGCGCGCCGTGGAGCTGACCACCGTCTGGTTCATCCTCATCGCCGTGCTGTGGACCGGGTACTTCGTGCTCGAGGGCTTCGACTTCGGCGTCGGCATCCTGCTGCCGGTGCTCGGCCGCGACGACCGGGAGCGGCGGGTGCTCATCAACACGATCGGCCCAGTCTGGGACGGCAACGAGGTGTGGGTGATCACCGCGGGCGGCGCCACGTTCGCGGCCTTCCCCGAGTGGTACGCCTCGCTGTTCTCCGGCTTCTACCTCGCGCTGCTGCTCATCCTCGTCGCGCTGATCGTGCGCGGCGTCGCGTTCGAGTACCGCGGCAAGCGGGACGAGCCGGCCTGGAGGGCGCGTTGGGACCGCGCTCTCGTCGTCGGGTCGCTGGTGCCGGCCGTGCTGTGGGGGGTCGCGTTCGCGAACATCGTGCGCGGCGTGCCGCTCGACGCCGACCACGAGTATGTCGGCACCGTGCTCGAACTGCTCAACCCGTACGCCCTGCTCGGCGGCCTGACCACGCTCGCGCTGTTCGTCACGCACGGCGCGGTGTTCCTCGCCCTCAAGACCCGCGGCGAGGTCCGCGACCGGGCCAATACCCTCGCCGGCCGGGTGGGCGTGCTCGCCGCCGCGCTCGCCGTGGCGTTCCTCGGCTGGACGCTGGGGATCCGGGGCGGTGCGGCGCCCACCGGGCTCGCCGTGGCGGCCGCGGTCGCGCTGGTCGGCGGGCTGCTGGCCAATCGGGTACGCCGGGAGGGCTGGGCCTTCCTCGGCACCGCCGTCGCCATCGCGCTCGCCGTCGCGGCGCTGTTCACGGCGCTGTTCCCGGACGTGCTGCCGTCCACGGTGGACCCGGCCAACAGCCTGACCGTGCACAACGCGTCGTCCACCCCGTACACGTTGCGGGTCATGACCTGGGTGGCGGTCGCCTTCACCCCGATCGTGCTGGTCTACCAGGGCTGGACCTACTGGGTGTTCCGCCGACGCATCGGCGTGGCCAACATGCCGGAGTGACTGAGCCCGGCGGGGCGAGGGCCATCAAACGCTGCGCAGCTCGGCCAGCCGGGCCTCGATCCCGGCCAGCTCGGCGCGCAGGCGCTCGGCCGCCCGCTCCGCCTCGGCGCGCTCGGCGGCCACGATGTGCTCGACCGCCTCGTGGACGCCCGGCACGTCGAGCAGCGCGACCATCCTCAGCGCCTCGGCCGGCTTGATGGCATACGGCTTGGCCAGCGCCCGACTGCCCTGCTGGGCACCGACCGTCCACTCGCCGTCGGCGTACGCCAGCGTGACGGTCAGCCCGGCCGGGCCCTTCGGCCGGGCCGGCCGGGCGGCGCGCCTGGCCGGCTTGGGCTGGACCGGTGCCGCCGGCGTGGCGGTGTCCACCATGGAGTTCGGCACGGTCGCGTCCTCGCGTGGCGCGGGCACCGGCGGCCTCGCCGGCTGGGCGGGTGCGGGCTCGGTGATTTGAGTTGGGCGGCTCCGGACCGGCGCGGCGTGCCGGACCGCCGTCGGCTCGGACCGCTTGGCCGACGCGCGCGGGGCCATCGCCACGTCGGTGGGGGAGAACGGCAGCTCGTCGCGGCCGAACCGGACCACCACCCACTCGTCGGACCGCGTCGGGTCGGTCAGCCCCACCACGTGGCCGAGCTGACCGGCGATCTGCCCGGCCGCCTCGGTGAACATGACCCGCGGCTTGCGCCCGGCCGCGAGCGTGTCACGGATCGTCTCGACGTCCGTCGGAGACAGCCCTCGGAGTGCGGTGCGCGCGGCGGCCATCGGAACCTCCGTACAGGTGTTTGACTCCCTGCTTCTTACCAGGCCGCGCCGACAGTTTCGACCAACCCTCCGGGCGTGTCGCGCTACCGCTTCGCGACGTGCTCGCGCAGCGTGGCCAGCGCCCGGTCCGCGTGGTCGGTCATGCTGACCTCGCTGTGGATGACGTCGAGGACGCGCCGGTCGGTGTCGATGACGAACGTCACCCGGCGGGTGCCCAGCGCACCGAGCGGCAGCGCCCGGCGTACCCCGAACCGGCGCGCGACGGCGCCGTCCGGGTCGGACAGCAGCGGATAGTCGAAGTGGTGCAGGTCGGAGAACTCGCGCTGCTTGGCCACCGGGTCGCGGCTTATCCCGACCCGCTGGGCGCCGACCTCGGCGAACTCGGCCGCCAGGTTGCGGAAGTGGCAGCTCTCCTGGGTGCAGCCGCGGGTCATCGCGGCCGGGTAGAAGAACAGCACGACCGGCCCGGCGGCGAGCAGCTCGCTGAGCCGGCGCGGCCGGCCACGGTCGTCGGACAGCTCGAAGTCGCCGACGACGTCGCCGACGGTGGGTGTGCTCATCGGGGCGTACCTCCGGGGATGGGGGCTACCGCGTCAACGCTAGCGCCGTGCGTGCTGCCGTACCGTGGGAGCCCACAAACGATCATCGGAGGGGGAGTGGGGGATGGGTGCGGTGACGGTCGTGACCGGCGGCGGTCGTGGCATCGGCGCGGCGACCGTCGCTCGGCTCGCCGCCGCCGGCCACGACGTCGTCGTCGGCTACCGGCGCGACGCGGACGCCGCCGAGGCCGTGGCCGACCGGGCCCGGGCCGCCGGGGTGCGGGCGGCGGCGGTGGCCGGCGACACGGTGGACGAGGGGGCGGTCGCCCGGCTCTTCGCCGCGGCGGAGGCGTTCGGGCCGGTCACCGGCCTGGTCAACAACGCCGGCATCACCAGCCCGTTGGGCCGGCTCGCCGACGTGTCCGTGGCCGAGCTGCGCCGGGTGGTGGAGGTGAACGTCGTCGGGTACCTGCTGTGCGCCCGCGAGGCGGCCGGCCGGATGTCGGCCGGCGGCGCGATCGTCAACGTGTCCTCGTCCGCGGCGACGCTGGGCAGCCCGAACGAGTACGTGCACTACGCGGCGAGCAAGGCGGCGGTGGATGCGATGACCGTCGGCCTGGCCAAGGAGCTCGCCCCGGCCGGCATCCGGGTCAACGCCGTCGCGCCGGGCATCACGCGGACCGAGCTGCACGCGCTCTCCGGCGAGCCGGACCGGGCGGCAACCGCGGCGGGCCGCATCCCGCTGGGCCGGGCCGCGGAGCCCGACGAGATCGCCGCCGCGATCGCGTGGCTGCTCTCGCCCGACGCCTCGTACACCACCGGGGCGGTGCTCAGGGTCGCCGGCGGGCTGTGACCCCGCGGCCGCGCTCAGGCCCCGGCGACGGCGGCGCCGTGCCGGCGTGGGTCGGCGCGGCGGGCGCCGCGTTGCGCGGCGTGCGCCCGGCGCGCCCGGCTGGCGGACCGGAGCACCCGCTCCCGATCGGCGGCGGCGATCAGCTCCCGCTGGTGCTCGAGGGCAAACGTGTAGAGGGTCTCCGGCGAGTGGTACCACATGGTGAACTCCTCGGATCGGCGGTCGTTCTGTCACCACCGATCGTCGGCCGGTCGGGCGCCGCTGCCATCCGGAGCCGCGACGTATCTGTGCCGACGCGGCCGACCTAGTCGACGCGCCCCCGTCCCTAGGTATGCCTAGCGAGCCCTCGGTGCCGGCGCGGTCCACAGCGGACGGTGGCCCGGTCTACCCCGCGCCACGCGGTAGTTCGATAAGGACTATTATGTCAAGTCAACCTGCACCCCGCCCCGCCCCACCCGGCGAGCTCCCGCCCGTTCCCCGCCGATCATGGACGTATCGCCGTGAATGGATCTTCGATCCACGACAACGAGCCCATGATCGACGCGGAATCCCTTGATCGGCGCCGGCGGCCGGCCCGGATCCGGTACGCACTGACCACAGTGGACTCCGGGAGGACACCCACGGCGGTCGATCGGTGCGTCGACGTTTGAACACACGTGTCGGACGGGCACTGTGGTTGGACAAGGGAGGGACGGACCATGCGAATCACGCGTGCGTTGATGCCGCTTGCGCTCGCCGGCGTCGTGCTCGCCGGATGTGGCGGCGACGGGAATCGACCCAGCGCCACCACTACCACGAAATCGCCGGCGCCGACCGACAACGGTGTGTCGGCGCTGGCCCCGAACGAGATCGTGCAGAAGTCCATTGCGGCCCTCGAGGGCGCCAAGTCCTACCAGATGAAGGGCGACATCTACTCGGACGGCCAGCAGATGTACCTGCACTTCAAGGTCTCCGGCAAGGACCTGATCGGCGTGATCGCGTCGCAGGGCACGAAGGTTGAGCTGCTCTCGGTGGGTGGTCAGAACTTCGTGCGGCCGGACGAGGCCTTCTGGAAGGCCAACGCCGGCGACGCCGGGGCGACCATAGCGAAGCTCTTGGGCAGCAGGTGGGCCAAGCTGTCCGCGACGGACAAAGACTTCCGCACCTTGTTCAAGATCATAGAACCGAGCGAGCTGCTGAAGCCGACGGGCCGGCTGACCAAGGCCACGACCAAGCAGGTCCCGGGCGGCACTGCGATCGGTGTCGTCCAGAGCGGCGCCGACGGGGGCACGCTCTGGGTGGCGACGATCGGAGAGCCGTACCCGCTGTTCCTTGAGGGTTCCGGAGGCAAGGGCCACATCACCTTCACGTCGTTTGGCGGGTCCTTCCCGGACATCGCGTTGCCCGCGGCGTCGGAGGTCGTCGACCTGGACAAGCTCAAGTCCGGTAGCTGAGGCCGCGGGTCACCCGGCCAGGTGGCCCCAGCGGTCCTCCAGCTCCTGCCACGTGCCCTGGGCCACGGCCTCGCCGGCGAGCAGGACCACGACGTGGTCGGCCTGGCTGAGCGCCGCGCGCTTCGACGTCGAACCGACCACGGTCACGCCGTGCTTCCGCAGCGCTCGCCACAGCTGCAGCTCGGTCGTGACATCCAGCGCCGACGACACGTCGTCGGCGATCAGCAGCTCGGTACGCGGAGCCAGCGCCCTGGCCAGGGCGAGCCGTTGCAACTGCCCGCCGGACAGGCGGGTCCCCTTGTGCCCGATCAGCAGCCCGAGACCGGCCCCGGCCGCCGCCAGGTCGTGCTCCAGCTGCGCGGTGGACACGGCGCCTTCGGCGTCCCGCTCGTGTCCGAGCGCGATGTTGTCGGCGATCGTTCCGGATAGCACGCGCGGCAGCTGCGCGACGTACCCGACCTGGTTCGGCCGCAGGAACAGCTCGGGCTCGGTGACCGGTTGCCCGTTCCACAGCAGCGTCCCGGTGTGGTGGACGATCCCGGCCAACGCCCGAAGCAGCGAGGACTTGCCCGAGCCGACCCGCCCCACGAGGAGCACCAGCTGGCCGCGGATAACGGTGAGGTCGATGTCGCGGGCGCCGACGGTGCCGTCCTCGTGCACCGCGCTGAACCGGACCAGATCGAGCCGGCGCAGCGGATGCCGCGGCGCGGTCGCGGGAGCGGGCGCCGTCCCGGCGGACAGGTCTACCCCGGGCACGGCCGCCGAGTACGCCCCCAGCCCCGACATGGCCACGGTGCGGCGGGTCCAGACGCGGGCGGATGGCAGCTGGGAGACCAGCGACGCCGTCGTCCAGGCGAACCAGCGGGCCGCACCCAGCGTCGCCACCGCAACCAGGGTCGCCCCTGGCGACAGCCCGCCGGACAGGAACAGGGCCCACGCCCCGACCGGCAGCAGCCCGCTGACCACGGACGGCGTGGACCGCGACCACACCTGCACGGAGATCTCCCGGCGCTGCCGGTCGCTGCGGGCGGCGTCGAGGCGGGCCAGATGGGCCAGCACGGGCCGGGTCGCCCCGGCCAGCTTTACCGTGCGGGCGGCCGACAGCGCCGACACCAGAGCCGTCGCGAACGCGGCCCGGGCGGCGACGGTCTTCCGCGCGGCGCGTTCCAGCCGCGGCCCGAACAGGGTGGCCGCCAGCCCCGACACCAGCACGGTCCCGGCGAAGAAGAGCGCCGGCACGGGCGACCCCGACACCACGGTCATCGTGACCAACACGAACACGGAGATGAACTGGTCGATCAGGTTGTCGGCGAGAATCACGACGCGCTCGGTGTCGCCGCCCTGGGCCACGACCTCGGCCGGGGTGTGCGAGCTGACCCGCCGCGCGCCCGTTTGACCGTGCACCAGTCGCAGGCTGATCCGCAGCATCTGGCGGACCCACCACTCCGGGAACCACTTCCCGGTGTAGTACGGCACCGGCACGACGACCAGCAGCCCGGCGACGATCCCGAAGGCCGGCCAGAACACCCCGCCGGAGCCGTCGACCAGGTCGGCCCACCACCACGGCAACAGCGACCCATCCAGCCCGAGCAGGACCATGACCAGGAACATCGCCACCGCGCCCAGGCCGAACCGCGCGTCGTTCATCATCAGCCGGAAGATCTCGCGCACGGTCCGCGCGCGGGCGGGCGTCGGCAACGGAGGCGGCTCGACCTTCGGCGGCACGGGGCGGTCGTCCTCGACGACCGCGGTGGCGACGGCGCCCGCGAGGACGGGATCGCTCACCGAGGCCGGATCGCTCACCGAGGCCATGACGAGTGCGCCGCTCGTGCCCACGCCGACCCCCACCCGCGCGCTGGAATCCGTGGGCGCGGACACCCGGCTGCTGGCCAGCAGCCGAGCGAACCTCTGCGACGCGCGCAGCGGTCCGGCCTCGACCACCTCGCCGTCGGCCAGCACGACGACCTCGTCGCAGCGGCGTACCGACGACAGCCGGTGGGCGATGACGATGCCGATGCGGTCGCGCAGCAGCCGCTCGGTCGCCCGCTGCACCCGCGCCTCGGTGAGCGGGTCCAACCGCGCGGTGGCCTCGTCGAGGATCACGACGTGCGGGTCGCGGACGAGGATCCGCGCGAACGCCACCAACTGCTCCTGCCCGGCCGACAGCACGTGCCCACCGTCGCCGAGCCGGGTCCGCATCCCGTCCGGCAGGTCCGCCACCCACGAGGTCAGGCCGAGCTGGTGCACCGCCCGGTCGGCCGCGTCGAGCAGGTCCGGGTCGAACAGGGCGATGTTCTCGGCGAGCGTCCCCGCCAGGATCTCGGTGCGCTGCGGCACGACCGCGATCCAGCGGCGCAGCCCCTCGACATCGAGGTCGAGCAGGTCGGCCCCGGCGAGGAAGACGGTGCCGCGGGGAACGTCCACGGCCCGCGTGAGCACCTTGGCCAACGTGGACTTTCCCGACCCGGTCCGACCGATCAGCGCGTACGAGCGGCCACGGTTGAACGTCACGCTGACGTCGCGCAGGGCCGGTCGCCGCCCGGCCTCGGGCTGGCCCGCCGCGTACCGGAACGTGAGGCCGCGCACAGAAAGGTCGCCGTCGGCGGGCGCCGCCCCACCCGACGGCTCCTGTCGGGCCGCCGCGAGGAGCTGCACCCGACCCCAGGCACCCAGGGCGTACTGCAGTTCGGGCACCATCCGGCTGACGTGCTCGACGGTGCCCCCGAACGCCAGGGCAAGCAGCCAGATGGCCGTGAGCCGGGCGCCGTCGACGCGGCCGGCGGCCAGCGCCCACGCACCGCCGAGGACGACGGCGGCGATCCCGGCCCGCGTCACACCGGAGGCGATCGCGGTGACCCGCGCGGACATCGTCCACACCCGTCGGCCGCGGGCCAGCACCCGGCTGGCCCGGCGGGCGTACAGCCTCAGCACGTACGGCCGGGCGAGGCTGGTACGGATGTCGTCCTGGCCGTGGATCGCCTCCTCCATCACGGCGGCCAGGTCCGACCACGCCTCCTCCTCCCCCATGCGCGCCGGTGCGATCCTCTTCGTCGGCCCGCTCAGCCCGGCCGCCAGCACGATGGCCAGCACCGCCATCGCGACCCCGGCCGGCCACCACACCGCGAACGCGGCGCCGATGGACAACACCCCGACGGCCAGGGACTGCGCGATCCGTACGCCGCTGCCGCGCAGCTCGGAGGCGACCTGGTAGACGTCTCCGTCGATCCGGTCCAGCAGCTCACCGACCGGGGTCGTCTCCAGCGTCGGTAGGTCCTGCCCGAACGCGACCCGGCACAACCGGCGGCGGACGTCGGCGGCCCAGTCGGCGGTCAGCCCGGCGGCCAGCAGGCCCACCGCGAGGTCGCTGATGACCGCCGCGACCAGCGCCGCGGCGAGCACGATGAACAGCGCGGACGAGCGGTGCACGAGCACCGGCCCGGCCAACGCCGACGCGGCGGCCTGCCCGCCGGCTCCGAGCACGATCAGGCAGGCCACGGCGGCCGTACGGCGCGGTGACGTGGCCCACAGATCGCGGAGCAGGCGCATGAGGAGATCCCCGACGGTAAGGAGGAGACTCCAGCCTGCGCCGAGACACCGTGATCGCTCAACGCAATATCCACAACGCGGGCGCGGGCGGGTCGCGCCGGCCGGCGGCCTACATGTTGGTACGTTGCGAGACCGGCACGGGGTGCAGGCCAGCACGAGAACGGGCGAGCCACTCCCCCTGCGGCCACATTGGACGGTCGTCGCTACAGTGTGGCGGCCCCGGACCAGCGCCCGCGTTCAAACTCCCGCGCGGCCTCGTCGCGGCGGCCCAGCTTGGCGGCGCGGCACGGGCCGTCACCAACCCCTCGAACGAGCCGGGTCGGACTCGACACCTCCCCTGCGACTCGGTTCGACCGCCTCACGCCGGTGCCGGGTCATCGCGACACCCCGCACCGCCACGAGCGCGATGACCAGCCACACCGTGTTGACCGCGGCCGAGGGCCACGTCCGGTGCGCCACCGCGTTCACGGCCAGGCCGACCGACCCGGCGAGGTTCAGCAGCTGGTACGCCCATCCGGCCCTGATCCGGCCCGCCGACAGCAGGCCGTAGCCAGCCAGTAGAGCAACCGCGCCGAGCCAGCCGGCCACGTCGGAGACCACCACGACGTCAATCACCCAGCAGCGCGTACGCCCGAACCGGGAACGTCGAGAACCCGCGGACCCGCGGCGGCGCGGCGTGCAGGCGCGCACCGGTCACCGGCACCCGGTCGAGGCCGGTCAGGTGCTCGAGCACCGGGATCCCCGCGGCGAGCAGGATCGAATGGGCGGGCCTCGCGGGGTCCTGCGCGTCGTCGATGTTCACGCTGTCGATGCCGACGAGCCGTGCGCCGGCGTCGGCGAGGAGCCGGGCGGCCGGCTCACTCAGGTAGGGCGCCGACCCGCCGTACGCGTCGCTGCCCCAGTGCCGGTCCCATCCGGTGTGCAGCAGCACCGCCGCGCCGGCGACGTCGACGGCGCCTAACGCGGCCGGCCCGATGCCCCGCTCCGCGCTGTCGGCCAGCCGGACCACGACGGCCGGTAGGTCGGCGATCGACTCGAGCGGTAGCCCGGCCAGGTCGGCGGCGCCCGGATACCGGTGGTGCGGGCTGTCGACGTAGGTGCCGGTGTTGCCGACCATGCTGATGCGGTCTATCGCGAACTCGGTGCCCGGGGCGTACCGCCCGCGGGAGTCGGCGTGCGTCATGTGCGGCGTGATCTCCGGGCCGGGCAGGCCCGGGTACGTGGTCATGCCCGCGACGATCTCGTGGCTGAGCTCGACCAGGTGTCGCGCTCCCCCACCGGCCGGCCGCGACCCGTCGGCCGGGCCGCCCCGCGAGCCCTTGTGCGGCTCGGCCGCCACCCGGATGCCGGACAGCCGCACCCGGTCGACCATCAGCAGGCCGAGGTGGCGGACGAACAGGTCGACCAGCTCCTCCTCGGTGACGTGCGCGCCCGGCACGTCCAGTCGAAAGCCCTGGGCCTGCAGGCCGCCGCCGTTGAGGAAGCTGACATCGGCGTCGAACGACGCGCGGTATTCGGTCACGCCGACCATCCTCGCTCACGCTATGGGTTTAGCGGTAGCGAATCCTGTTACATCCTGCCGGTAGCATCGCTTCATGCAGCTTGATCCGCGTCGGCTCGCGGTTCTCCGCGCGGTCGCCGACGCCGGCGGCGTCCTCGCCGCGGCGAGCGTGCTGCGCCTGACGCCGTCCGCGGTGTCCCAGCACATCGTCCGGCTCGAGGCCGAGACCGGCTTGACCCTGCTCGACCGGTCCCGGCTCGGCGGCCGACGGGCCGCCGGCCTCACCGCCGCGGGCCGACTGCTGGCCGGGCACGCCGGCCGGATCGCGGAGGTGCTGGCCGACGCCGAACGGGACCTCGCCGCGCTCACCGGACAGGTGACCGGCCCGGTCGTCGTCGGCGCGTTCCCCACCGCGATCTGGCACCTGGTCGCGCCGGCAGCCGCCAACGTTCAGATGCGCATCCCGGCGGTCACGGTACGGGTACGACAGATCGAGCCGGAGCCCGGCAAGGCGGCTCTGCGCGCCGGCGCATTGGACCTGCTCATCGACGAGGCCGACGCCGAGCAACCGACGGCCCAACCGCCGGGGCTGCGCGCAACCCGGCTGCTGGAGGACCCGTACCGCCTCGCCGTCCCAGCCAGCTGGGGCCCGGTCGCCGACCTCGAGGCGCTGCTGTCCCGGCCGTGGGTGGACGGTCCGCCCGGCTCGGCCGCTCGGCGCGCGCTGGACCGGATCGCGGCGCACCACGACGTCACGCTCGACCGGGTGCACGAGTGCCTCGAGTTCCCGGCCGCGCTGGCGATCGTCGCGGCCGGGCTTGCTGTCGCGGTCGTGCCCGCTCTCGCCCTGTCCGGCCAACGGGCCGACGATCCTCCGGCCATCCGGCTGCTCGACGCGCCCGTCCTGGGCGCCCGGCGACTGCACCTTGTCCACCGCCGGGGCCGGCACGAGCCCAGCCCGGCCGCTCGGCTCGTCGCCGATGCGATCGGCGCCAGGGCCGCTTGACAGGGTGGGTCATGGTTTCGCTCGGCGTAGCGGCCGGCGTCCTGCCGACCGGTGGCCTGCTCAGCACCGGTGCGGTCATGGTGATACGCCGCCGGCGCGGTCGGCTCGGCTAGTTCTCGCAGCATGGGTAGCCTGGCGTCCGTGGTGAAGGCCCTGTGCTGCTCGATGCTGCTGTTCGTCGCGATCGGCGCGTACGCGATCTGGCTCCGCCGCCGCCGAAGCGGCTCGGCCCGCTGACGCTCCCCGTCGATCAAGCGCTCCGCCGTCGATCATGGACTTGTTGTCGGCTCTCCTGCTTGATGTGTGGGCTTAGGCGGGGGAGCCCCGCCCTGGGAGTTCGATCCGGTAGCCGCCGAGGTGAAGTTTGATCAGGGCGATGAGTGCGGCGGCGGTGTGGAACCCG
>DASXRC010000048.1:0-9509 GCA_036506795.1 Micromonosporaceae bacterium
ACCGAGTCGTGCGTGTACACGGTGTGCTCCCGCTCGGGGAGCTGCTCGAGGTGCATGATCCCGGCGTGCAGCCAGTCCCCGTAGGGATGGGCGGCGGCCAGCTCGGCCTTGATCTCGTCATCCTCGACGATCCGTCCGGCAGCGGTATCCACGAGGAACATCCGACCCGGCTGGAGCCGGCCCTTGGCCACGACCTCGGCCGGGTCCAGATCCAGCACGCCCGCCTCACTGCCGAGCACGACCAGGCCGTCGCGGGTGCGCCACCAGCGACCCGGCCGCAGCCCGTTCCGGTCGAGGACGGCGCCGACCACCGTGCCGTCCGAGAACGCGACGCTCGCCGGGCCGTCCCATGGCTCCATCAACGACGCGTGGAACTGATAGAACGCTCGCTTCGCGGGGTCCATGCCCGGGTCGTTCTCCCACGCCTCGGGGATCATCATGAGCACCGCGTGCGGCAGGCGGCGGCCGGCCAGGTGGAGCAACTCCAGGACCTCGTCGAAGTTGGCCGAATCGGACGCGTCCGGCGTACAGATGGGGAAGAGCCGCCTGATGTCGCCGGGTATCTCCGGCGAAGTGAGCAGTGCCTCGCGCGCGTTCATCCAGTTCTTGTTGCCGCGAATCGTGTTGATCTCGCCGTTGTGTGCGATGAACCGGTACGGGTGGGCGAGCGGCCACGACGGGAAGGTGTTCGTCGAGAACCGGGAGTGGACGAGCGCGATCGCGCTGGCGACCCGGGGGTCGGCGAGGTCGGTGAAGAACGAGCGCAGCTGGTCGGGGGTGAGCATGCCCTTGTACACGATCGTCCGGCTGGACAGCGACGGAAAGTACGCCGGCACCCCCCGCTCGCGGGACTCCCGCTCGGCGCGCTTCCGTACGCAGAACGCCACCTGGTCCAGCGCGAGCCCGGACAGCTCTCCGGCCGCGAGGAACACCTGCCGGATGCGTGGGCGGGCGGCGAGCGCGGTCTCGCCCAGCCCGGCGGGGTTGACCGGGACGTCCCGCCAGCCGAGGATCTCGGCGCCCTCCGCCGCGGCGTACTTCTCGATCACCCTGATCACGCGCGCGGCGGCCGCGTCGCCCACGGGCAGGAAGACCAGGCCCGTCGCGTACCGGCCGGGCGGGGGCAGCTCGAGGCCGGCCACCGCCCGGTAGAACTCGTCCGGAACCTGCAGCAGGATGCCTGCGCCGTCGCCGGTGTTCGGCTCGGCGCCGCGGGCGCCGCGGTGGTCGAGCCGGCGCAGCGCCGATAGGCCCTTGGCCACGACGTCGTGGGAGCGTTGCCCGCCGAGGTCCGCGATGAAGGCCACGCCGCAGGCGTCGTGCTCGTACGCCGGGTCGTACAGCGTGTGCGGAACAGCCACCGGGCCCTCCTCGTCCTCGTGCTCGGTCGGATCGGGACGACGTCGGCCCTGCGGGTTGGTTGAGTGTACGTGAGGCCGCGGCCAGTTCCGCCACTTCGGATGGATCACACGTCCAGGAACTGGACGGTACCCTCGCGCGGTGACCGCGCTGCTGGAGCGTCTCGAACGGTTCTACGACGCCGTGCCGCGAGACCGCGCCCGCGTCGAGGAGCACGGCGGGCTGGTGCTGTTTGTCCCCGCGACGTCACCCTGGCCGTTCTATGCCCGGCCGCGCCTGGGCGGCGCGCCGACCGCGGCGGACATCGTGAGGGTACGCGCCCGCCAGCGGGAGCTTGCCCTACCCGAGGCGATCGAGTGGGTCGACGAGAGCACGCCCGGTCTGGCCGGACTCGCCGGGGCGGCCGGGCTCGCCGTGCTCCGTGCCCCGTTGATGGTGCTCGACCTGGCGGCGCTGCCCGCGGTTCCGGCCGGGGTGCGGGTCCTGGACCCGGAGGCCCCGTCGTTCGGCGCCGACCTCGCGGCTCGCCGGGCGGTGGCCCAGGTGGGCTTCGGCGCCCCGGGCACCATGATCGGCACGGCGGGCACCGCCGAACGAGACGCGGCCGAGGCCGCGCCGTCCGAGTCAGGGGTACGCCGCGAGGCCGCCCGGGTGCGGGACGGCCGGACGGCGCATGCGCTCGCCGAGGCGCCTGGCGAGGGCGCGGTCGCGTCCGGCAACTACCAGCGTGTCGCCGACGTCGCCGAGATCGTCGGTGTGGCCACGCTGCCCGCCGCCCGGCGCCGCGGCCTCGGCGCGGCGGTGACCGTCGCGCTCGCCCGGCATGCGCTCGACCACGGCGTGCGGACGGTGTTCCTGTCCGCGGCCGAGGAGGATGTTGCCCGGGTGTACGCCCGGGTCGGCTTCCGACGGGTCGGAACGGCCTGCATCGCGACTGCTACATAGCTGGCGCTCGCTGACCGGTCAGTCCTCCGTCCGGACGGTGAGGAGGCGGTTGAGTGGCCGCGTGCCCAGCACCGCGTTCCGCGCACGCAGTGCGAGCCGGCCGCGGGCCTGCACGACCGCGCCCACCCGCCGGGCCTGCCGGACCACGCGTGCGGCGCGCGGTCGGCGAACCGAGTCGTACGCCCGAATTGCGGCGCGCACGTCGTCCCCGGGGATGGCGTCGTGGAGGACCGATCCGAGCGTGGCCGCGTCCTCGAGCGTTACGCACGCGCCCTGGCCGAGGTGGTGCGGCATGGCGTGCGCCGCGTCCCCGAGCAGCACCACACCGCCCGGGCCGGCCGGGAAGGCGTACGCCCGGGGCAGTGGGCGCAGCTCGCGGACGTCCTGCTGCACGAGGTCGTCCGGTTCGGTGGCCTCCAGCAGCTCGCCGATCGGCGCGTGCCACCCGGCGAACCAGCGCCGCAGGAGCACCAGCTGGGTCTCGGGCGGCTCCGGCCGGGGGGCGCCGGCGGCCGTCGCCACCCAGTAGATGCCTCCGCGGCTGGAGGCGCCGGACGAGCCGCGATCGCCGAGCGATGCGGCGACGAACCGGTATCCGGCGCCGAGGGTCTCCCCGCCGACTGGTTGGTCGAGGGGCAGCCGCGGCGCCCGGTACCACGGGATCACCGCACGCCAGGCGGCACAGCCGGCGCTCACCGCCGCGACGTCCGGGGCCAGCCGTGGGCGCACCGAGCTGTCCACGCCGTCGGCGGCCACGATCAGGTCGGCTTCGAACTCCGACCGGCCGTCCGTCACCACCGGACGATCGTCAGCCGATACGCGTACGCCGCGGACCGACACGCCCGTTCGAATCGTGACCCGGTCCCCGAGCCCAGCCACGAGCGCGTCGTGGAGGTCCTCCCGGTGCACCACGACCGGCCCCTCACCGGGGTCGGTCGGCTGCACCAGCCATCGGCCGTCGGGTCTGCGGATACCGCCGTGTGGCACGGGTGTCGCGATCGCGTCGAGCCCCGCGCCGAGGCCCAAGGTGGCCAGCGCTCGCACGCCGTTGGGCCACAGGAACAGCGCCGTCCGGTCGGCGGGGATCCGGTCGGCACGCTCGAGAAGGGTCACCCGCCAGCCGGAACGGGCCAGCGCCCCGGCCGCGGCGAGGCCGCCGATCCCGGCGCCGACGACAACAGCGGACCGCATGCCGGCCCCTCCGAGTCAGCGCTCGTCACCGGTTCGGGCGGGCTGATCCGCGGACTCCTGCGAGTCGTCGGCCGGCGCCGCCGCGTCGGCCCGTGTCGCCTCGTCGGCCGGTGGCACCTCGTCGACCGGTGGCACCGTGTCGGCCGGTGGCGCCTCCCTGGGCGCGCCCGCCGGCTCCGGCGGCGGCAGCTCGCCGGTCCGCTGGTACGCGAGGAAGCGGTCCTCGGTGACGACGTCGAACGTGTCGCCGACCGGCACGAGGTACTCGCGTGGTCCGCGCACCCGAACGAAGTAGATCACCGCGCCGACGAACACCAGGATCGCGGTCCAGACGTTGAGCCGCAGGCCCAGGACGTGGTTCGCCTCGTCGGTGCGCAGCGCCTCGATCCACACCCGGCCGGCGGTGTACGCCATGACGTACAGCGCGAACGCTCGACCATGGCCGAACTTGAACCGCCGGTCGAGCAGCCACACGAGCAGCGCGGTCCCGACGTCCCATACGGCCTCGTACAGGAACGTCGGGTGATAAAGGCCGGGCAGCAGCACCGGCTGGCCGTTGTCGACGTACGCGTGGCCCGGGTTGTCCGGGTTCATCTTGTGCACCTCGAGGCCCCACGGCAGGGTGGTCGGGCCGCCATGCAGCTCGTTGTTGAACCAGTTGCCGAGCCGGCCGATCCCCTGTGCCAGAGGCATCCCGGGGGCGAGCGCGTCGGCGACCACGGTCAGCGGGATCCGCAGCTGACGGCAGGCCAGCCAGGCGCCGACCGCGCCGCCGGCCACCGCGCCCCAGATGCCGAGGCCGCCCTCCCAGATATAGAGGGCCTTGATGGGCTCGCCGCCGGAGCCGAAGTAGTCCCCGGGTGAGGTGATCACGTGATAGATCCGCGCACCGATGATCCCGAACGGCACGGCCCATACCGCCACGTCGAGCACCGCGTACGGTGGCGCACCGCGGCGCCGCAGCCGGATCTCGGTCACCACGCAGGCGACGATGATCCCAAGCACGATGCATAGGGCGTACGCCCTGATCGGGATCGGACCCAGCTTCCAGACGGCGGTGCTTGGGCTGGGGATGGCCGCGAGTGTCACGGGTGCACACGCTACCCCGGGGTGGTCCCGGCGCGGAGCCCCGGGGATTACGCTTCTGTCCCATGAGCTCCCTAACCTCCGCGGTCGCCGCCGTCATCACCGACGCCGCCGGCCGCGTGCTGCTCTGCCAGCAGAGCCAGGGTCACCGACTGTGGGGCCTGCCGGGCGGCAAGGTCCGCCTGGGCGAGAGCCCGCTCCACGCCGCGACGCGTGAAATCTTCGAAGAGACCGGCATGGAGATCGAAATGGTCGACCTCGTCGGCCTCTACCGGCTGACCGGCGCCGGCGCCGGCGGCGACCTGCCGGATGTGCTCGTGCACGTCTTCCGTGCCCGTGCTGTCGGCGGCGAGGCGATGGTCAACGCGCCCGGCCGGATCTGCCGCCTGTCCTGGCATGATCCCGAGGTGCTCCCGCAGCCGCTGACGGCGACCACCCGCACCGCGGTCGCCGACGCGACAGCCGGCCGGTCCGGCGTACTGCGCCGGGTGCAGCGGGACGCCGAGCCGGAGATCCCGGACGCGGCGGACGCGTTCGAACCGGCTATCCCCACCCAGGCCGGGGTCCTGACCGCCGCCGGTTAGGCGCGCGAGCCACCGGTTAGGCGCGCGAGCCCCGCACCCCCGCGGCCAGCTCTCGACTCAGCCCCCGCAGCGCGGCGACCCCCGCGTCCAGATCGGGTGCGTCGAGCAGACACCGGATCAGCGCGCTGCCCACGATCACCCCGTCGGCGTACGACCCCACACGGGCGGCCTGCGCTCCGTCGCGTACGCCCAGACCCACGCCCACCGGGATGCGGGCGTCCGCCGCGCGGACCCGGGCGACCAGCGCGGGCGCCGCGTCCGACGTCCGGTCCCGGGCGCCGGTCACGCCCATCACGCTGGTGGCGTACACAAAGCCCCGGCAGTGCCCGACGGTCATCGCCAGCCGCGCGTCCGTCGACGACGGCGCGACGAGGAAGACCCGGTCCAGGCCGTAGGCGTCGGACGCCGCCAGCCACTCGTCCGCCTCGTCCGGGATGAGGTCCGGCGTGATCAGCCCGACGCCGCCGGCGGCCGCGAAGTCCCGGGCGAACGCGGCCACCCCGTACCGCTCGACCGGGTTCCAGTAGGTCATCATCACGACCGGCGCACCGGCCCGCGCGACGGCCTCGACGACGCGGATCACGTCGGCGGTGCGCACCCCTCCCGCGAGCGCGATGTCGCTGGCCCGCTGGATGACGGGCCCGTCCATGACCGGGTCCGAGTACGGCAGCTCCACCTCGATGACGTCGACGCCGGCCTCGACCATGGCCCGCATCGCCACCACGCTGCCGTTGACCGTCGGGAAGCCGGCCGGCATGCAGCCGACCAGCAGCGCCCGCCCCTCGGCCCGCGCCTTCTCGAACGCCACGCCGATCGACACGCCCGCTCCCTCAGCCGCCGAGCAGGTAGGCGCCGGCGGTCTCCACGTCCTTGTCGCCCCGCCCGGACAGGTTGATGACGACGACCGGCTCCCGGCCCAGCTCGGTGGCGAGCTCCGGGATCACCGTCAGCACGCCGGCGAGCGCGTGGGCACTCTCGATCGCCGGAATGATGCCCTCGGTGCGGCACAGCAGCGCAAAGGCGTCCATCGCCTCCGCGTCGGTGACCGGCCGGTACGTTACCCGGCCGGTGTCGTGCAGCCAGGCGTGCTCCGGGCCGACGGATGGATAGTCCAGCCCAGCCGAGATCGAATGGGACTCGACGGTCTGCCCGTCCTCGTCCTGCAGGACGTACGTGCGGGCGCCGTGGAGGACCCCGGCCGAGCCGCCGGTGATGCTCGCCGCGTGCCGGCCGGTCGCGATGCCGTCGCCACCGGCCTCGAACCCGTACAGCCGGACGTCGGGGTCGGGGATGAAGGCGTGGAAGATGCCGATCGCGTTGGAGCCGCCACCCACGCACGCGGCGACCGCGTCGGGCAGCCGGCCGGTCAGGTCCAGGCATTGCCGCCGCGCCTCGACGCCTATGCCACGCACGAAGTCGCGCACCATCGCCGGGAACGGATGCGGGCCGGCGACGGAGCCGAGCATGTAGTGCGTGGTGTCCACATTGGAGACCCAGTCGCGCATAGCCTCGTTGATGGCGTCCTTGAGTGTCCGCGAGCCGGCCGTCACCGGAACCACGGTGGCGCCGAGCAACCGCATGCGCGCCACGTTGAGCGCCTGGCGGTGCGTGTCCACCTCGCCCATGTAGACCAGGCACTCCAGATCCAGGTACGCGGCGGCGGTGGCGGCCGCCACGCCGTGCTGTCCGGCGCCGGTCTCGGCGATCACGCGGGGCTTGCCCATGCGCTTGGTGAGCAGCGCCTGGCCGAGCACGTTGCGCACCTTGTGCGCGCCGGTGTGGTTGAGGTCCTCCCGCTTGAGCAGGATCGTGGCCCCCGCCTGACCGGAGAGCCGGTCGGCGCGGTAGAGCGGCGACGGCACGCCGGCGTAGTCGCGCAACAGCCGGTCGAACTCGGCCTGGAACGCCTCGTCGGCCATCGCGTGGCGGTACGCCGCGTCCAGCTCGTCCAGCGCCGCGATCAAGGCCTCCGGCACGAAGCGACCGCCGTACCGGCCGAAGTGTCCGGCCGCGTCGGGGACCAAGCCGGCGGCGGAGGCCAGCCCGAGCGTGCTCATCGCACCGGGCGCGGCGTCGCCGGGTGGTTGCCGGCGTTGACCAGCTCCGCGACCGCGTCGCGTGGGCTCTTCTGCGTGACGAGACCCTCGCCGACGAGCACGGCGTCGGCGCCGACAGACGCGTACCGGATCAGGTCGTGCGGCCCGCGGACGCCGGACTCCGCAATCTTGACGACGCTGCTGGGTAGGCCGGGAGCGATCCGCTCGAAGACGGACCGGTCGACGTCGAGCGTTCGCAGGTTGCGGGCGTTGACGCCGATCACCTTGGCGCCGGCCTCCAGCGCGCGGTCGGCCTCCTGCTCGTCGTGGACCTCGATCAGCGCGGTCATGCCGAGTGACTCGACGCGCTCCAGCAGGCCCACGAGCGCGTTCTGCTCCAGCGCCGCCACGATCAGCAGCACCAGGTCGGCGCCGTACGCCCGGGCCTCGTGCACCTGGTAGCTGGAGATCACGAAGTCCTTGCGCAGCACCGGGATCTCCACCGCGGCGCGGACGGCGGCGAGGTCATCGAGCGAGCCGCCGAACCACCGCCCCTCGGTCAGCACGCTGACGCAGCGGGCGCCGCCAGCGGCGTACTCGCCGGCGAGCTCGGCCGGGTCGGGGATCTCGGCGAGCTGGCCCTTCGACGGCGAGGCGCGCTTCACCTCGGCGATCACGGCGACGCCAGGCCGGCGCAGAGCGGCGTACGCGTCCTTGGGTGGTGGCGCCGCCGCGGCCTTCCGCCTGACCTGCTCGAACGGGACTCGCTGTTGTCGGCCTTCGACATCCTCGCGGACACCCGCCAGGATCTCGTCGAGCACGCTCCCGGATTTACTAACGCCCGCGCTGGCGGGATCGGCCTCCGCATGCTCAGCTGTCACCAACGGACTCCCCTCTCCGGGTGTCATGGCCCGATGCTAGGGGGCTCGGTCGGCGTCACCGAGTCCGGGGTATGGCGCTCCGCACCGAAACGGTGCGGCATAATGCCGGACCCCTTCGGAGGAGCGGCTCACCGTGGTTCCGTCAGCTCTGCCGTAGTGGTGGCATCGGAATCGGTATGCCGTACGCGGTCGCGCCGGCGCCCACCCCGCCCTCGCAGGTGTTCGGCGGCTGCGTCGTCACGCCTCGCGTGGACGGCCGCTCGGCCGCCCAGAACATGTAGCCGAGCACCCCGGCCGTGGTGCCGGCGCCGTTCGGCACGACGGTCTGCACCCAGTTGCCGGTCGAGTTCTGCAGCGAGCTGCCGAAGTTCACGCATTCGGGCAGCACCTTGCTGCCTTCGGCGATGAACAGGCTGACCGCGAACTTGGCCGGCGCGAGCGGCGGTATCGGCGGGCTGTACTGCGGCTTGCCGTCCACGTGCTCCTGCCAGTTGGCGATCGCGGCCGACGCGGAGCGCGGCTGCCGGGCCGGGACCATGGCATTGGCGTAGTCCAGCACCGGGGTGTCGGTACGCAGCCAGTCGGCCGTCGCCTTCTGGTCCAGGGCGATCAGCCAGCGGTCGCCGGCCGCGACGTCGATCGTCAGCCGCCTGGCCGGATTAGCGCCGCTCGCGTCGTACGGCAGGATCGACCGGTACGTGCTGATGAACGTCTGCAGCGCGGTCAGGTTGGGCCCGCTGTTCTGCTCATAGTCGATCTCGATGCCGACGCCCAGGCTCTGGGCGACGGCGGCCGCGTTGCGGGCGAACTGGGCGGGGTTCTCCGCCAGCGCCTGGTCCCAGGCGTCGGTGTAGGTGATACCACCGATCGACAGCATGACCCGCACGCCGTGGGTCGTGAAGTAATTGACGATCTCGGGCGTCATGCCGCGGGGGATGCCGTTCAGAGTTGTCGCGTCGGTCGTCTGGCGCAGCAGCTTCAGCGGGTGCACGAAGCTGAGGACCACGAGGTTGACGCTGGGTCGGCCGTCGCCGCGGTCGATGAGCCAGTGGTTCATGCTGTCGAACTCGGTGACCGTGCGGACGGTGCCCCAGATGCAGGCGTCGTTGCTGCAGTGCCAGGCGCCGTAGACCTGCGGCGCGGTGGCGGCGTCCGCGGGTTTCGCGGGTGCGACGCACGTGAGGGCCAGGGCGAGCACGATAGGTGCGAGGAACCGGCGCATACGGGGCCTCCCGGGGGTGGTGGGGGCGAGCTACGCGGAACTGAAAAGAAGGTTAAGTGATGGCCACCGATGTGTCACGGCCGCGGTTCGGTCGGCGCGACCTTCGGGACCTTCGGCCCGTTACGTATTCGGGTCGTACCACGAATGTCGAGTCGTGGTGAGAGTTGACGCCGCGGTCACCGCGTCGAAACAGTCACCGGGCAGG
>DASXRC010000049.1:0-5059 GCA_036506795.1 Micromonosporaceae bacterium
ATCCACCGGCAGCAGCATCGGCTGATCCCGCCACACCGGCCTAAACCCCTTCGCCACCAGCCAATCCTCGACGATCGTCGATCACCACCCGGGCCCGCCACGCCGACCCGATTTTGCGACAGGCTCTCGAGCACCGCGTCCGTTCCCCCCGATCGCCTCGGCGCGGCGGCCGGGTGCTCGCCGCGATCCAGCAGGCGAACCGGTCGGAGTTCCTGATGGTGGGTGGCGCCGGCGCGAAGGCGGCGATCGAGGCGATCAAGGCGGACAACTCGGTACTCAAGGCGACGGTGACGTACAGCCCGTCGAATGGCGTCGTCGGCGATCTCGCTGGCCAGGCTCATTGGGCAGGGGCGGAAGATGGCGGACCTCGCCGAGCTGCAGGTCCCGAAGGAGATCATCCTGGCGTCGGAGACAATCACCAAGGAGAACGGGGACAACTTCCTGCCGCTCGGGTTCTGACGATGGGGGCACACAGTGGACAACGGAGAACTGCGTGTCGGCATGGTTGGGTACGCGTTCATGGGCGCCGCGCACTCGCAGGCGTGGCGGACCGTGAATCGCGTGTTCGACCTGCCGGCGCGGGCCCGGATGGTCGCGGTCTGCGGCCGGAACGAGTCGAAGGTGGCCGCCGAGGCCGCCCGGCTCGGCTGGGACGGCTACACCACCGACTGGCACGAGCTGATCCGGCGCGACGACATAGACCTCGTCGACATCTGCACGCCCGGCGACAGCCACGCTGAGATCGCCCTCGCCGCGCTGGCGGCCGGCAAGCACGTGCTCTGCGAGAAGCCGCTGGCCAACTCGGTGGGCGAGGCGCGCGCGATGGTCGCGGCCGCCGAACGGGCGCGCCTGGCAGGCGTACGCACGATGTGCGGCTTCAACTACCGGAGGGTGCCCGCCGTCACGCTCATGCGGCAGTTGATCGCGGATGGCCGGCTCGGCGTCATCCGGCACGTTCGGGCGGCGTACCTGCAGGACTGGATCGTCGACCCGCAGTTCCCGTTGGTCTGGCGGCTGCAACGCGATAAGGCGGGCTCCGGCGCGCTGGGCGACATCGGCGCGCACATCATCGACCTCACGCAGTTCGTCACCGGGCAGCGGATCTCCGGGGTGAGCGCGCTGACCGAGACGTTCGTCAAGGAGCGGCCGCTGCCCGCCGAGTCGAGCGGGTTGGCGGCGACGTCCGGCGCCGCCACGGGAGACGGGCACGGCGCGCCTGGGCCCACCGGGACGGTCACCGTCGACGACGCAGCGCTGTTCATCGCGCGGCTGGACGGCGGTGCGGTCGCCACCTACGAGGCCACCCGCTTCGCGACCGGGCGCAGGAACGGCCTGCGCGTGGAGATCAACGGCTCTCTCGGTTCCGTCGCCTTCGACCTCGAGCGCCTCAACGAGCTGGAGTTCTACGAAGCGAGGGATCCCGAAGGGGAGCAGGGGTTCACCCGGATCCTGGTCACCGAGTCGGTGCACCCCTACATGTCCGCCTGGTGGCCGCCCGGGCACATCATCGGGTACGAACACTCGTTCACGCACGAGATACGTGACTTGATCGCGGCGATCGCGGGCGGCACCGACCCGACTCCTTCGTTCGCCGACGCACTGCAGGTCCAGCTCGTGCTGGACGCGGTGGACCGTTCGGCCGAGCTGGGATCGTCGTGGACGGACGTTGAGCAGCCGCTCGTGGACGCGGCCGCACAGCGCCGGAGCGTCGGCATGGGGTAGCTCTCCGGCTTCACCGCACGAGAGGGTCCGACCGCGGTTGCGCCCCGCGGTCGGAGGCCGCAGGAGGGAGTGGGGTGACAGACGTGCTGCGACCGGCCGTCGGCGTGGCCGTCGCCGCCCTGGTGCTCGCGGCCTGCCGTTCCGCGCCGTCGGCCGGCCCACCGGCGTACGAAATCCTGGTCTTCTCGAAGACCACCGGATACCGACACGAGTCGATACCCGCGGGCGTGCGGGCGTTCCGCGAGCTGGGCGCCGCGAACGGGTTCGCGGTCACGGCGACCGAGGACGGCGCCGCGTTCACCCCGGAGAACCTCGGGCGGTACGCCGCGGTCGTGTTCCTCAACACGACCGGCGATGTGCTGGACCCGACCCAGCGGAAAGCCTTCGAGGCGTACATCCGCCGGGGCGGCGGCTTCGTAGGCGTCCACTCCGCGGCCGACACCGAGTACCGGTGGCCCTTCTACGGCGGACTCATCGGCGCGTACTTCGCCGGGCACCCGGCTATCCAACGCGCGACGCTGCGGGTCGAGGACCGCGGCAACCCGGCCACTGCGCACCTGGGCGAGACCTGGGTGCGTACCGACGAGTGGTACGACTACCGCAGCAACCCCCGGCCGGCCGTGCGGGTCCTGCTGAGCCTCGTGGAGCCCTCGTACTCCGGAGGCCGGATGGGAGCCGACCACCCGATCGCCTGGTGCCATCCGTACCGGGGCGGCCGGTCGTTCTATACCGGCGGCGGGCACACCACCGGCTCGTACGCCGAACCCGACTTCCGCGCACACCTGCTCGGCGGCCTGCGGTACGCGGCCGGGCGGGTGGCGGCGGACTGCGCACCGCAACCGGCGTGACTGCCAACCGAGGAGAGGGACGATGGCGCGACCGATCACGTTGTTCACCGGCCAATGGGCCGACCTGCCGTTCGAAGAGGTGTGCCGGCTGGCCTCGGAGTGGGGCTACGACGGCCTGGAGATCGCGTGTTGGGGCGACCACTTCGAGGTGGACAAGGCCCTGGCCGACGAGTCCTATGTGGAGGCCAAGCGGGCCACGCTGGCGAAGTACCACCTCGGCGTGTGGGCCATCTCCAACCATCTCGTCGGGCAGGCTGTGTGCGACCACCCGATCGACGAGCGACATAGGGGGATCCTGCCGGCGCGGATCTGGGGCTCCGGCGACCCGGAGCGGGTCCGGCGGGCGGCCGCCGACGAGATGAAGGACACCGCCCGCGCGGCGGCCCGGCTCGGCGTGTCCACAGTGATCGGGTTTACCGGGTCGTCGATCTGGCACACCGTGGCCATGTTTCCGCCCGTGCCCGAGTCGATGATCGAGGCCGGGTATGCGGACTTCGCCGCCCGCTGGCACCCGATCCTCGACGTGTTCGACGAGGTGGGTGTGCGGTTCGCGCACGAGGTGCATCCGTCGGAGATCGCGTACGACTACTGGACCACTCGGCGGGCGCTGGACGCGATCGGGCACCGACCCGCGTTCGGGCTGAACTGGGACCCGTCGCACTTCGTCTGGCAGGAGTTGGACCCGGTCAACTTCATCTTCGACTTCGCGGACCGGATCTACCACGTCGACTGCAAGGACGCCAAGGTGCGTACCGGGGACGGCCGCCGCGGCCGGCTCTCCTCGCACCTACCATGGGCGGACATGCGCCGCGGCTGGGACTTCGTGTCAACCGGGCACGGCGACGTGCCGTGGGAGGACTGTTTCCGCACACTGAACGCCATCGGGTACCAGGGTCCGATCTCCATCGAGTGGGAGGACGCGGGCATGGACCGCCTGGTCGGCGCGCCCGAGGCCCTCGCGTTCGTACGCCGGCTGGCCTTCGACGCGCCGGCGGCCGCGTTCGACGCGGCGTTCACGAGCAGGGACTGATCCGAGGTACGCCGCGCGCGCCGCCCCCTCCCCTCGTGGATCATGGCCTCTCCTCGTGGATCATGGCCTTGTTGTCGTGGATCAGAGATCAGCTGGCGGCGACAAGCCCATGATCGACGCAAGAGGCCATGATCGACGGAAGCAAACGCGGAAGGCTTTGGAGGCGGGAGGCGGGGCCGGTGAGCCGGTGGCTCCCCCGCCGTGACTCGAACACGGAACCTACCGGTTAACAGCCGGTTGCTCTGCCAATTGAGCTACGGGGGATTGCCGTGGGGCCGGCTAGCGGATTCTCTCCGGCGCCGGCGACTGCACAACTGTACAGGAGAACCCGGGCGCGCGATCGCGAGGGTTCCCGCTGACCCCGGACATGGATTCCGGACATTTCCCACCCCGGATCAAAACTGCGCATGCCGGAGGTGGAGGATGGGTATGCACATCAGGACACAGGACGCGGGCGGGACAGGGGTACCACCGGGAACACCCGGCACGAAACGCCGCGTCAGGCACGGAAGGAGCCGCGATGCGCGGAAAGCTGTGGTTCATTGGCGGGCTCGCTGCGGGCTTCGTCCTGGGCGCTCGCGCGGGCCGGGAGAAGTACGACGAGCTGGTCCGCAATGCCCGCAAGGCATGGGACCACCCGACAGTCCAGGAGGCGGCCGGAGTCGCGCAGGCCCAGGCCAACCGCCTCTACACCGAGAGCAAGGAGATGGTCGGCGACAAGCTGAGCCACACCAAGCTCGGCGAGCGGCTGAGCAGCCGCCATGAGCTGGCGGACGAGGACGAGGTGGCCCGCTCGACCGCGGGCACCACAGCCAGTACCACCTCCGGCACCACCGGCACGAACAGGGCGACGGGAAAGTCGACGGGCACCAGCTCGACGTTCTGACCACCGACGCTGCGGCCGGCCGTCACACACGGGCGGCCGGCCTGCGGCGCGGCGGTAGCAGACGCGACCGCGGACCAAGAGGTGATCGCGGTGGCCGCCGCCTACGTGGCCGGGATACGATCCCGGGCGCTGGGGCGGTAGCTCAGCAGGTTAGAGCAGGCGACTCATAATCGCTCGGCCACGGGTTCGAGTCCCGTCCGCCCCACCTTAGGGCATTCGCGAAGAATGTCCCTCGTGTCTGCCTTCGAATGCGCCTCTGAGCTGACCAGCACGGCTCGGGAGATGTCGTCCACATTGGCGCGGGCCATCCATACGCGCACGACCAGGAACGCAGCATGGGTCGACGCGAGGTTGGCTTCGGTTCGACGTATGGGTATGACTGACACCATGACCGAGCCGATCTCGACTCGTAATCTCGACCGATATGGGTCCGCGGTGCTGGCGTGGAGCCGCCCGCGGGACATCCTGGCCAGTGACACGCCGGAGGCCGACCTGACGTTCTTCGTGGCGAGTGTGCGGCCGGACGGGCGGCCGCACTCGGCGGGTGTTGGGGCGGTATGGGTGGATGGCGTG
>DASXRC010000050.1:0-3514 GCA_036506795.1 Micromonosporaceae bacterium
CGTCCTTCTGCGCGATCGAAGAATTGGGCCACTTGCCCCAGTTACCACGTTCGTCCCTCCGGTGAGGATTGTCGTGACGGCAGGTGCAACCCGGAGGTCTGGCGATGCGGCGTGTCCACTGGCGAGTGATGGCGATGATCGGTGTCGTCGCCTTGGCCTTGATCGGCGCGGGCGCGCCTGCGCTGGCCGACCCGCTTCCGCTTCCACCGCTGGACCTTCCGGCTCCGCTCGGCGGCGACGGCGCATCGGTACCGGCGCCGGCACCGGCACCGGCGGCGCCCGCCGATACTCCGCCGAGCCCCGTGAACGTCGCGCCCAAGATCCAGGTGGGCGTGTGCGGGAACGGGCTCGGTCTGCTCGGTCAGGGCACGACGACCCAGTCGTGTAAGGGACAGAGCACGGACGTCGCCGTCGGTGACTCGAACGCCCCCGCCCTCCTGAACGTGTCTCCGGACATCCAGGTGGGGGTGTGCGGCAACGGCGCCGGCGCGCTCGGCGGCGTCGGCACGACGAGCGACTGCGCGGGTCAGCAGGGCGACGTCTCAGGCGGGAACGGCGGCTCGGTCAACATCAGCCCCGCGGTCCAGCTGGGGGTATGCGGGAACGGTGCCGGGCTCCTCCGCGGGCTGGGCACGACCAGCGAGTGTGAAGGTCAGCAAGGCGAAGCGACCGGCGGCGCCGGCGCGCTCGCCGTGTCACCGGCCGTGCACGCCGCGGTGTGTGGGAATGGCGTCGCAGTCTTGGGTATCGGCACGCTCGCCGACTGCTCTGGTCAGCAGGGCGGCGGCGCGACGGGCGGCTCCGGTGCGCTGGCGGTGTCGCCGGCCGTGCAGGCCGCGCTGTGCGGCAACGGCGCCGGCATCGCCGGGATCGGCACGGAAGCCGACTGCTCTGGCCAGCAGGGTGACGGGACCAGTGGATCGGGTGCTGTTGCCGCAGTGTCGCCGGTGGTCCAAGCCGCGCTGTGCGGGAACGGGGCCGGCGTCGTGGGGATCGGCGCGATCGCCGACTGTGCCGGTCAGCAGGGCGATGCGGGCAGCGGCTCCGCCCCGCTCGCCGTGTCGCCCGCGGTACAGGCCGCCGTGTGCGGGAACGGCGTGGCGGTCATCGGCATCGGCGCCCTCGCCGACTGCTCCGGTCAGCAGGGCGATGAAAGCACCGGCTCGGACGTGTTCGGGGTCTCACCGATCGTGCAGGCCGCGGTGTGCGGCAACGGGGCGGGGGTTCTCGGCACCGGCACTATCGCCGACTGTTTCGGCCAGCAGGGTGACGCTGAAGGAGGTTCGAGCGAGTCCGGTGTCGGTGGTGTCGTGCAGGCCGGAATCTGCGGGAACGGCGCCGGGATCCTCGGCACCGGCACCATCGCCGACTGCTTCGCGCAGCAGGGCGCGACTGAGCCGGACGGGGGTCCCGTGACTCCGGAGGTCCCGGTGGTCGTGTGCGGCAACGGAGTCGGTGCCGGCGGCACGGGCTCGGACGCGGTGTGCGGTGCCGAGGTCCAGTCGTCGGCGCCCGAGTCGCCACCGGTGATGGAGTTCGGGCCGAACGTGGAGGCCGTGCCCACAGCAGCAGAGGCGGCTGCTTCCGCTGCCGGCGGGGCGTCTTCGACGAGCTCGAGCGGCGGGCTACCCCGGACAGGAGCCTCGACGCTGGCGGTTCTCGGCATCGGCGCGGCGATGGTGGCGATGGGAATGGTCGCGGTCCGGCTACGGCGTCGCCTGACGTGACGATTGGGACTACAACGCTCTGTGGCAGAAGTCCCACATAGCGGGCCAAAACGCCTAGAGTCGTCCTAGCCGTGCAGGAGAGACGGCACGGGGTATGGCCGTCGCCACCCCATCCTTGGCCGGATGGACCGGGTGCCGAATGGGGCAACGCGTATTGATCGCCGAGGGCGACGGGTTGCTCCGCGAGTCACTCCGTACGGCGCTCGAGCTGGAGGGGGTCGAAGTTGTCGGCGACGCGGGGGATGTCGACGAAGCGGTTCGACTGACCAAGAACCTCGAGCCCGAGATCGTGTTGATGGACCCGGCGATGCCGACGCCCGACGGTGAGTCCGCGATCGAGATCATGCAGCGAAGCTGTCCCGATACCCGGATCCTGGTCCCGAGCATGCACGAGGACGCAAGCCTCGTCGCAAAGGCGCTCGAGGCGGGCGCGGAAGCACTTCTCACGAAGTTCCTCTCGATGACCGAGGTGGTCGCAATGGTTCGAGCGGCAGGCGACGCCGAGGTGGCGCGAGTCACGAAGCGGGAGGCCGAGATCCTGCAGCTCGTCGCAACCGGGTACTCGACGCGCGAGGTCGGCGAGCACCTGTTCATCAGCGAGAAGACCGTGCGAAACCACCTCGCATCACTCTTTCGGAAGCTCGACGCGCGAAACCGCACCGAAGCGGTATACCGAGGTATCGGCCTCGGGATCGTTCCGTTGCCTTGAGGTCGCCGCTCAGTCGATGGCGCCGTCGGCTTCGAGGCGCTTGCGCTCGTCGGCGGAGAGGCCGAGCAGGTCGCCCAGCACCCAGTCGTTGTCCTGACCCAACGTCGGGCCCGGCCGGTCGTAGCCGTGGGGTGTGTCACCGACCCGGGTGCCGGTGCGCTCGTAGAGGCCGTCGCCCATGTATGGGTGGGTGAGCGGGACGAAGTGCGCTCGGTGCGCGATCTGCGGGTCGTCGTGTACGTCACCGAAGTCGTAGACTGGCACCGCTTCGATCCCCGCCGCCTGCAGAAGGTCTGCAACTTCCTCGCGCGTGCGCGTCGCGGTCCACGCCTCGACGGCGGCCTCGACCTCGTCGACGCGCTCGAGGCGCGGTGCGAGCGCGTCGAGCGACGGGTCGTCGAAGCCGAGGAACCCGGACAGTCGTCCCCACTCGTCGTCCGTCCAGCACGCGATGGCGACCCACCGGTCCTCGCCCTCGCACGCGAACGCGCCGTGGGGCACCGCCCGCGGCGAACGGTTGCCCATGCGCTTGCCGATCGTCCCGTCGTGCTCGTAGTCGAGCAGCCACGGGCTCAGCGAGTAGCTGCCCGCCTCGACCTGGGCCAGGTCGAGGTACACGCCCCGCCCTGTCCGCCGCCGGTACAGCAGGCCGGCGGCGAGCGCGGACGCCACGAACCGCGGCGCGAGTGAGTCGGTGATCGTTCCGTACGGTCCGAGCGGCTCCCGGTCCGGCCAGCCCGTCAACCAGTTGAAACCGGAGAGCGCCGCGCCCTGACCACCGAAGCCGGGGTAGTGGCGGTGCGGCCCGGTCTGCCCCTGCAGGCACGAGCTCACCATCACGAGATCGGGCTTGATCGCGGCGAGCGTGTCGTAGTCGAGGCCGAAGCCGCGCATAGCCCGGGGCGCGAAGTTCTCGACGAGGGCGTCGGCCCAATCACCGACGATCCGCTTCGCGATGTCGACGCCCTCGGGATGCTTGAGGTTGAGCGTGACGCTCCGCTTCCCGACGTTGAGGCCGTCGAACATCGGCGCGCCCTCGAGGCCGTGCGGGTTGTCGGGGCCGAGCGCGTACACCCGC
>DASXRC010000051.1:0-2733 GCA_036506795.1 Micromonosporaceae bacterium
CCAGAACGCGTCGTCGTGCATGGCCCGGGTCGCATTGTCGAGACCGACGAACACCTCGCCGCCGACGAGTCGGTCGGCGTGCAGGCTCAGCCACAGCGCGTACCCGAGCGGGAGGAGCAGGAAGAACGCGAAGACGGCCAGGAACGGTGCGATGAACAGGTACGGGGTGGCGCGCCGGCGCCACGCCCAGCCGCGGCCGCCCGGGCGGCGCGCCACGCGCGCCTCCCGGTCGCGGACCGCCGCATCGACCGCCTGAATCATCGGCTCCTCTCCGACCCACCCGCGGCGTCAGCCGACCTCGAAGCCCTGGGACTTGGCGAAGTCGGTGGTCTTCTGTTGCACGGCGTGCAGTGCGTCGACGAGGCTCGGCGGACCGCTGATCGCCTTGCCGAACTCGTCATTCATGGTGCTGTACACGAAGTCCTGGAACGGGCTCCACTGGAAGGCGACGTCCACCTGGTCCGCCGCCTGCGAGAAGATGTGGTTGACCTGCTGCCCACCGTAGAAGTCGAACTTCTGGTCGACGAAGTCCGGACTGGACAACAGATTCTTCAGCACCGGGAACAGGAACTGCTTGGTGGTGTACAGCTTGGTCGCCTCAGGGTCGTGCATCAACCAGATCGCCAGCTCCGCGGCCTCTTTCGGATGCTTGCTCTGCTTCGTGACCGCCAGTGTCGAACCGCCCCAGTTCGCCGAGACCTGCTCACCCCCGCTCCACTGCGGCAGGGGCGCGGCCCGCCACTTGCCGGCGGTGTCCTTCGCGGAGCCGGACAGGAACACGGGACCCCAGGCCGCGGTGACCCACGTGGCGTACCGGCCGGTGTTGAGGCCGCGGTACCACTCGTCCGTGAAGTCGGGGTCGGTGCTGACGACACCCTCGGAGATCAGGCGATCCCAGAACTGGGCCATGCGTACCGCCCCGGGGTCGTCGACGTGCACCTGCACCGACGTCTTCCCCTTCACCTCGAACGGTCGCGAGCCCGCCTGCCAGGCGAGCCCGGTGATGACGCCGCCCTCGTTGGGCGGGAAGTTCGTCAGGTACACCTTCGGGTCGGCCGCGTGCAGCGCGCGCGCGGCGGCCGCGAACTCATCCCACGTGGTCGGCACCTTGATGCCGTGCTTGGCGAGGATGTCCGACCGGTACAGCAGGCCCATCGGGCCGGAGTCCCACGGGACGGCGTAGACGGCCGAGCCCTCGGAGACTTGCGCCCACGCCCAGTCAACGTAGTCGGCCTTGACCGCGCCGGCCCCGTACGGAGCGATGTCCACGACGTCGCCGGTGACGCGGAACGAGGGCAGCAGCTGGAACTCGATCTGCGCCACGTCGGGTGCGCCCGAGCCGGCGCGGAACGCGGTGCGCAGCTTGGTGTACTCGGCCGAGCCCTGACCGGCATTGACGAGCTGCACCTTGATGTTCGGGTGGGCCTTTGTGAACAGGTCCACCTGTTGCTGTAGGTCCGGCACCCAGGACCACAGGGTGAGCGTCACCGGCCCCTTCGCGGTCGGCTTGTTCTCCCCGCCGCAGCCGGCAACGGCGACCGCCGCCACCACAGCCACCGCGAGCGCCGCGGCCAGGCGGCCGCGCATCGTTGTCCTCATCTCGTCCTCCCGAGCTCACGTGAGGTGCTGCAGCAGGCGGACGTCCCAGGCGCCGAGTGCCAGCTCGGCCCCGGCCGGTGTCGCCGCGGCAGAGTGCAAATCCCGCACCGGATGCGGGACGAAGATCGTCGTGGGCTGCCACGACCAGTTGCTGACGAACCAGACGCGTTGTCCGGTGGCGGTGTGCGCGCCGGTGACCCGGACCGACTCGGGCAGGTCGGGCCAGGCGGTGACGAGGCCGGCCTCCGCGGCGGCCCAGCGGGCCAGCGCGGCGCCCAGTGCCGGATCGGGCAGCGTGCCGATGTACGTGACGCGTCCCTCGCCGTAACGGTGGCTGGTGATCGCGGGGAACCGTCCCAGGTGCGGGTGGTCGTAGTACGCGAGGGCTTCGGCGCCCTCCAGGCGCAGGCCGTCCGCCCAGCCGTGCGCCTCCGCACCGGCCGGGACGGCGAGCGGGGATCCGGGCGGGGTGCGCACGCCGACGGGGGCGGCCAGGGCGGAATACTCCTGGTAGCTCGCGCCGACCGCCTCCCGCAGCGGCCCCGGCGCCCGCGCCCACCGGGCTCGGCCGTGCTCGTCGGCGTACCCGGTGCGGAACGAGACCACGAGGTGGCCGCCGGCGCCGGCGTAGGCGGCCAGCCGGCCGAGCAGGGCGTCGTCGGCCACGTATAGCGCCGGGACCACGACCATCCGGTACGCCGCGAGGGTCTCCGCGGTCGCCGCGGCGGCGTACACGATGGACACCTGCCGGCGGGCGTCGAAGAGCGCCCGGTAGAACGCGTCGACAATCCGCCGGTAGGCGCCGTCGTCCGGCCGCGCCGTGCCGGGCACCGCGAGCGGGGGTTGGAACTCCAGCGCCCACCCGCTCTCGACGGAGTAGAGCAACGCCACATCGGCGTCTGGCGTCAACCCGGTAAGCGCGTCGTCGAGGCCCCGCAGCTCCGCCCCGATCCGGGCGATCTCCCGGTAGCAGCGGCCGGGCTCCAGGTCGTGCCCCAGGATGCCGCCCCAGTACATCTCGTGTCCGAAGTGGATGGTGTGCCAGTGCCAGTACCCCACGCCGGACGCGCCGCGCGCGATCAGCGCGTACGCGGCCAGCCGCCACTGGCCGTCGTAGGCGGGGAAGACCGTGTG
>DASXRC010000052.1:0-53944 GCA_036506795.1 Micromonosporaceae bacterium
ACCCAGTTCGTGTGGCGGTACGACATCAACACCCAGCGGGTGACGGACCTCAACGTCCGCAAGGCCATCGCGATGGCAGTCGACAAGGAGGCGCTGCTCAAACCGATCGGTGGCTCCACCGCCGGCACCCCGACCAACGAGCAGCTGTCGCCGACGGTGGCGGGCTTCAAGAAGTTCGACGTCTTCGGCGTCCCGGACACCGGCGACCCGGCGAAGGCCAAGGAGCTGCTCGGCGGTAAGACGGTCTCGCTGGTGCTGGGGCACGCGAACTCCGCGCGGCGCACCGCCCAGGCCGTGGCGGCGAAGGCGTTCTTCGAGAAGGCCGGCTTCAAGATCACGCTGGCGCCGATCGACGCGGCGAGCTACTACACCGAGATCGGCAAGAAGAACAACAAGTACGACATCTACCTGGCCGGCTGGGGCTCCGACTGGCCGTCGGGCTCGACGGTGCTGCCCGTTCTCTTCGGAGGCACGCAGATCGTGCCGGAGGGCAACTACAACACGTCGTACGCGAACTTCCCCGAGATCAACTCCGAGATCGCCCGCATCGAGAAGCTGCCGGCCGCGGAGGCGACCACGCAGTGGGCCGCGCTGGACGAGAAGATCACGCGGGACTTCGTCCCGTCGATTCCGCTCTACAACGACCGGAACTACACGCTGGTCGGCTCGAAGGTGGGCGGGTACTACCTGTCCCTTGCCTTCGGCGTGGCGAGCTTGAACACGATCTTCGTCAAGCCCTGACCTAACAGAAGAGGTTCGTGGGGTGGCCGCTCGGCGGTCACCCCACGAACGCAGGTCACCCGTGAAGGTGTGAGATGCTCCGGTACCTCGTCAAGCGCGTGCTGCAGTCCGTGGTCACGTTGATCGTGATCAGCATCGTGACGTTCCTGTTGTTCTTCGTCGCCCCGGCGAGCCCCGCGCGGATCATGTGCGGGAAGAACTGCGACGCCGTCACGGTGGCCAGCGTCGAGCGTCGCTTGGGCATCGACCAGCCGATCACGACGCAGTACGTGAAGTACGTCAAGGGCGTCTTCGTCGGGCGTACGTATGGCGAGGGGGACCTCGCGCGGCAGTGCCCCGCCCCGTGCCTGGGGTACTCGTTCCGCAGCGACGAGCCCGTGACGGACATCCTGAAGCGAACGGTCCCGGTGACCATCAGCATCGTCGCCGGCGCGGCGGTGGTCTGGCTGGTCATCGGCATCTCCCTGGGCATGGTCTCGGCGCTGCGCCGAGGCACGCTGTTCGACAAGGTGGCGATGGGCTCGTCGCTGACGTTCGCGTCGATGCAGGTCTACTTCCTGGGCCTTATCTTCTTGCTGATCTTTGTCTACAGCACCCGAATAATGAGCTTCCCGAGGTGGGCGCCGCCGACCCAGGATCCCGCCGCGTGGCTCAAGTCGATGATCCTTCCGTGGATCACATTGGGCCTGCTCAACTCCGCGATCTACGCGCGGCTGTCCCGGGCGCAGATGCTCGAGACGCTCTCCGAGGACTACGTCCGGACGGCTCGCGCCAAGGGCTTGCCCAAACGCCGCGTGTATCTCAAGCACGCCCTGCGGGCCGCGCTGACTCCGATGGTCACGATCGCGGGCCTGGACATCGGTGCCGCGCTCGGCGGCACCGTGATCACAGAGACCGTGTTCAACCTGCAGGGTCTCGGGCGCACGGCGGTCGACAGTGCCGTGATCTGGAACATGCCGGTCGTCATGGCTACCGTGTTGCTCGCGGCGTTCTTCATAGTCGTCATGAACGTCCTCGTGGACATGTTGTACGCGGTCATCGACCCGCGGGTCCGGCTCAGTTAGGCGTGTGAGGTATGAGCGAGAGAGACGTTGGGGTGAGCGATACGGCGAGCCGTCCCGGCGGCGGAGCCGGAACCGACGGCGCGTACCTTCAGGTGCGCGACCTGCGGGTCCGGTTCGAGACGGAGGACGGCGTCGTCAAGGCCGTCACCGATCTGTCCTTTGAGGTCGATCGCGGCAAGACGCTGGGGATCGTCGGCGAGTCGGGCTCGGGCAAGAGCGTGACATCGCTGGCGATACTCGGGCTGCACAACCCCAAGCGCACCCATACGAGCGGCGAGATCCTCGTGGGCGGCCGGAACATCGTCCGCATGGACGACGAGGAGGTCCGCAAGCTGCGGGGCCGGGACATGGCCATGATCTTCCAGGACCCGCTCTCCTCGCTGCACCCGTTCTTCAAGGTCGGCAAGCAGATCGCCGAGGCGTACCTGATTCACCACCGGTCCGCGTCGAGGCGCGAGGCCGCCAAGCACGCGGTCGACCTGCTCGGCCGGGTCGGCATCCCGCAGCCCGCACGGCGCGCGGAGCAGTATCCGCACGAGTTCTCCGGCGGCATGCGGCAGCGGGCGATGATCGCGATGGCGCTCGCCAACGACCCGGACCTGCTGATCGCCGACGAGCCAACGACGGCGCTGGACGTGACCGTCCAGGCCCAGATCCTGGACCTCCTGGCGGACCTGCAACGCGAGTTCAACTCGGCGATCATCCTGATCACCCACGACCTCGGCGTGGTGAGCCAAGTCGCCGACGACGTGCTCGTCATGTACGCCGGCCGCGCCGTCGAGCGGGGCACGGTGGAGCAGGTCATGCGCCGCCCGCAGCATCCGTACACCTGGGGGCTGCTCGCGTCCGTGCCGTCGCTGCACGGCGACGCGGAGGCCGAGCTGGTACCGATCAAGGGCAACCCGCCGTCGCTGATTAACATCCCGGCGGGGTGCGCGTTCCATCCGCGTTGCCGGTACGCGGACCGCAACGATCGCCTGTCGTTCGAGGTCGTGCCGGAGCTGCGGGAGGCCGACGAGGCGGGTCATTCCGCCGCCTGTCACCTGTCGCAGGCGGATCGCACGCGACTGTACGAACAGGACATCGCCTCGGCGGGGGTTGCGCTATGAGCGAGCGTCAGCGAGCGAATCGGCCAGCTCAGTGCGGCGGAGCCTCATGCCCGCCCGCAGCGAAGCGAGGACGGGCATGAGCGAGACGTTGACGAGTGTGGTCCCGGCGCCGCGGACCGCCAGCGATCGGGAGCCGCTGCTGAAGGTCGAGGGTCTGACCAAGCACTTCCCGGTCCGCAGCGGGTTCTTCGGCGCCCGGGCCAAGGTGCAGGCGGTGGACGGCATCGATTTCGAGGTGCGGCCGGGCGAGACGCTCGGCCTCGTCGGTGAGTCCGGCTGCGGCAAGACCACTACCGGCCGGATGTTGGTGCGGCTGCTGGAGCCCACCAGCGGCCGAATCATCTTCGAGGGTCGCGACATCGCCCACCTGCGCCGCGGCCAGATGCGCCACCTCCGGCAGGACATGCAGATCATCTTCCAGGACCCGTACGCGTCGCTGAACCCCCGGCACACGGTCGGGCGGATCGTGGCGATGCCGCTGCAGGTCAACCACATCAATCCGCCGGGCGGCGTCAAGAAGCGGGTACGGGAGCTGCTTGAGCTCGTGGGCCTTAACCCGGAGCACTACAACCGCTACCCGCACGAGTTTTCCGGCGGCCAACGGCAGCGCATCGGCGTAGCGCGTGCCCTGTCGCTGCGGCCCAAGCTGATCGTCGCGGACGAGCCCGTCTCGGCGCTGGACGTGTCGATCCAGGCCCAGGTTGTCAACCTGCTCCGTGAGCTGCAGCGCGAGCTGGACCTGGCGTTCGTCTTCATCGCGCACGACCTGGCCGTCGTGCGCCACTTCTGCCAGCGCATCGCGGTCATGTACCTCGGCAAGATCGTCGAGCTGGGTGATCGGGAAACGATCTACGAGCGGCCGGCGCACCCGTACACCCGCGCGCTGCTGTCGGCCGTGCCGGACGTGACCAAGCTGGGGGCCTCCGGCCGGATCCGCCTGGAGGGCGACGTGCCGACGCCGCTCAACCCGCCGTCCGGCTGCCGGTTCCGCACGCGCTGCTGGAAGGCCCAGGAGATCTGCGCGACCACCGAGCCTCCGTTGGATCCGAAGCCCAACGGCGGCATCGCGGCCTGCCACTTCCCGGAGACCGGCGGCCTTCGTTAGGAGCCGCACGGCCCGCGACACCCCTGGCGCGCGCCCGCGCCGTCATCGATCATGGCCTCTCGCGTCGATCATGGCCTTGTTGTCGTGGATCAGAGATCAACTAGCGACAACTAGACCATGATCGACGAGGGAGGCCATGATCGACGCGAGAGGACCGGCTCGTCATAGCGGGCCGCGGCCCGCGCGCAGCAGGAGCAGGCCGAGCTGCGTGCCGTCCGCGCCGAGCGCCTCGCGGAAGCGGTCCAGGACCTCGCGTTCCCGGGACAACACGAGGCGGGTGCCGCCGGAGGCGACCCGGGTGGCGCCGACGCGTTGGGACAGCCCCGAGCGTTCCAACCACAGCGAGATCAGTTCACGGTCGATCTCGTCGATGCGTGTGCGCATGGCGAGAATCTCCCCGTCGGCATCTGCCGTGGCGGGGCCCGAGGCGGTCGGGCTGGTCTCCCACCCGGCGGGCTGCGGCGCGAGCGTAGCGGTCATCGCGTACTCCTTGGGCTCGTCGCCCCTGATTCCCCAGCCCGGAACGACGAAAGCCCGGGCTCGTGGAGCCCGGGGCTTCGCGTAGGTCTTCGTTCAGGCGCTACCTACGGTCGCCGGACTCCCGGTGCCGTAGTAAAAGTAGAAGCGCGCCTGGTGGATCACGCAGACGAGTATGCCACGAGGAGCGGCCGGCGCAAGGCCCTTCACCATCTTGTGAGATGCCCGGCACGCGAGGGGCCGCCACCCGCGCCGGGGTGACGGCCCCCAAGGGCGTACGGCTCAGCCGAGCCTTGTGATCCGGTTCGCCGGGCCCGGCCCGACCGGGGAGTTGGCGCCCAGGTACGCGACGAGCGCGTCCACGTCGAAGCCGGGCGCCGTGACGCGTCCGGTGCCGAGCGTGAGGTTCGTGAACCCGTCCCCGCCGTTGGCGAGGAAATCGTTCGTCGTCACCCGGTAGCTGGCGGCCGGGTCGATCGGCACGCCGTCGAGTGCCATGTTGCTGACGCGGTCGCCGGCGGGCCTGGTCGAGTCGAAGCTGTACGTGAAGCCCGCCGAGACCTGCAGGATCCGCTGGGTCAGGCCGCCGCCGCTGGCGAAGATCTGCTGCTCCAGCACGTCCTTGACCTGCGCGCCCGTGAACGTCTGGGTCACCACAAGGTTGTTGAACGGCTGGACGGTGAAGCACTCGCCGTAGGTGACGTAGCCCGGCGGCTCTCCGCCGGGAGAGTTCGCGTACGCCAGGTCGGCGCGAATGCCGCCGGGGTTCATCAGGGCGATTTGCGCGCCCGACGCGGCCGTGTACGCGAGCTGGGCGTCGGCGATGACATCGCCCAGGGGGCTTTCGCCATTTGCGCCCGCAGTCCGCGAGATGTCGGCGCTGATCTGGCCGACGACGCGGTTGGCGAGCGGGGCCACCGCGGCGCGGTACTTGTCCGCGATCGCCTTGGCGCCCGGGTCCACGAGGTCCGGGTTGCGCACGAACACGCCGGGCGCGCTCTGCTGCCAGGACCCGTCGGGGTTCCGTACGCCATTCTCCACGATGACGTTGTGCGCCGTGATCGTGGCGAACGTCCGGCTGACCTTGTCGAGCGTGAAGTCGATGTCGGTGATGAGCTGGCCGTTGGCTCCGGCGCTGGTTACAACCGAACTCGCCCCAGTGGAGTTGGGCAGCGCGCACGTGTAGAACCGGTGCGTGTGTCCGGACACGACGACGCCATACTCCGGTCGCAGGCCCGCGACGATGTTGGTGATCGGGCCGGCGAAGTTGGCGCAGCTGGACGGGTCGATCGGCGTCGGGGGCGCGGCCTGTGCGCCACCTTCGTGGATCAGCAGCACCAGCGCCTTGACGCCTGCGCTCTTCAGCACCTTGGCCCACTCGTTGGCCGTGGTCACCTCGTCGCGGAAGTCGACGGTCGTGATGCCGGCCGGGTTGACGATGGTCGGGGTGCCGCGCAGCGTCATGCCGACGAAGCCCACCGGTACGCCGTCCACGTAGCGGATCGTCGTCGGCGGGAGGATCGGCGCACCGGTGGCCTTGTAGACCACGTTCGCCGCGAGGTAGGGGAAGTCGGCCCCGGCGAAGCCGTCGCCGTCCTGGCACCCGTCGACCGGGTGGCACCCGCCGTTCTGCAGCCGGAGCAGCTCCGTGACGCCCTCGTCGAACTCGTGGTTGCCGACCGAGCTGATCTGCAGGCCGACGTGGTTCATGAGCTCGATCGACGGCTCGTCGTGGAACGCGGCGCTGACCAGCGGGCTCGCGCCTACGAGGTCGCCCGCCCCGACGGTGTACGAGGTGCGGTGCTCCCCGGACGCGTCGGAGCGCAACCGGCTCAGCCACGTGGCCAGGTACTCCACGCCGCCCGCGGGCGTGCCGTTCACGAGTCCGCCACTACCGCCCGGCGGGTCGATCGCGCCGTGGAAGTCGTTGAACCCGAGCAGGTTGCCGATCGCCGCCTTCCTCGGCGGGACGTCGGTGCCGTACGTGACGGCGACCGGGGTCATCGGCGTCCAGCGCGCCGGGGCGGCGGATTGGCCGCCGCCGTGCGGCAGCGCGGCGATGACCGCGCCGACGGCGAGCGCCGGTATGGCCAGGTGGCGGAGGATCTTCCCCCCTGGACGTCTCATGTGTTCCTCCCCTTGTGGTGACGCGACATCGGTCATCGTTCTCGATGGGGCAGGAACGGCGCTAGACCCGACGGGTGACAACTCGACGTCGAGCGGTCAGCGCGGTGGCGCCACCCTGGGGGCGTCGTACGGCCGGCATACACTCGCCGTGCGATGCACGCTCTCTTCGAACCCCCGGTGCCGACCGCCCCGCCGAGCCACCGGCTGGGCGCCGGCGACGATGACCTGGACGCCCTGCTCGAGGGGTTGAACGAGCCGCAGCGCGCTGCCGTCCAGCACGAGGGCCGGCCACTGCTGATCGTCGCGGGCGCTGGCTCCGGAAAGACCAGGGTGCTGACGCACCGGATCGCGTACCTGCTGGCGGCGCGCGGCGTACATCCTCGCGAGATCATCGCCATCACGTTCACGAACAAGGCCGCCGGGGAGATGAGGGAACGCGTGGCCGCCCTCGTCGGCCCGCGGGCCCGGCAGATGTGGGTCTCGACGTTCCACTCGGCGTGCGTACGCATTCTGCGCGCGGAGCACGAGGCCGCCGGGCTCCGGTCGACGTTCTCCATCTACGACGCGGACGACTCCCGGCGCCTCATGCAGCTCGTCGCCCGCGAGCTCGACCTGGACCCGAAGCGGTACCCACCACGTTCGCTCGCGGCTCAGGTCTCGAACCTGAAGAACGAGCTGCTGGACCCGGATGCGTTCGCCGCGACCGCGAAGGGGTCCGCCGAGCGCGCCGTCGCGGAGGCGTACGCGCTCTACCAGAGGCGGCTCCGCGAGGCGCAGGCGCTCGACTTCGACGATCTGATCATGACGACTGTGCACCTGTTCCAGTCGCATCGGGACATCGCCGAGGCGTACCGCCGCCGGTTCCGGCACGTGCTGGTCGATGAGTATCAGGACACCAACCACGCCCAGTACATGCTGATCAAGGAGCTGGTCGGTCCGCCCGGCGGCGACCCGCCACCGGCCGAGCTGGCCGTGGTCGGCGATGCGGACCAGTCGATCTACGCGTTTCGCGGCGCCACGATCCGCAACATCCTGGAGTTCGAGCGGGACTTCCCGGATTCGCGCACGATCCTGCTCGAGCAGAACTACCGGTCGACCCAGACGATCCTCAACGCCGCCAACGCGGTGATCGACCGCAACACCTCACGCAAACCGAAGCGGCTGTGGAGCGAGCACGGCGAGGGGGAGCAGATCGTCGGGTACGTCGCGGACACCGAGCACGCCGAGGCGGACTGGGCGGCCCGCGAGATCGACCGGCTCTGCCGGGCCGGCGAGGCCCGCCCCGGCGACGTGGCGGTGTTCTACCGCACCAACGCGCAGTCCCGCGTGTTCGAGGAGGTGTTCATCCGGGTCGGGCTGCCGTACAAGGTGGTCGGCGGGGTGCGCTTCTACGAGCGGCGCGAGGTCAGGGACGCCCTGGCGTACCTGCGGGCGGTGGCGAACCCGGACGACACGGTGAGCATCCGCCGCGTGCTCAACACGCCCCGTCGTGGCATCGGCGACCGGGCCGAGGCATCCGTGGAGGCGCTGGCGGCCCGCGAGCGCATCTCCTTCAGCGCCGCGCTGCGCCGCGCCGAGGAGGCGCCGGGCATCTCCACCCGGGCGGTCAACGCCGTCAGGGACTTCGTCGCGCTGCTCGACGAGGTGCGCAAGATGGGCGTCGTCGCGCCCCCCGAGGAGCAGCTGGAGACGCTGCTGCGCCGCTCCGGTTACCTCGACGAGCTCGAGGCGAGCGTCGACCCGCAGGACATGGGCCGCGTGGAGAACCTGCAGGAGCTGGTCAGCGTCGCCAGGGAGTACACGGAGCGGGCCGAGGCGCAGGCGGCCGCGGCGGGCATCGAGCCGGACGGGGCCGCGCCGATCGCGACGCTGGAGGGCTTCCTGGAGCAGGTGGCGCTCGTCGCGGACGCCGACGAGGTCCCCTCGGACGACCCCGAGCACCAGGGCGTGGTCACGCTGATGACCCTGCACACCGCGAAGGGGCTCGAGTTCCCGGTGGTGTTCCTGACCGGCCTGGAGGAGGGCGTCTTCCCGCACATGCGGTCGCTGTCCGACGGGCGCGAGCTGGAAGAGGAGCGCAGGCTCGCGTACGTCGGGGTCACCCGGGCCCGGCGCCGGCTCTACCTGTCCCGAGCGGTCACCCGGTCGGGCTGGGGCCAGCCGCAGTACAACGCCCCGTCACGCTTCCTCGGCGAGATGCCGAACGAGTTGGTGAGCTGGGAGCGTACGGAGGCCGCGTACACGTCCTGGTCCGGGATGGGGGGCGGGGTCGGCGGGCGCCGGGCAGTCGGGGACCGCGCCCCGCGCGGAGACTTTACCGGTGGTACGCCGAGGGCGTCGCGGCTCGCGGAACGGCTCGGCATCGATGCCGCCAGCCTGGCGACGGCCAGCGATCTCCGGCAGGTGCCGACGCTCACGGTCGGCGACCGCATCAACCATCAGCGGTACGGCCTGGGCCGGGTCCTCGCGGTCGAGGGCCAGGGTCCTCGCGCCCGCGTCCAGATCGACTTCGGCGACCAGGTGCTCTGGATCGTGCTCCGGCACGCGCCCGTCGAAAAGGTGTGAACCGCCGCACTCACGCACCGAGCCCGGTCTGGCTAGCCAGACCGGGCCCGGTGTCTCCGGGGGGAGGCGGGCCTCAGCAGCCCAGGTTCACGCCACGCGCACGCATGAACGGCGCGGGGTTGATCTGGTTCCACATGCCGTGGTGCACCTCGAAGTGCAGGTGTGGGCCCTGGGCGTCGCCGGTCGCGCCCTCGTAGCCGATGACCTGGCCGGGCACGACCCGCTGGCCGATGTGGACGGCGTGCCTCGACATGTGTGCGTAGTGCGTGTAGTAGCCGTGGCCGTGGTTGATCACGACCGAGTCGCCGTAGCCGCTGTAGGCCCAGCCGGCCGAGAACACGGTGCCGGCGCCGATGGCACGGATCGGGGTACCCGCCGGCTTTGCGAGGTCGATGCCGGCGTGCAGGACGCCCCACCGCATGCCGTAGCACGAAGTGGTCTCGGCGCCCGGCATCGGGGAGACCCAGGCCGGCTTCGGCTTGGGCTTGGGCGCGGGCGCCTTCTTGACGGTCGCCTTCGGGGCGGGCTTTGCTGCCGCCTTCGGCTTAGGGGCGGGCACGGCCGCCTTGGTCGGGGCCGGCGTGGGCGCCGTTCGCTGCGAGCGGTCGGCATGCTGCGCCGCGTCGGTCAGGGCCTTCTGGTCCGAGGCCTGCGCCACGGCGGCCGGCTTCGGGTCGTGGCCGTCGATCGCGGCGGTGGCCGCCACGCTCGCGAGGCCGATAGCGACGAGCGCGATCGTCGCCATCAGCACGAGCCGACTGCGTCCGCTCAGGGCGCCGAGACGGGTCTGGACCCGGCGGCGGATCGCGTCGATGCGGTTGCGGGGGTCGTTCGTGTTGCTGTGTGGCACGGGGGAAACCTCCGTGGTCGTCGTCTGACACGCGGACGGCCAATGGTGTTAGGCGGAGGTTCACCGTGGGTATGACGGGCAGGCGAGGGTGGGTGTGAGCACGCCCGGAATAGATGTGATATGCCCGAATATCAGGCATTAGCTCCCGGTCACTCCTTGTAACGGAAAGGTGAGCTGGGACACAACCGGCGGTGTGACGTAGGAAACAATTCGGCCCGATGGTCGCGCGTTCGCGACCTGTCCAATGTGGTGCGTCCATCCGTGTCCGGATAGCACCCTGTTACTGGCCGACTACCCCGCCGTAGATAGCTTCTGTTTCGAGCTTGATGTCCACTCCCACGCCGCGGAACCAGGGGATCGGGTCGCGGGGCTCCCCGTTGACGCGAATCTCGAGGTGTAGGTGGGTACCGAACGAGTAGCCGGTGTTGCCCACCAGGGCCAGCGTGTCGCCGGCCTCGACGTGCTGTCCCTCACGCACCAGCAGCTTTGACGAGTGGCCGTACACGGTCTCCAGCCCGTTGCCGTGATCAACGATCACGCAGTAGCCGTACCCGCCGTACCACCGGGCGAGCTTGACCGTGCCGGCGTGCACGGCGTGGTACGGCGTGCCCTCCGGCGCGGCCAGGTCAACGCCCGCGTGCAGCTTGCCCCAGCGGATGCCGTACGGCGAGGTGAAGCGGTAGTTGTGCAGGGGCAGCAGCCAGACGTCGGGCTTCGCCTGGTTCATCGAGGTGGTCAGGCCTCGCGCCTCGTCACGCGAGGCGCGCTCGGCCGCGTCGGTGCGCGCGGCGATCTGGTCCGGGCTCAGCCCGCCGTCGAGATCGGCCAGCGCGGACGGGCTGACCGCCTTCGCGTCGGGCATTGCCGCGCCGGCGCCCATGGCCACCACGCCCGCGCCGACGAAGGCGGTCGTGACGACCGCGGCGTAGCGCTTACGCGGGGGTGTGGGCACGCGGCGGCGACCTCGGTACCGGTCGGGCTCAGACGACAAGCGCTGGCGCACGCACAATCCTCCGAATGTCAGACTCTGTGCTGCCCGCCCGGCGAATAGTGCGTTGGGGGTGCGCCGGGATGGGCGCGCTGTCAGCCAAGGTGTCGCATGGATGACAACGAGGGACACCGTAGCCAACCCCTACGGCCTGTCACAAGCCGCCTCGCCAAATTGCGGACCGACGGTGCGACTGTCCGCTGTGGAATGCCGGAGTTCGTAACCTTTTGTGGGCAACCTCGTTAGTAGCGTTCGGCTACGTTGACGACTACCCATCGTCATATTGGTCGCCCACGCGAGGCGTACCCCTAAGGGGTGGCCCCGACCCGCGAGCCGCGCCACCGGAGCGTTACCGTTCGGTCAGGCACTCGCTGGAAAGGGTTGGGCGATGAGCTCTCGAATTCGGGTCGTGGTCGCGAAGCCCGGCCTGGACGGGCATGACCGGGGTGCCAAGGTGGTGGCGCGAGCGTTGCGCGACGCCGGCATGGAGGTCATTTACACCGGGCTGCACCAGACCCCCGAGCAGATCGTGGAGACCGCCATCCAGGAGGACGCCGATGCGGTCGGGCTGTCCGTGCTCTCGGGCGCCCACATGACGCTGTTCCGCCGTGTCATCGAGCTCCTCCGCGAGCGCGGGGCCGAGGACGTCGTCGTGTTCGGCGGCGGCATCATCCCGGAGGCCGACATCCCCGAACTGGAGCTGCTCGGCGTCGCAAAGATCTTTACACCCGGGGCCACCACCCAGTCGATCGTCGAGTGGGTACGCGAGAACGTGGCAGCCCAGGTCGCTTGACACACAGGGAGGGACCGGACGCACCCCTCACACGTCCGGCCCCTCTATGCACGACGCCCCGCCGCCACCCCTCGACCGACAGGGCATCGGCCGTCGTCGTCGACGCTCTCTCGCCCGCCGACGTCCTACTCAACGACCGCCCTGAGTGGGGGGTTACGCGCGCACGGACGCAATTTTCGGCCGATTTGCGCCACCGCTTCCCGGCCGTTGCAGATGATCATGACCTTCCGGTAAGACACGCCGGGCGTGTCCGACGGAAACGTCATGATCATCCGGAAGGGGGCAGGGCGCACCCGGCCGGATGCGCGCCGTGGCTGGCTCGCTAGGCTGCGCCGGGAAGGCCCGTCCAAACCTCGGCGGGCGGGACGGCTCGTCAAACCCCAGGCGGGCATGAGCGAAGAGGTTTTCGTGGACCTGTATGAGTACCAGGGGCGCGACCTGTTCGAGCGGCACGGGTTGCCTGTGCTGGACGGCGGCGTCGCGTCGACCCCCGAGGAGGCACGCGCGATCGCCGAGCGGCTCGGCGGCCGCGTCGTCGTCAAAGCCCAGGTGAAGGTCGGTGGCCGGGGCAAGGCGGGCGGGGTCAAGCTCGCGGCCGACCCGGCCGAGGCGCTGGCCCACGCGACCGACATCCTCGGCATGGACATCAAGGGCCACACGGTGCACCAGGTGATGCTGGCCGAGACCGCGGATATAGCCGAGGAGTATTACTTCTCGTATCTGCTGGACCGGGCCGACCGCACCTTCCTGTGCATCGCCAGCGTGGCCGGCGGAATGGACATCGAGCAGGTGGCCGCCGAGGCACCAGACAAGGTCGCCAAGGTGGCGATCGACGCCAACCGCGGCGTCGACGAGCCGACCGCGCGCGCGATAGTCATCGCCGCGAAGTTCCCGGCCGAGGTGGTCGATCAGGTCGTCGACATCGCCGTCAAAATGTGGCAGGCCTTCGTGGCCGAGGACGCCACGTTGGTCGAGGTGAACCCGCTCGCCAAGACCGCCGCCGGTCGCGTGCTGTGCCTGGACGCCAAGGTGACGCTGGACGGCAACGCCGACTTCCGTCACCCCGACCACGAGGCGTTCGTCGACACGGCCGCGGTCGACCCGCTGGAGCAGGCGGCCAAGGAGAAGGACCTCAACTACGTCAAGCTGGACGGCGATGTCGGCATCATCGGCAACGGCGCCGGCCTGGTGATGTCCACTCTGGACGTCGTGGCGTACGCCGGCGAGGAGTTCGGCGGCGTGAAGCCCGCGAACTTCCTCGACATCGGTGGCGGCGCTTCGGCGTCGGTGATGGCCAACGGGCTGGAGATCGTGCTGTCGGACCCCTCGGTCAGGTCGGTGTTCGTCAATGTGTTCGGCGGCATCACGGCGTGCGACGAGGTGGCCAACGGGATCGTCCACGCGCTAGGCCTGCTCGCCGAGCGCGGCGAGGCGGTCACCAAACCGCTCGTGGTGCGGCTCGACGGCAACAACGCCGAGGCGGGCCGGAGGATTCTGGAATCCGCCAGCAACCCGCTCGTCGAGCAAGTGGACACAATGGACGGTGCGGCCAGGCGCGCCGCTGAGCTCGCGGCGACGGGGGTCTGATCATGACGATCTGGCTGACCAGGAACTCGAAGGTCATCGTCCAGGGCATCACGGGTTCCGAGGGCACCAAGCACACGAAGCGGATGCTCGCCGCCGGCACGGCGATCGTGGGCGGCACGAACCCCCGCAAGGCCGGCCAGCAGCTCGACTTTGAGGGCACGAAGCTGCCGGTCTTCGGCACGGTCGTGGACGCCATGGCCGAGACCGGCGCGGACACCACGGTCATCTTCGTGCCGCCGGCGTTCGCAAAGGACGCGGTCGTCGAGGCCATCGACGCCGGCATAGGGCTCGCGGTCGTCATCACCGAGGGCATACCGGTGCACGACACGGCGGCGTTCTGGGCGCACGCCGTGGCCACCGGTAACCGGACCCGCATCATCGGACCCAACTGTCCGGGCATCGCCTCGCCGGGCGCCTCGAACGCCGGCATCATCCCCGCGGACATCACCGGCGGCGGCCGCATCGGCCTGGTCAGCAAGAGCGGCACGCTGACCTACCAGATGATGTACGAGCTCCGTGACATCGGCTTCTCCACGTGCGTCGGCATCGGTGGCGACCCCGTCATCGGCACCACGCACATCGACGCGCTAGCCGCGTTCCAGGACGACCCGGAGACCGACGGGATCGTGATGATCGGAGAGATCGGCGGGGACGCCGAGGAGCGGGCCGCCGACTTTATCAAGGCGAACGTCACCAAGCCCGTGGTCGGCTACATCGCCGGGTTCACCGCGCCCCCGGGCAAGACGATGGGCCACGCGGGCGCGATCATCTCCGGCTCGTCCGGAACCGCCGAGGCGAAGAAGGTGGCGCTCGAGGCGGCCGGCGTCAAGGTCGGTAAGACGCCGAGCGAGACCGCCCGGCTGATGCACGACATCATGGTCTAACCGGTCCGAGCCCAGGATTGGGGGTGGGTCGCTCGCGACCCACCCCATCCGCCTCACTGGCCGGGGAAGTTGCCGGTGGCGCGGAGGACGCCACCGGCGATGATGTTCAGGGCGCTGACGGCGATCGCGATCCAGCCCAACGTCTGGGGCTTGCCGTGCTTGCGCGCCTCCTGCAGGGAGAGCACGCCGAAAATGATGCCGAGGATGCCGCAGCAGAGCAGGCCGATGACGATGCCGAGCCAACCCCACAGGTTCGTGCGGTCGTTGGCCGGCGCCGCCGCCGGCGGCGGATACGGTCCAGTCATGCCGCGCAGGGTAACGGATCTCGGGAGGGTTCGGGGCGCCCCGGCGTGACCGCGTCGCCGGCGTCGCGGTGTCGCGGTGTCGCACAGGCCGCCGAGCCCCCGAGCGTGGAAGAGTAGGCGCCAATGGTTGGCACCCCCCATGACCGGCCGGCCGGCGCGACTCGCGCTCCGGGGCCGGAGGACGTGCTCACCGCGGCGGAGGCCGCCCACCTCGCCGCGCGGCAGACGCCGCCCGCCGACGAGATCCACGCTTTGCCACCGGCGCCGCCGCAGCCGGCCGACAACCGCGATACGGTACGCCTGCCGCGGCGGCGCCCTGCGCCACGGAGGCTTCGGCATGCGCCGCTCGCCGTCGCGGCCGTGGTGGCGGCGACCTGGGCGGCGCTCCTCACCTACGTGCCCGTCGCGGCCGGGCTCGGCCTCGTTCAGCTCGTCGAGGGAGCGGGCTCGGTCGGCGGCACCGCAAGGCTCGGGCTCGCCGGTTGGCTACTCGGACACGGCGTACCGCTGCGGACGCCGAGTGGTCCACTCGGGCTCGCACCGCTCACGGTGGCCGGCTTCGCCGCCTGGCGGGTGTCCCGCGCCGGCGTGCACGCCACCCGGGCCATCCGCGCGCGCGGCAGCGGCTCGCCACGTCGTGCTCTCGCCGTCGCGGTCGCCGTCGGCATCGCGTACGGAGTGCTCGGCCTCGTGGCCGGCGCCCTCGTGAACGCCTCGGGGCCGCCGCTGTCGCCCATTCGCGCCGGTGGGACGCTCGCGGTGTTCGGCGCATTTGCCGCCTTGTCCGGAGCGTTGCGTTCGACGGGCGGTCTCGGGGCGGTCGCGGCCCGCACGCCGGCCGCGCTGCGCGACGGACTGCGCACCGGCGTGGTGGCAGCGCTCGCGATGCTTGGCATCGGGGCGCTGCTCGCGGGCACGGCGATCGCCATCGCGGGTGGTGACGCCGCGGACACCATCGCCGCATACCACACCGGCGCCGCCGGCCAGGCCGGAATCACGCTAATCTGCCTGGCGTACGCGCCGAACGCGGCGGTCTGGGCCGCGGCGTACCTCATCGGTCCGGGGTTCGCGATCGGCGGTGACACGGTGGTGCGCGCCACCGAGGTCAACGTCGGTGCGCTGCCGGCGGTCCCGCTCGTCGCCGGCCTGCCCGCCGCGCCGCTGGACGGCCCGGCGGCGCTCGCGCTGTGCCTCCCGCTCGTTGCGGGCGCCGTGGCCGGGTGGCTGTTGGCCCGCCGCGTGCGCGCGGCATCGCCAGGGACGGCCGAGGGTGGCTGGCGACGGCTGCTCGGCGCCGCCGTCATCGCCGGGCCGGTCGCAGGCGTCCTCCTGGGGCTCGCCGCGTTCGCGTCCGCTGGCCCGCTCGGGGACGGTCGACTCGCCGAGGTCGGCCCGGTGGGCTGGCAGGTGGGCGCCGTGTCGTCCGGCGTCATGGCGCTCGGCACGCTCACCGGTGCGGCGATCGGCTGGGGGCTGTTGCGTCGGCGTGGCTAGCGGCGGTCCGCCCGTGGCCACTCAGTACGGAGTCACGTCGTTCTGGACGCTGTGGAACCGGTCGCTGAAGCTGACCGCGCCGAGACACAGCGCCAGCACGCCGAGAACGACGCCGATCCAGCCCAGGAAGGGCATCGTCGCCTGACCGCGGCGCGCCCGCTCGACGTGCAGGAACCCGAGCACCGCGGCGGGTACGCCGCCGAGCAGCGGCGCGCCGTCCAGCCAGGGACAACAGCAGCAGCCCACGCCAACGATCCCGAACAGAACCGAGAGGAGGCCGAGCACGTTGCTCCGGCCGCCGATGCGGGCGACCCGATCCGACAGCGGGCTCGGTCCGTGGCCGCCCCCGCCCTGGCCGGGAGGCGGTGGTGGCGAGCCGTGCGGCCTCGCGCTGTCGGACACGGATGCGCTCCCTCGGTCGTGTGGTCCTTGCCCTTCATATCCGATGAAGCGCACCCAACGGTAGGGTCACCCCGTGGATTTACCGGCCTCCGACGCCCGGCGTACGCCGTCGGCGGCTGCTCGGAACGGGAGGCCCGCCCGGCTCGTGGTGCTGATATCCGGTGCCGGAACCAACCTGCAGGCGCTGCTCGACGCCTGCGCCGATCCCGCGTACGGCGCCGAGGTCGTCGCCGTCGGCTCGGACCGTCGCGGCGCCGCCGGCCTGGATCGGGCCGCGAACGCCGGCGTCGCGACGTTCGTGGACGAGCTGACGTCGTATCCGACCCGGGACGCGTGGGACCGGGCGCTGACCGCGCACGTCAACGAGCACAAGCCCGACCTCGTCATCTCCGCGGGCTTCCTCAAGCTGGTGGGTGCGGATTTCCTGGCGGCGTTTGGGGACCGTTACCTGAACACGCACAACGCGTTGCTGCCCGCGTTCCCGGGCATGCACGGGCCCCGCGACGCCCTCGCGTACGGTGTGAAGATCGCCGGCGCGACGCTGTTCTTCGTGGACGCCGGCGTGGACACGGGGCCGATCGTCGCCCAGGTGGCCGTGCCCGTGCACGACGACGACACCGAGGACGCCCTGACCGAGCGCATCAAGGAGGCGGAGCGGCGTCAGCTCGTCGAGCAGGTCGGCCGGCTGGTGCGCGAAGGGTGGACCATCACGGGAAGGAAGGTCACCATTCCATGAGCGAGCGTCGGCGGCCGATTAGGCGGGCGCTGGTCAGCGCGTACGACAAGACCGGACTGGCCGACCTGGCCCGCGCGCTCCACGCGGCCGGCGTCGAGATCGTGTCGACCGGGTCGACGGCCGCGGCGATCGAGGCAGCCGGCGCGCCGGTGACCCGGGTGGAGGAGCTGACCGGCTTTCCCGAGATCCTCGACGGCCGGGTCAAGACCCTGCACCCGAAGGTGCACGCCGGTCTCCTCGCCGACCTGCGGCTCGACTCGCACGCCGCACAGCTCGTCGAGCTGGGCATCGCACCGTTCGACCTGCTCGTGTCGAACCTGTACCCCTTCCAGGAGACGGTCGCGTCCGGTGCCGGCCGGGACGAATGCGTCGAGCAGATCGACATCGGCGGTCCGGCGATGGTCCGCGCCGCCGCGAAGAACCACGAATCGGTGGCCGTCGTGACGTCGGTTTCGGCGTACCCCCTCGTGATGGCCGCGCTTGACGATGGCGGCACGACGCTCGCGCAGCGCCGGGCCCTCGCGGCCCGGGCCTTCGCGGGCATCGCCGAGTACGACGTGGCCGTGGCCGCGTGGTGCGCCAGGGAGCTCGCGCCGAGCGAGGAGCGGTGGCCGGAGTTCGCCGGGTGGGCCCTGCGGCGAGCGGATGTGCTGCGGTACGGCGAGAACCCGCATCAGGCGGCGGCGCTGTATACCGACGCGGCGGCCGCGCCGGGGCTCGCCCAGGCCAGACAGCTGCACGGCAAGGCGATGTCGTACAACAACTACGTCGATGCGGACGCCGCCTGGCGGGCAGCGCACGACCTCGGCCCCGAGGTTGCCGCGGTGGCGATCGTGAAGCACGCCAACCCGTGTGGCATCGCGATCGGTACGGATGTTGCGGATGCACACCGCAAGGCGCACGCGTGCGATCCGGTGTCCGCGTTCGGTGGAGTCATCGCGGTCAACGCCGAAGTGACCGTTGAGCTTGCGAAGCAGTTGACCGACGTCTTCACCGAGGTGATCGTCGCTCCCTCCTATGTGGACGAGGCGGCGTCGGTGTTGAGCGCGCGGAAGGGGCTGCGCGTGCTGGTCGCCCCGTCCTGGCGGCCACCGGCCGTCGAGTTCCGGCAGGTGTCCGGAGGCGTACTCACGCAGACCCGGGACGGCGTCGACGCACCGGGAGACGACCCGGCGGCCTGGCGGCTCGCCGCCGGCCAGCCCGCGTCCGCCGAGATGCTGCGCGACCTCGCCTTCGCGTGGCGGGCGGTGCGGGCGGTCAAGTCCAACGCGATCCTGCTCGCCGCGGACGGTGCCACGGTCGGGATCGGCATGGGTCAGGTCAACCGCGTGGACGCGGCCCGGCTCGCGGTCGCCCGCGCCGGTGCGGCGCGCGCCCGCGGCGCGGTCGCCGCCTCCGACGCGTTCTTCCCGTTCCCCGACGGCCTTCAGGTGCTCATCGACGCCGGCGTCCGAGGGGTGGTGCAGCCGGGCGGCTCGCTACGCGACGAAGAGGTGATCGCGGCGGCCAATGGTGCCGGCATCACGATGTACCTCACCGGCACGCGGCACTTCTTCCACTGACGAGCGGTACGTCACTGACCTCATCGGGCGCCGGTAGCGTCCGTGGCGTACCGCTCGTGCGTGCGGCGGTCGCTCACCTGGTGTTGGGCAACTGGACGCGGCAGGCCCGCATCCACGAGCAGCAGGCGCAGCCGGGTCTCCATCGGCGACTCGGCCAGTGGCTCGGCCAGCGACAGCGCCTCGGCCAAGATTGGCATCCCCGGCCAGCGGGCATGGCTGCCGGCGTAGGTGTGTAACGCGTCGAGTTTCACCACCCGACGGTGGAGCAGCGCGTCGAGCGCCACGACCCCCTCGACGCGTGCCGACCGCGCGAGGTCGAAGGCGGTGCGCAGCGGCGTGGTCACCGGCAGTCCGGCGAATCGGGTGACGTCTGCCGCGGGCAGTGTCGAGCGGACTATCCGGACGCCGCTGTGTGGTCGCATCCGCGCCACTCGTGGCACGACCACGGTGACCGGCCCGTCGTGCGCGAGCAGGTTGACACCCCACAAGTACGCCGCGCTAGCACCGCCGATCGCCGCACCCGACGGCAAGATGAGGCCCACCGCGTCGCACCAGGTCCGGTGGTCGAGCGCGGCGGAGGCGTGCACGTAGACGTCGGGCAACAGCCGGCGCGACTCGGGACCGCGCAGCATCCTGCCGCTGAGCAAGCCATCGGCGACCGCGACGCTGCCCCGGAACGGCAGGAACGCGAGCGGACGGGGCACCCGAGCGGCGCGCGGCACCGCGGCAGCCTGACAAACGGGGGCGGAGCGCCGGCGCACTCGCCGTGCGGCAGGATCGGGCACCATGGAACACCGCAGTGGGGAACGGATCATCGGCGAGGACTGGGCCCTCGACGAGCTGACGGGCGTTCAGTTCGAGGGGTGCGAGTTCTCGGATGTGGACCTGAGCGAGGCGGTGCTCGTCGGCTGCGGGTTCACCGAGTGCCGGTTCGGCAACGTCAAATTCAACGCCGCCGAGCTGACGCGGTGCGCGCTGCTGCGGTGCTCGGTCCGGCGCTGTTCGTTCTTCGATGCGAGGCTGACTGACTGCAAGCTCACCGGCACCCAGTTCGAGGAGTGCGAGTTGCTCCCGCTGCATGTCGACGGCGGGGATTGGTCGTTCGTCGCCCTGCGCGGGCAGAACCTCACCGGCGTATCGCTCGCGCGGCTGCGGCTGCGAGAGGCCGACCTGACCGAGGCCAACCTGAGCCGGGCCGACCTGACCGGTGCGGATCTTGGGTCCGCCCGGCTGCACCACACCACGCTCAGGGACGCGGACCTCCGCGGCGCCGACCTCACCGGTGTCGCGCTCCGCGGTGTCGATCTCACCGGCGTACGCCTCGATCTGGCGCAGGCCGCGCTCGTGGCACAGGCGTACGGCGCCCGCGTGGAGCCGTAGCGTTGTCCAACCCGCCCTTTCGCCCGGCCGGGCTGGCTAGAGTTGCGAAACGGGGAGTTCGCCCGGCCGATATCCGGAGGGGGCCCAGTGACGGCGACGGTGCTGGACGGCAAGGCGACCGCGGCGACGATCAAGGATGAGCTGCGCCAGCGCGTGAAGGCGCTCGTTGAGCGGGGTACCGTTCCCGGGCTCGGCACGGTGCTGGTCGGCGATGACCCGGGCTCTCGCGCGTACGTCGACGGCAAGCACCGCGACTGCGCGGAGGTGGGCATCGCGTCGATCCGCCGGGAGCTGCCCTCGAGCGCCACCCAGGACGAGGTCGAGGCCGTGGTCGGCGAGCTCAACGCCGACCCGGCCTGTCACGGCTACATCGTCCAGCTTCCGATGCCGCGTCACCTCGACACCCAGCGCGTCCTCGAGCGGATCGATCCGGCGAAGGACGCGGACGGCCTGCACCCGATCAACCTCGGCCGGCTCGTGCTCGGGTACCAGGGGCCGCTGCCCTGCACGCCCCTTGGCATCGTGGAGCTGCTGCGGCGGTTCCGCGTACCGATCGCCGGGGCCGACGTCACCGTGATCGGCCGCGGCACGACGGTCGGCCGCCCGCTGGGCCTGCTGCTCACCCGGCGCAGCGAGAACGCGACGGTCACCCTCTGTCACACCGGCACCCGCGATCTCGCCGCGCACGCCCGGCGGGCCGACATCCTGGTGGTAGCGGCGGGCCTGCCCCGTCTGATCACCCGCGACATGGTCCGGCCCGGCGCGGCGGTCGTCGACGTGGGTCTCACCCGTGTCGTCGGCGACGACGGCAAGGGACGCTACACCGGCGACGTGGCGCCGGACGTGGCGGAGGTGGCCGGCTACCTCGCGCCCGTGCCGGGCGGGGTCGGCCTCATGACGCGGGCCATGCTGTTGACCAACGTGGTCGAGCTGGCCGGGCGCGCCGCGGCCTGACCCGACGGCCCGGGTTCCTCGGCGCCTGACCCGGCCGGCCGAGGTGGACCGGGCCGCGTTATGGTGCGCTTCGTCCCCAAGGGCTGTCACCGGGAGTTCACTCATGGGCAAGAAGGTCACCGTCGTCGGCGCCGGCTTCTACGGCTCGACGACCGCGCAGCGCCTCGCCGAGTACGACGTCTTCGACACCGTCGTACTCACCGACATCATCGAGGGCAAGCCCGAGGGCCTGGCCCTGGACATCAACCAGTCCCGCCCGATCGAGGGCTTCGAGACCCGCGTCGTCGGACAGACGACGGGGCAGGGCGGCGAGGGGTACGAGGTCATCCAGGGCTCGGACATCGTCGTGATCACGGCGGGCCTGCCGCGGAAGCCGGGCATGAGCCGGATGGACCTCCTCGGCGTCAACGCCAAGATCGTCCGCCAGGTGTCGGAGAACGTCGCCAAGTACGCCCCGAACTCCGTGGTCATCGTCGTGTCCAACCCGCTCGACGAGATGACCGCGCTGACCCAGATCGCCACGCAGTTCCCCAAGAACCGCGTCATGGGCCAGGCCGGCATGCTCGACACCGCCCGGTTCACCCACTTCGTCGCCGAGACGCTTGCGGTCCCGGTGGCATCCGTGAAGACCCTCACGCTCGGGTCGCACGGCGACACGATGGTGCCCGTGCCGTCGCGGTGCACTGTGGACGGTAAGCCGCTGGTCGAGCTCCTGCCGGCGGAGAAGATCGAGGAGTTGGTCGTACGCACCCGCAACGGCGGTGCCGAGGTCGTGGCGCTACTCAAGACGGGCTCCGCGTACTACGCTCCGTCGGCCGCGGCGGCCCGGATGGCGCGGGCCATCGCCGAGGACTCCGGCGCGGTCATGCCGGTCTGCGCCTGGGTTGACGGGGAGTACGGCATCTCCGGGGTATACCTGGGAGTCGAAGCAGAGATCGGCGCCACCGGCGTCAAGCGCGTCGTCGAGACCGACCTGACCGACTCCGAGCTGGCCGACCTGAAGGAGGCCGCCGCCGCGGTCCGCGCCAAGCAGGCGGACGTCGCCGACCTGTAACGGTGGACCTTCTGGAGCGGTTGCCCACCGACTGGCGGGAAGCGATGGCGCCGCACCTCGATCCCGACGTGGTCTCGTCGCTCGGCGAGTTCGTCGGCGCGGAGTACGCCCGGCACGTGGTCTACCCCCCGTGGGACGACCTGTTCCGGGCGTTCCGCCTGTGCCCGCTCGACCGGGCCCGAGTGCTGATCCTGGGCCAGGACCCGTACCACGGGGAGGGACAGGCACACGGGCTCTGCTTCAGCGTGCCGCCCGGTGTGCCGATCCCGCCCTCGCTGCGCAACATCTTCCGCGAGCTGGTTGACGACCTGGGCTGCCCGGCCCCGGTCGACGGCGACCTGACCCGGTGGGCGGCTCAGGGCGTACTGCTGCTCAACGCGGTGTTGACCGTGCGGGCCGGCGCTGCGGCCTCGCACGCCGGCCACGGCTGGGAGCACCTCACGGATGCGGCGATCCGTGCGCTGGATGCGAAGCCGAGCCGCGTGGTGTTCGTGCTGTGGGGTGGGTACGCACGGAAGAAGGCCGCGCTCGTCTCCGGCCCGCAACACGTGGTGCTCGAGGCCGGCCACCCCAGTCCGATGAACGTCGGCCGCTTCCGCGGCTGCCGCCATTTCGGCGCGGTCAACGCCGCGCTTCGCGAGGCCGGCCTCGCGGAGATCGCGTGGGCGGCGCCGACTACACCCTGACGAACGGCTCGGCGAGGTGCGCCGTGGCGAGCGTCCCGCCGGTGGTGGCCAGGTAGTCCAGGAGTTTGGTACGCGACGCGCGGGCCGCGTCTTGGTCCATCTCGCTCGCGTAGGGTACGTCGGGTTCGAGCAACTGGATGGCGTGCACGACCAGGTCGCCGGTGAAGACGAGGAGACCGTCCGGGGTGTCGAGCTTGACCGACTGGTGACCCGGCGTGTGGCCCGGGGTGGCCACGACCCGCAACCCGGTGCCGAGCCAGCGTTCGCCGTCCACTGTGGAGAGCTGGCCGCTCGCACGGAGTGGGGCGATGACCGAATCGGCCAGCTCGGGGTTGATCCGGCCGATCTCGGCCAGCTCCGTGCCCTGCAGCAGGTAGGTCGCGTTCCGGAAGTACGCCGTGCCGTCGGTCACTGCCCAGCCCACGTGGTCGGTGTGCAGGTGCGTCAGCACGACCGTCGATACGTCGTCGGGAGCGATGTCGGCGGCCGCCAGCTCGTTGGGGAGCTGGCCGGGCACCGGGGCCCACGCCGACGCGGGCGCGTCGGCCGGGCCGATCCCCGCGTCGACGAGGATCACCGAGCCGTCGTCCAGCCGGATCGCGAAGCAGCGGAACCGCAGGAGCCACTCGCCGCCGGCGGTCAGCGCGCCCGGGTCGTACGCGTCTGCCCGGGCCCACTGCTCGGGCGTTGCGCCGGGAAACGCGTCCGTACGCGATCGAAAGAACGGGCCGGCACCATCGTCGAGCGCGACGACCGTCACACCGTCGAACACACGGCTCACAGGCATCTTTCGATAGTCCCACCGGCCGCGGCCGAGTGGGGGCCGCCGGGACAGCATTCGGCACGTCGCCCCGAGTGTGCTCTGCTGGCGGCGTCCAGTACGCTCGTACTGCTATGGCGAGACACCGAAGGGAGCGCCGGTCGTGGCGAAGATCAAGGTAACCAACCCGGTCGTCGAGCTCGACGGCGACGAGATGACCCGGATCATTTGGAAGCAGATCCGCGAGCAATTGATCCAGCCATACCTCGACCTCGAGCTGCAACACTTCGACCTGTCCATCCAGCACCGGGACGCGACCGACGACCAGGTCACCGTTGACGCCGCCAACGCCATCAAGCGGCACGGCGTCGGCGTCAAGTGCGCCACCATCACCCCCGACGAGGCGCGTGTCGCGGAGTTCGGCCTGAAGAAGATGTGGCGCTCGCCGAACGGCACGATCAGGAACATTCTCGGTGGTGTGATCTTCCGCGAGCCGATCATTATGTCCAACGTGCCGCGGCTCGTGCCGTCCTGGACCAAGCCGATCGTCATCGGCCGTCACGCGCACGGCGACCAGTACAAGGCCACCGACTTTGTGGTGCCCGGTCCGGGCACGGTGACCATCAGCTACCAGCCGGCCGACGGCGGCCAGCCGATGGAGTTCACCGTCGCCGACTTCCCGGGCGGCGGTGTCGTTCTGGGCATGTACAACTTCGACGAGTCGATCCGCGACTTCGCGCGGGCCTCGTTCCGGTACGGCCTGGCGCGCAACTACCCGGTCTACCTGTCCACGAAGAACACGATCCTCAAGGCGTACGACGGCCGGTTCAAGGACCTGTTCGCCGAGGTGTTCGAGACCGAGTTCGCCGATGAGTTCGCGGCGGCCGGGCTGACCTACGAGCACCGGCTCATCGACGACATGGTGGCCGCCGCACTGAAGTGGGAGGGCGGGTACGTCTGGGCGTGCAAGAACTACGACGGCGACGTGCAGTCCGACACCGTCGCGCAGGGCTTCGGGTCGCTGGGGCTGATGACGTCGGTCCTGATGACCCCGGACGGCCGGACCGTCGAGGCCGAGGCGGCGCACGGCACGGTGACCCGGCACTACCGCCAGTGGCAGCGGGGCGAGAAGACCTCCACCAACCCGATCGCGTCCATCTTCGCCTGGACCCGAGGGCTGGCGCACCGCGGCAAGCTGGACGGCACCCCCGCCGTCACCGCGTTCGCCGAGCGGCTGGAGCAGGTCTGTGTGGAGACTGTCGAGGGGGGCCAGATGACGAAGGATCTCGCGTTGTTGATCTCGAAGGACGCGCCGTGGCTGACCACGGACGAGTTCATGAAGGCCCTGGACGAGAACCTGGCCAAGAAGGCCGCCGCATAAATGCCCGTCACTTGAGCCGCGCGCGCCTCGTTATCCCGGGTGAGCGCGGTGCCAGCCGCGGTCGCAGTGGAGAACAGCCGATCCTGGCCGCCCGAGCTGTCGTCGGGCGCCGACCCGGCACCCTCCAGTGTTGGCGGATAGCCTGCCGTCCCTTCCCAGCGGGGGACCCGGATTCCGGGTCCCCCGCACCGTAACAATGGCCCTCGCTGCATTCGGGCGGCTTCGCCGCGTCGGGGACGGTGTATCGCGCGGAAACCACGCTTGGGCGGGCGTGGGGCACATCGGGTGGGGCGTGGAAGTCGTGCGATACATGCCGGCCGGACACGCTACGCAGGGTGACCGCGGCTTCGGACCCCTCAGCGCAGCTCCCACTCGGCGCCGTCCGGGGTGTCGCGCACCTCGACGCCGGCGGCGGCCAGCCGGCTGCGGATCCGGTCGGAGGTGGCGAAGTCCTTGCCGTTCCGGGCCCCCGCCCGCACCTCCAGCAGTGCGTCGACGAACGGGGCGAGCACGTCGCGCGGGTCCCGGGCGCCGGAGTCGGCCAGCCGACCGAGCCGGATCACCATCCCGCGCAGCATGCCCCGCGCGTGGTCGCCATCGTCCGAGGTGAGCGCGTCCCCCGCCCAGTCGACGAGGACCTGCTCGAGCTCAAGCAGGGCGGCCACGCAGCCGTCCACATTGCGCTCGGCCAACGAGTCGGAGAACCGGGCGTCGAGCCGATCGGCCTCCTCCCGGATCGAGGTAACCGGCCGCCGGGTACCCGAGCCGTCGCCGTCGTCGCGCGGGGCGGCCTCGGTCGGGCGCGGCACCGACCCCGGCCCGGTCGCGACGCTGACGTCGCCCAGCTTGGCCAGCTCGAGCACGCTGCCGGCCGGATGCAGGACACTGCGCCCGCGCCGACGGATCGTCAGCACGCCGTTCCCGACGACCGACGCCGTGCCGGCCGCGAGGTCGAGGTAGACCGCCGTGTGCTCGTCGACGCCGAGGACGAACGCATCGGCCGGCAGCTCGGCCTCCATCGCGGCGAGCCGGCCCTCGCCGAGGTAGCAGTACCGGGTGTCGTGGTGACCGCCCTCGGCGTTGTCGTAGTGCGGGATCACGACCGCGGGCCGGCCGGTGACCTTACGCACCACGTCCATGCCCTCAACCCAGTGCGGGTCGGTGCCCGCCTTGTAGATCTCGTACACCGGGACGGTATGGCTACCGAGCGTCAGGGCGGCCGCGCTGGCGAACACGACCGCGCCGCCGCGCAGCAGTTTGTTGGCAAGCAGCTGCGGGACGGGAGTGTCGGCCCATTGGCGCAGCGTGTACGTCGGGCTGCCGGGGCCGGCGAAGACCCAGCCGGCGTCGCGCAGCGAGGTGAGCGCCTGCTCCCGGGCCAGCTCGGTGGCCGGCGGACGGCGCCACGACAGCACGTCGACCTCCCGACCGACGCTATCGGCGAAGTAGGCCGTCGTGCGGCCGGAGATGTCGTCGGCGTTGGACTGAAATCCGTACGGCGTGTCGAGCACCACGGCCGGCCGGTCGCCGACCCGCTCAAAGATCGCCCGATGCGGCTTGATCATGGTCGGCGTCGTCTCGCCGGACCCCATGATGACGAGCAGGCCCGTCATGACGGCCCATCCGCCAGGCTCAGCAGGTCGGCGGCGACGCGATCCGGGTGCTGGGCGTGGAGGTCATGGTCGCTGTCGGCGTACTCCCGGATCGTCGCGGCCGGAAGCACCGCGGCGGCCGCCACGACCCGCGACCTGGCCCGCTCGGCCCGCCGAGGGTCGTTGCGCGGGATCGCCGGCAGCAGCAGCGTCGGCGCGGCGACCGCCGACAGGTACCGCCCCGGAGGGTCGTCCCACATGCTGCGGACGATCCGCATGTGTTGGGGGATCGGCAGCCGGCGGGTCAGCGTGCCGTCCGGCGCGACGCGCAGGTTGGCCACCGTCGCCTCGATGGCGGTGGCCGACCAGTCCGGGTGCGCCCGCCAGAGCCAGCCACGGATCTGGGACACCCGGGTGCCGTCGAGGTCGGGCGGGCGCAGGGCGGCCGCGCACTCCTCCCACGAGCCGAAGTCGGCGGTGAGGTCGATCCACCCGCCGTCGACGAGCCCGAGCCCGGCGACCAGCTCCGGCTGCTCCGCCGCCAGCCGCACCGCGACGTTGCCGCCCCACGACTGGCCGGCGACGATCACCTTGCCCAGGCCGAGGGCCCCCGCAAGCGCGGCCAGGTCGGCGGCGGCCGTGGCCGTGTCGTAGCCCTCCGCAGGCTGGTCCGACTCGCCGTGGCTGCGCAGGTCCACCGCGTACGCCGCATGACCGGCGCGGGCGATCCGGGCGGCGACCTCATCCCACAGGCGGGCGTTCGACGAGAGCCCGTGGACCAGCAGGAACGCGGGCGGTCGTCCACCTGCCCATCGGCGCACGTGGAGGCGGACCCCCGGTGCCACGGCCACCAGGGAGTCGGTCGCGTCCATGGCGACGAATCTAGCCGGAGGGCACGACATGCTCGCCACGCAGCAGGGCGGCGGCCTGCTCCGGGCGTACGTCGTTGACGAAGGCCCCCATCGCGGACTCCGATCCGGCGAGGTACTTCAGCTTGTCCGGCGCCCGCCTGATGCTGAATACCTGCAGATGCAGGTAGCCGAGCTCCCGGTCGGCGCGCACCGGTGCCTGATGCCACCCGGAGACGTACGGCATCGCCACGCCGAATAGCCCGTCGAGCCGGCGGAGCACGTCGACGTAGAGCGGGCCGAACGCGTCACGCTCGGCGTCGGAGAGTGCCGGCAGGTCGGGCACCCGCCGGTGCGGCGCAAGGTGCACCTCGAACGGCCACCGCGCGGCGGCGGGCACGTACGCCGTCCAATGCGCGTTGCCGCCGACCACCCGGACCCCGGCCGCGCGCTCCGCCGCGAGCACGTCGGCGTAGAGGCTGTGCCCATGGGTGCGCTCGGCGTACCGGCGGGCGGCCTCCAGTAGCGCCCGGGTCCGCGGTGGCACGAAGGGGTACGCGTAGATCTGTCCGTGTGGGTGGTGCAGTGTCACGCCGATCTCCACGCCCCGGTTCTCAAAGCAGAACACCTGCTCCACGCCCGGCAGGAGGGACAGCTCGGCGGTCCGGTCGGCGAGCACGTCGAGCACAGTGCGCACCCGGGTGGCTGGCAGGGTCGCGAACGACGCGTCGTGGTCGGCCGTGAAGCAGACGACCTCGCAGCGGCCGATTCCCGGTCGGACCGGGGTGAATGAGGTGACCGGCTCGCCCGCATCGATTGCCAGCTCGTCGGCCGCGCGCTCGCTGAACGACGGAAAGCGGTTCTCGAACACCACGACGTCGTAGTCGTCGGCCGGGATCTCCGACGGCCGACCCGGGCGCGAGGGACACAGTGGACACTCGTCGGCCGGGGGCAGAAATGTGCGCCCCTGCCGGTGCGTGGCGACGGCCACCCACTCGTCGACGAGCGGGTCGTAGCGCAGCTCGGAGGCCGGCGGAGGAGGCGGAAGCTCCCGCGTGTCCACGGCGGCGCGGACGGCGTCGTCCCGCTCGTCGAAGTAGAACAGGTCGCGACCGTCGGCCAGGCGGATCGCGGTGCGCTTCACGTGAGCTGCGGCTCGACCCATCCCGTCTCCGTGAGGTGAGTGAGCACGGTCTCGACCGCCTCGTCGACCGTCATCTCGCTCGTGTCGATGACGAGTTCGGCGTCCGTCGGGACCTCGTACGGGTCGTCGACGCCGGTCATTCCGACGAGCTGGCCGGCGCGTGCCCGGGCGTACAGGCCCTTGCGGTCGCGCTGCTCGCACACCTCGAGCGGAGTCGAGACGTACACCAGGACGAAACCGCCACCGGCCGCGTCGGCCATCATCCGCGCGGTCGCCCGGGCCTGCGCATACGGCGCGATGGGGCAGCACAGCGCCACGCCATGATGCCGGGCGACCTCGGCCGCGACCCATCCGATCCGGCGCACGTTGAGGTCCCGATCGATCCGGCTGAAGCCGAGCCCGGCCGACAGCTCCCGGCGTACGACATCGCCGTCGAGCAGAGTCACGGTGCGCTCGCCGGTCTCCCGCAGGGCGTCGGCGACGCCGCGGGCGATCGTCGACTTGCCGGAGCCCGACAATCCGGTGAAGAACATGACTAGGCCGCGGTGCCGACGCGGCGGCCGGGCCCGGGCCAGTTCCTTCGCCACCGCCGGCGGCGTGTGCCACTCCGGCAGCGGAAAGCCGCGGTCGAGCAGGTCCTCGATCTCGTCCGGGCGCAACGCCAGCCGCCGGTTCCGCGGCGGGATGTCGTCCCGCCACCGCCACTGACCGTCCCGGGTGTCGTACGCCAGCTCGCGCGGCACCAGCACGCGCAGGCCGCCGCCGGACAGCGTCTCGCCGGTCGAGAGCAGGTGCGTGACGCCGTACGCCGACGCGACCCGGGCCCGCAGCAGCGCATCACGAATCTCGTCCGTTCGCCTGGGCAGCGGCGCCACGACGAGGGTGGCCGGCGGCATCCGGTCCCGGGCCGCGAACACGCAGCGCACCAGCGCCTCGGGCGGCAGGCCGGTCGTGGTGGCCTCGTGGACCGGGATCAGCACCAGCACGTGCGCGCCGAGGGTACGGGCCGCGTGCGCGATCTGGGCCAGCTGTGGGCGGTGGAGCGGTCGGTCGGCGATCACCCCCAACACACGGCCGGGCGGGAGCAGGTCGCGTACCTCCGCCGGGGTCAGCCGCAACTGCTTGAACAGGCCGTGTCCGCCGTCGCCCAGCTGGCGCACCGCCCCGGCGACGCCGACCCGACCCTGGCGCGTCGGCCACACCTCCGTCACGTCCACCGCGGCGATCGGCGCGCCCTCCGGGTCGGTGAGCACGAGCGCGCGCCGCAGCGGGTTATCGAGCTCCAGGTCGTCGACGAGCTCCGCGGGCACCTCCAGGGTGACCGCGAACGGCCACGGCGTACCGTCGGCGAGCCGGCCGGTGCGGCTCAGGCTCGTCAGGTCGGCTCGGCCGAGGAAGCCGGCGAGGGGGGCGTACGCCCCGTTGAGGAGCAGTTCGAGGTCGGCCAGCTCGCTCGGTCGTGGCGTGTACGCCGGCGCGTCACGGAGTACGTCGTCGGGCAGGACCCAACCGTTCACGGCACCCCCTCGCGCACAGGCCAACAGTGTGGCAGCCGGCCGCCCCTCGGTCGAGACTGCCACGGTCGTCCGGCGATCAAGCGCGGCGTGGCGCGACGTGCGTCGGCGGACCCTAGGGGCGGCGGATCCGGGGAGTACCAGGGTGGCGCCGGATGCCGGGTGTGGTACGGGGGCCGTACCGTGACCGGCGTGGCACTGATCGCGACCGAGTCGCTAACCAAGCGGTACGCCCCGGCGGTGACCGCGCTGGACGACCTCACGGTGAGCGTGGAACCGGGCATCGTGGGCCTGGTCGGCGCCAACGGCGCCGGCAAGTCGACGCTCATCAAGATCCTCCTGGGGTTGCTGCCGCCGACGAGCGGAGGGGTCCGGGTGTTGGACCTCGATCCGGCGAAGGACGCCGAGGCGGTCCGCTCCCGGGTCGGCTATATGCCTGAGCACGACTGCCTCCCGCCGGACCTGTCCGCCGCCGAGTTCGTCACCCACCTGGGCCGGATGAGCGGCCTGCCGCGTACCGCCGCCCGTGAGCGTGCCTCCGAGGCGCTGCGGCACGTCGGCCTGTACGAGGAGCGGTACCGGCAGATCGGCGGCTACTCCACCGGCATGAAGCAGCGCGTCAAGCTGGCGCAGGCGCTGGTGCACGACCCCGATCTGTTGCTGCTCGACGAGCCCACCAACGGCCTGGACCCGGCCGGCCGGGACGCGATGCTGACGCTGATCCAGCGCATCGGCACCGAGTTTGGCATCTCAATCGTCGTGTGCTCGCACCTGCTCGGCGAGGTGGAACGCATCTGCGACTCGCTGGTGGCGATCGACGCGGGCCGGCTGCTGCGTTCCGCGCAGATCTCGACCATGACGACGCAGCTCGACCTGCTCGTCGTCGAGGTCAGCGAGGGCGTAGATGAGCTGACCGAGCACCTGACCGCGCTGGGCCTCGACGCGCGCCGGGAGGGTCGGGTGCTGGTCGTCCCCTTGACCGACGACGGCACGTACGACCAGATCCTTACCGCGGTCGCCGAGCTGGACCTGCCGCTGCACCGGCTGGAACAGCGCCGGCACCGCGTCGCCGAGCTCTTCCAGCGGGAGGCCGTGCATGTCTGAGCAGCCGACCGGTGTCATTCACGACATCGGCTACCAGCGGTACGACGGACCGCGCCTCGGCCGGGCGTACGCGGCCCGGTCGCTGTACACGCATGGCTTGCGTACGGCGTTCGGGCTGGGTCGCAGCGCCAAGGCGAAGATTTTTCCGTGGGCCGTGGCCGGCATCATCGGCATCGTCGCGGTCGTCCTCACCGTGGTCCGGGCGCAGAGCGGCGAGGCCCCGGTCTCGTACGCGGAGTATCCCGAGACCCTCACCATTCCGATGATCCTGTTCTGCGCGGTGGTGGCTCCGGAACTCGTCTCGCGCGACCTGCGCACCGGCGTACTGCCGCTGTACTTCTCGCGACCGATCATGCGCAGCGACTACGCCCTCGTGAAGCTGGCCGCCCTGGTCACGGCGGCCTGGCTGCCGGTGGCCGCGGGACAGCTGCTGATGTTCACCGGCGCGGCGTTCGACGTGTCGTCGATACGCGAGTTCTGGACCGAGCTCGGTGACCTGCTACCCGGGCTGGCGTACTCCGCGCTGCACGCGCTCGTCTTCGGCGCGGTGGCACTGCTCGTGGCGTCGCTGGCCAGTCGGCGGGCCGTGGCCGCCGCCGCCATCGTGGCGGTGTTCCTGGTGACGACCCCGATAGTCGGCGTGCTCTACTCCGTCGGCGGTGAGACGGGCAAGCAGCTTGCCTGGTTGGCGAGCCCCACGACGCTGGTGGGCGGCGTGGGGGACTGGCTGTTCGAGGTCGGCGGCAAGAGCGGCGTCGGCGACTACGGACCGCTGTACGGGGTGGTCGCCGCGGCCCTGGTCGGTGGATGCGCGGCGTTGCTGCTGGCCCGCTATCGAAGGGTGGCCCGATGAGCGCCGTCGAGCTGGCCGGGGTGTCCCGGTGGTACGGCAACGTGGTCGCGGTCAACGACGTGACGATGACCCTCGGGCCGGGCGTGACCGGCCTGCTCGGGCCGAACGGCGCCGGCAAGACCACCGTGCTCCACATGCTCGCCGGGTTCCTCGCTCCGTCGCGCGGCACGGTGACCGTCGATGGGATGCCGTCCTGGCGCAACCCCGAGGTGTACCGCCGGCTGGGCCTCGTTAGCGAGCGGGAGGCGGTGCACGAGTTCCTGACCGCGCGCGAGTTCGTGCGAGTGAACGCGAAGCTGCACCGGCTGCCGGACCCCGCCGCCGCGGCCGCGCGGGCGATCGAGGTGGTCGAGCTGATCGACGCACAGGACCGGCGTATCGGCACGTACTCCAAGGGCATGCGCCAGCGGGCAAGGGTCGCCGCCGCCCTCGTGCACGACCCGGAGGTGCTCCTGCTGGACGAGCCGTTCAACGGCATGGACCCGCGACAGCGGCTGCACATGATGGAGCTGCTGCATCGGCTCGGCGGCGAGGGGCGCACGATCCTGTTCAGCTCGCACATCCTCGAAGAGGTCGAGCAGGTCTCAGGCACCGTGCAGGTCATGGTGGCCGGCCGGCTGGCCGCGTCGGGCGACTACCGCACGATCCGGCGCCTGATGACGAACCGGCCGCACGTGTTCGCCGTGAACTCGACCGATGACCGGCGGCCCGCCGTCGCCCTGATGGGCCTCGGTTCCGTGACCGGCGTCGAGCTCGATCGCGCGGGCGGGATCACGGTGCGCGCCGGGGATTACGGCACGTTCACCCGTGCGCTGCCCAAGGTGGCCCTGCGCGAGGGCATCCGCGTGCAGCGCCTGCAGCCGTCCGACGAATCGCTGGAAAGCGTCTTCTCCTACCTGGTGGCGTCATGAACCTCACGATCATGCGGATCACGATGCGGGGGCTCTTCGGGCGACGCCGGTTCCTGCTGCTGTTCCCGATGCCCGTGCTGCTTGTCGGCCTGGCCCTGCTGTCGGACGCGCTCGCCCCGTCGGCCTCGGACTGGGCGCAGCCGGTGCTGGTGGGGCTCGGCCTCGCGGTCGTGCTGCCGATCACGGCGTTGATCGTCGGCACCGGCGTGCTGGGGGCGGAGATCGACGACGGCACGATCGTGCATATCCTCGCCAAGCCGCTGCCACGCCGGGAGATCATCCTTGCGAAGCTCACGGTCGCCTGGCTCGTCACGACCGTCGCCTGCGCGGTGCCGCTGTTCGTCGCGGGTGTGATCGCCGAGTCCACCCGGCTGGGGCTCGCGCTCGCGTTCGGCGCCGCGGTTGGTGCGCTGGCGTACTCCGCCTTCTTCCTCGCGTTGAGCCTGCTCAGCCGGCGTCCGGTCCTGGTCGGTCTGCTCTACGTCTTGCTCTGGGAGGGTCTGCTGGGCAACTTCGTGGCCGGCACCCGGGTGCTCAGCATCCAGCAGTACGTCGTGACGATCGCCGACAAGATCGCCGGCACCGACCTGCTGACCTCGCCGCTGCGTGCTGCGGTGGCGGTCGTGATGCCGCTCGTCTTCGTGGTCGGCTTCACCTGGCTCGCGACCGACCGGCTGCGCTCGTTCAGCGTGGCGGGCGAGACGAGCTGACGGGGCGCCAGCCCGAGCGGTCAGCCGGTGTTGCGCATGCCGGCGGCGATGCCGTTGACCGTCGTGAGCAGCGCCCGTTCGAGGGTCGGGTCGGCGCTGGGGGTACGCCGCGCGCCCGGCGCGGTGGCTACCACCCGGCCCGCGGCGCCCGAGACGCGGTACCGCTGCAACAGGGCCACCTGCAGGTGGTGGAGCGGCTCGAGGTAGGTGTCCCGCACGGCGAGTGTGCGCCGCAGCACCGGGTTGGCCTCGAGCAGCTCGCGGGATCCGGTCACTGCGAGCACCTCACGCACGGTGCGGGCATACTCCTCCTCGATGTCGGCGAAGATGCGCCGGAGCGGCTCGGGGACGAGCGTCTGGACGTACCGGCGCGCGATGCCCAGATCGGTCTTGGTGAGCATCATTTCTACATTGGACAGAAACGTCCGGAAGAACTGCCAGTCGGCCTGCATCTCGGCGACCGCCTCGCCGAGACCGGCCTCCCGGGCGGCCGCCAGGCCGGAGCCGACGCCGAACCAGCCCGGCACGATCTGACGGGACTGTGTCCAGCCGAACACCCACGGGATCGCGCGCAGCCCGGCCAGGCCGGCGCCGGAATCCGGGCGCTTCGCCGGGCGGGAGCCGATGTTCAGCGCGCCGAGCAGCTCGGTGGGCGTGGAGGCCCAGAAGTACGCGGGCAGGTCCAGGTCGTCGACGAGCGACCGGTAGGCCAGGTACGCGGCGTCAGAGACGGTCGTCATCACCTCGTCCCACCGGGCGACCGCCTCCGCCGGCTGGCGCGGCGTCGTGTGCAACAGCGTCGCCTGTAGCACGGCGGCCACGGTCAGCTCGAGGTTCTCGCGGGCCAGCGCCGGCAGCGTGTACTTGTCCGAGATGACCTCGCCCTGCTCGGTCACCTTGATGGCGCCGTCCAACGTCCCGTACGGCTGGGCCAGTATCGCCTCGTGCGTCGGTCCGCCGCCGCGGCCGACGGTGCCGCCCCGACCGTGAAAGAGCCGCAGGCGTACGCGATGCCGCGCCGCGACATCGCGCAGCGCCCGCTGCGCTCGATGGATCGCCCACTGCGAGGTGGTGATGCCGGCCTCCTTGTTGGAGTCGGAGTAGCCGAGCATCACCTCCTGCACGTCACCGCGGGCCCGCACCACCGACCGGTACGCCGGCACCGACAGCAGCTCGTCCAGGAGCGCGCCGCCGGCATCCAGCTCGGCGACCGACTCGAGCAGCGGCACGAAGCCGATCCGGGCGCGTTGAGCGTGCGGATCCACGAGGCCGGCGTCGCGGGCCAGGACGACCGCCGCGAGCACGTCGTCGACGCCCAGCGTCATCGAGACGATGTACGACTCGATCACCTCGGCGCCGAACCGGTCCTGCACCTCGCGGATCGTGCCGAACACCTCGAACGTGCGCCGCGCGGACTCGGTCAACGGAGTGTCCACTCCGGACAGTGGGCGCCGGCCGGCCAGCTCGCGCGCGAGCAGCTCGGTGCGCGCGGCCCGCGACAGCGCGTCATAGGCGGGCACCTCGCCGACCCGCGCGTACAGCTGGGCGACCACGGTGTGGTGCGCCTCGGCGTGCTCCCGCACGTCGAGGGTGGCGAGCTGGAGGCCGAACGCGGCCACCGTGCGGACCGTCGACGCCAGCCGTCCCAGCGCGGTGAGCTGGCCGGAGTTCCGGGCCAGCGAGGTACGGATGAGTTCGAGGTCGGCCACCAGGTCGGCGGAGCCCCGGTAGTCGCGGCCGGGCACGTGCGGGGTTCCGCGCGCCAGCCGGGTCCGGGTGTTGGCGAGCTTCACCTTGACGCAGCGGGCCTTGAGGCGGTACGGCTCCTCCGCGTTGACGCGGCGGAACCGCTCATCGACCTCGGGCAGCGCGTCGAGGTCCTTGGCGAGGCTCGCGGCCAGATCCAACGACAGCCCGCGCAGCCGACGCGACACCGACACCTCATTGATCAATGCGTCGAGCAACGCCTCGGTGGCCTGGATGCCGTGCTCGTACTGGATGAGCAGCACGTCGCGGGTGACCCGAGGCGTAACGAACGGGTTGCCGTCCCGGTCGCCGCCGATCCAGCTGCCGAACGTCAGCGGACGCCCGGTCGGCTCGGTCTCCACGCCCAGGCTGCGCAGCGTGTCGGCGAGATCGTCGAGCACCCGTGGGGCGGCGTCGGCGTACAGGTCCCGCAGGTAATAGACCGCGTTGCGGGCCTCGTCTGTGGGGTCGGGGCGGTCGAGCCGTAGCTCGTCGGTCTGCCACAGGAGGTCGAGCAGCTCGGCCAGCTGGCGATCCGACCGGGGCTGGTCACGCCCCCCGAACAGTGCCGCCTCGGCGTACTCGGCGTCCAGCTCATCGGCGACCGCGCGCAGCTTGGACAGGATCGACCGACGCGCGGCCTCCGTGGGGTGCGCGGTGAAGACCGGCCGCACCGCGAGCCGCCGGGCCGCGGCAGCGATCTCCTCAGGTGGTACGCCGCGCTCCGCGATCAGCTTCCCGGCCTGATCCAGCCATCCGCCCTGGGTTGCCCGCCGCCGTCGCAGGTCGCGGGCCCGGTGCACCTGCTCGGTGATGTTCGCTAGGTGGAAGTACGTGGAGAACGCCCGCGCCAACTTTGTCCCGGTGTCCACATCCAGCGCCGCGAGCCGCGCGGCGGCGGCGTCCGCGTCGGAGCGGACCTGGGCCCGCACTTCCTCGACCAGATCCAGCAGGGGCCGCCCCTCCTGGCGGGCCAGAGTCTGGCCGAGCAGCGTGCCGAGGCGCCGAATGTCGGCCCGCAGGGCGGCGTCCGCGTCAGTGTGCTCGGGCACCGAGCGCTCCTCTCGTGCGTACGAGGGACGGCGCTGTCCGCCGCCCAAGTCTGACGGAGTTGGGCGAGTGAACGGCCCACTACCGCCCAAGTCTGACGGAGTTGGGCGAGTGCTAGGCCCCTGGGACATCTCGAAACGGGCAGCGGTGCCGAGTCGGGCACGATACGGTCGAAGGGATGCGCGCGTTGGCGTACCCCTCGAAACCCCAACCGGGCGACCGCATCGCCGTTCTCTCGCCCTCCGCCGGCCTGCCGGCGATCTTTCCCGACGTTTACGAGCTGGGGCTGCGGCGGCTGCGCGATGAATTCGGGCTGGAGCCGGTCGAGTACCCGACCACCCGCGAGATCGGAAGCGACCCGCGTGAGCGTGTGCGCGACATCCACGCCGCGTTCGCCGACCCCTCGGTGACCGCGGTGATCGCTACGATCGGCGGGGACGACCAGATCACCCTGATGCGGCACGTCGACGACGCGCTGCTGCGCGACAACCCCAAGCCGTACTTCGGCGCCTCGGACAATACGAATCTGCTCAACCGGCTGTTCAACCTCGGCATCGTGAGTTACCACGGCGGGTCCGTGATGGTCCACCTGGGACGCGGCGGCGCGCTCCACCCGTTGACCGCCGACTCGCTGCGCGCCGCGCTGTTCACCAACGACTGGTACGCCCTCCGCGAGCCGGCGACGTATGGCGACGAGCCGCTCAGCTGGGAGGACCCGGCCAACCTCGAGATCGAGCCGCCGATGGTGCCGGCAACGGGCTGGCTGTGGCGCGGCCCAAGGCGGGTCGTCGAGGCACCGGCCTGGGGTGGCTGCCTCGACGTGCTGTCGTGGATCCTGCAGGCCGGCACGGACATCCTGCCCGCCGAGGAGTACGCGGGCTGCGTGTTCTTCTTCGAGACCTCCGAGGAGATGCCCAGCGCCGACACGGTGTACTGGACGCTGCGCAGCATGGGCGAGCGCGGGCTGCTGAGGCAGTTCCCGGCCGTGCTGGTCGGGCGGGCGAAGTCGTGGGACTTCGCCCAGCCGCGCACGCCGGAGCAGAAGCGCCAGTACGCCGCGGACCAGCAGGCGGCCGTCGACCGGGCGATGCGGGAGTACGCCCCGGACGCCGTGCTCGTGTTCGACGTGGACATCGGGCACACCGACCCGCAGCTGACGATGCCATTCGGTGGCCTGGTCCGGGTCGACTCGATCGAGCGCCGAATCGCGGTGCGCTACTGAGTCGAAGGTCGGACGCGGGAGATAGGCTTGCTACACAACCCCCACCCGCACCGGGTGTGGGGCATCTGTGCGTGCCCGATGACGGGAGAGTGATCACCCCGATGACAGCGGCGCCCCCACTGGCCGGGCTGCTGCCAGCCGCGCTCGCCGACCCCGGCCTCGCCCGGGCCCGAGACGTGGCCCGAGACATCGCCCGGGACGTCTCCCGCTCCGCCGCCGACCAGGTTGACCTTACGGCGCCGGCGGCGCTGCGCCCCTTCGTCGTCGCCGTGCTGGCCGCACGAGTCGACCGCGGTGGCGCCGGCCGGCCCGTGCTCGCGGTGACGGCGACGACCCGCGAGGCAGAGGACCTGGCCGCGGCGCTGGACGGGCTGCTCCCCGCGGACGAGGTCGCGGTGTTCCCCGCCTGGGAGACCCTGCCGCACGAGCGGCTGTCGCCGCGCTCGGACACGGTCGGTCGCCGGCTGGGCGTGCTGCGCCGGCTGGCCCACCCCGACGAGGCGGCCGGCCCGGTCCAGGTGGTCGTCGCGCCCGTCCGGTCCGTACTGCAGCCGCAGTTGAAGGGGCTCGGCGACCTGGAGCCGATCGAGCTGCGAACCGGCACGGAGGTGGCGCTAGAGGATGTGGCCCGGCGGCTGACCGACATGGCGTACGGCCGGGTCGACCTCGTGACCAATCGCGGCGAATACGCCGTTCGGGGCGGCATCCTCGACGTGTTCCCGCCGACCGAGGAGCACCCCCTCCGGGTGGAGTTCTGGGGCGACGAGGTGGAGGAGATCCGCACGTTCGCGGTGGCGGACCAACGCACGATCGAGGCGGTTGACCGGCTGTGGGCACCGCCGTGCCGCGAGCTGCTGCTGACGCCGCACGTGCGGGCTCGGGCCGCCCGCCTCGCGCAGGAGCAGCCGGCGCTCTCCGAGATCCTCGACCGGCTCGCCGAGGGCATCCCGGTCGAGGGCATGGAGTCGCTCGCGCCCGCGCTGCTGGAGGGCACAGACTCGATGGAGCTGCTCGTCGACACCCTGCCGGCGGGCGCGCTGGTCCTGCTCTGCGACCCGGAGCGCATCCGGACCCGAGCACACGACCTGGTGCGGACGTCCGCGGAGTTCCTCGAGGCCAGCTGGGCGGCGGCCGCCGTCGGGGGCAAGGTCCCGATCGACCTCGGCGCCGCCGCCTTCAAGACCCTGGCGGAAGTACGCGCCGAGGCGCGGCGCCGCGCCCAGGCCTGGTGGTCGCTGTCGCCGTTCGGGCTGGCCGAGGCGCCGGCCGGGCGGGCGGAGGACGACGAGCCGTGGGCCGACCCGCAGCCCGACCTACTCCCGCCGGTCGCGGACGACGCGGGCGAGGCGCTGGCGCTAGCCGCCCAGCCGGTGCCCCTCTACCACGGCGAGACGCCGAGAGTCGTCGATGATCTGAAGCGGTGGGCCGGCGACGACTGGTCCGTCGCGCTGATCTTCGAGGCGCACGGTCCGGCCCAGCGGGCGGTCGAGGTGCTGCGCGACGCCGGCCTCGGCGCGACGCTGGCCGAGCGGATCGACGAGCGACCGGCGCCCGGGCAGATCGTCGTGGCGTGCGGCGCGCTCAACCACGGATTCCTCGACGAGGCGTCCCGCCTCGCCGTAATCACCGGCAACGACATCACCGGTGGCCGCGGATCGTCCACGAAGGACATGCGCCGCATGCCCAGTCGACGGCGCAACACGATCGACCCGCTGGAGCTGACGCTCGGCGACTACGTCGTGCACGAGCAGCACGGGATCGGTCGGTACCTCGAGCTCGTCCAGCGCACGGTCAACGGCGCCGAGCGGGAGTATCTGGTCATCGAGTACGCCCCCTCGAAGCGGGGCCAGCCCAGCGACCGACTGTTCGTGCCCACCGATCAGCTCGACCAGCTGTCCCGCTACGTCGGCGGGGAGCACCCGACCGTGCACAGGCTGGGCGGCTCGGAGTGGCAGAAGGCCAAGGCCCGGGCGCGTAGGGCGGTCCGCGAGATCGCCGCGCAGCTCGTCCAGCTGTACGCCGCGCGTCGCGCCTCCAAGGGCTACGCGTTCGGCCCCGATACCCCGTGGCAGCGGGAGCTGGAGGACGCGTTCCCGTACACGGAGACGCCCGACCAGCTGGGTGCGATCGACGACGTCAAGCGGGACATGGAGCAGGAGATTCCCATGGACCGGCTGATCTCCGGCGACGTGGGGTACGGCAAGACCGAGATCGCGGTGCGCGCGGCGTTCAAGGCGGTGCAGGACGGCAAGCAGGTCGCGGTCCTGGTGCCGACCACGCTGCTGGCCCAGCAGCACCTCAACACGTTCTCCGAGCGCATGGGTCAGTTCCCGGTGGAGATCAAGCAGCTGTCCCGGTTCCAGACGGCGAGGGAGGCGGAGCACACCGTCGGCATGGCGGCGAACGGCACCGCGGACATCATCATCGGTACCCACCGGCTACTCCAGTCCAGCACCCGGTTCAAGCAGCTCGGCCTCGTCGTCGTCGACGAGGAGCAGCGGTTCGGCGTGGAGCACAAGGAGTACCTGAAGCAGCTGCGGACCTCGGTCGACGTGCTGACGATGTCGGCCACCCCCATCCCGCGGACGCTGGAAATGGCGATCACCGGCATCCGGGAGATGTCCACGATCGCGACCCCGCCCGAGGAGCGGCATCCGGTGCTGACGTTCGTGGGGGCACACGACGACCGGCAGGTCGCGGCCGCCATCCACCGCGAGCTGCTGCGGGACGGGCAGGTCTTCTACCTGCACAATCGCGTCGAGTCGATCGAGCGGGCGGCGCGTCGGCTGCGCGAGCTGGTGCCCGAGGCGCGGGTCGCGGTCGCGCACGGCCAGATGGCCGAGGACGCCCTCGAACGGGTGATGGTCGGGTTCTGGGAGAAGGAGTACGACGTCCTCGTCTGCACCACGATCGTCGAGTCGGGCATCGACATCCCGAACGCGAACACGTTGGTCGTCGAGCGCGCGGACCTGCTCGGCCTGGCCCAGCTCCACCAGATCCGCGGCCGGGTCGGCCGGGGCCGGGAACGGGCGTACGCGTACTTCCTGTACCCGCCCGACCGGCCGCTCACCGAGCAGGCGCACGAGCGGCTGGCCACGATCGCCCAGCACAGCGAGCTCGGGGCAGGCATGTACGTGGCAATGAAGGACCTGGAGATCCGGGGCGCCGGCAACCTGCTCGGCGGCGAGCAGTCGGGACACATCGAAGGCGTGGGCTTCGACCTGTACGTGCGGATGGTCGGCGAGGCCGTCCAGGCGTTCAAGGGCGAGCGCCCCGAGACCGACGGCGCGGCGGTCGAGGTGAAGGTCGACCTGCCGGTCGACGCGCACCTGCCGCACGATTACATCGGCGTCGAGCGGCTGCGACTCGAGATGTACCGGAAGCTCGCCGAGGCGCGGACAACGGAGCGCCTGGCCGAGGTCGTCGCCGAGATGACCGACCGGTACGGCGAGCCGCCGGAGCCGGTCGCCAACCTCGTGGCCGTGGCCCGGTTCCGGCTGCGCGCCAAGGCCTACGGGTTGACGGATGTCTCCCTGCAGGGGCGGCACGTCCGGTTTGCCCCATTGCCCCTGCCGGACTCCAAGCAGCTGCGGCTCAAGCGGTACCACCCGGACGCCGTCTACAAGGCGGCCACCGAGCAGGTCAGCGTGCCCCGGCCGACGACCGCGCGGGTGGGCGGGGAACCGCTGCGCGACCAGGCGTTGCTCGACTGGTGCGGTCAGCTGCTCACCGACGTGTTGGGCGACCCCGTGCCGGCCGCCCCGGTCGGCGCGTGAGAGAGTGACCGCCATGCGTGCTCGTCGTCTCGGTGTCGCCGCGGCGCTGGCCGTCGTCGGCGTTCTCGTTCTCGGCGCCTGCGCCCGGTCGAACCCATCGGTCGCCGCCTATGTCGGCAACACGGCGTACACCAAGAGCGAGGTCGACCGCGCGTTCGACACGCTGCCGAAGGACCAGACGCAGCGGAACCCGCAGGCGCTCCGCCAGTTCATCGTCTCGATGATGGTGCTGAGCGAGGTGGCCGAGCGGAATGCGGCGGCGGCCGGGAAGCCCCTGGCGAAGCCGACCGCGGAGCAGGTCCAGCAGATCGCGCGTCAGCTGAGCCTGCCCGCCGACTCCGCGTTCGTGCGGCTGCAAGCGCGTTACCAGGGCGCGGTGCAGCACCTCGAGTCGGAGGCGAAGTCGACCGAGCCGGACGACACGCTGCGTCGGGAGATCTTCGACGGCCTACGCGCGCAGGGTGTGATCCCGGCCGGCACCACCTTCGCGCAGGTGCGGGCCGCCATTGACTCGAGCGAGCTGCGCCACCTGGTCGGCGTGCGCACCCTGCTCGGCGACCTCGTGAACCGCTACCACGTACGGGTCAACCCGGCGTACGCCCCGCTCGAGCTGCAGGCCAGCGTGCCGATCGCGGGCGGCCAGGCGCAGGCCAACGTCAGCATCCCCGTTTCGATCAAGGGCGAGCAGATCGTCACGGACCTCAGCACGCCCAGCCCCTGAGCCGATGGCCGCCGCCCGGGTCGTCCTGCTGGTCACGTCGCCCCGCCTTCCGGCCGGGCTGCTGACCGCTCAGGCGTGGGACCTGGTCCGCGCGTACCCCGTGCTGGCGGCCGGCGAAGGCGAGCTGACCGCGGTCCTGCGCGCGGCGGGCGCCACGGTTACCGTCACCGAACCGCGGGCCGAGGCGGTGCTCGCCACCGCCGCCGGGCACGGGACCGTGGTCTGGCTGGCCGGACCGGCCGGCGATCCCGACCTCGCCCGCGAGCTCGGCCTGCGGCTGGCGCGCGAACCCGGGCTGGCCGAGCTCGAGCTGACCTACGGCTCGTGGGATCCGCCCGGTGCGCGGCTCCTCGACGCGGTCAAGGTGATCGACCGGCTGCGTTCGCCGGGCGGTGATCCGTGGAAACGGCTGCAGACCCACCAGTCGCTGGCGCAGTTTCTCCTGGAGGAGGCGTACGAGGCGTACGACGCGATCGTGGCGCACGACCTGGTGGCGCTCCGCGAGGAGATAGGCGACGTGCTGCTCCAGGTCCTGCTGCACGCACGGCTGGCCGAGGAGCTGCCGGAGGACGAGCGGTGGACGATCGACGACGTCGCTGGCGACTTCGTGGCGAAGATGATCCGCCGCAACCCGCACGTCTTCGGGTCAGCCGAGGTCGCCGACGTCGACGAGATCATCGAGAACTGGGAGCAGATCAAGCGGGCCGAGAAGGCGCGCGGCTCGGCGCTGGAGGGCATCGCCTGGTCCCAGCCCTCGCTCGCGCTGACCGCGAAGATCCTTTCTCGGGCCGAACGGGCCGGGGTGGCCGTGCCGGCCCCCGCGCCAGTGGCTACTGTCGACACTCAGGAGGCGCTGGGCGCGGCCCTGTTAGCGACCGTCGCCGAGGCCCGCGAGCGCGGCCTGGACGCCGAGGCGGCCCTGCGTGCGACGGCGCTGGCGTACGCCGACGCGGTCCGCGCCGCCGAAGGGCCGCGCTGAGCACCCACCGTCGCAACATCGCACAGGTTGGGTGATCAACAGCCTGTTGATCACCCAACCTGCGCGGGATTGCGATGACCAAGCCCTTAGGGTGGGCGCCATGCCCGAGTTCGTCCCGCTGGCCGACCGCATCGTCGACGCGCTGCTGGTGGCGGAGCCAGGTATCGCGAGTCTCGCCGGCGACCACCGCGTCGATGACCGGCTGCCCGACCTGTCCGCCGGCGCGGTCGCCGCCGAGCGAACGATGCTGCGGGAGGCGCTCCACGCGCTCGCCGAGGTGGACCCCGACGCGCTGGACCCGGCCGAGACGATCGACCACGAGGTGCTCAATGCCGTCGTGGAGCGGACCCTGTTCGAGCTGACCGAGGTGCGCGAACACGAGTGGAACCCGCTCGTCCACAATCCGGGGCCGCTGCTGTACGCGCTGATCTCACGGCCGTTCGCCCCGGCCGACGAGCGCCTGACCAGCCTCGTCGGGCGGCTCACCCGCGTACCGGATGCGCTCGCGACCGCGCGCGCGACGCTGCGCGACTGCCCGGCGATCCATCTGGAGACGGCGGTGGGGCAGTTCGCCGGCGCGGCCGCGCTGATCCGCGACGAAGTGCCGCCGCTGCTGGGGCAGACCCCACGGCTGGCCGTGGCGGTACGACCGGCCGCGGCAGCCGCGGCCTCCGCGCTGGACGAATTCGTTGGCTGGCTGCGTGACCGGCTGCCCGCGTACGGGGTGAGCGGGCGGGACCCACGCCTCGGGCGGCCGCTGTGGGAGGCTCGGCTCTGGCACACCCTCGACACCGAGCTGCCCGCGGCCGAGGTGCGGTCGCGGGCGTGGGCTAACCTGGACCGCGTCACCGAGCGGCTGCGGGAGGCCGCCGCCGACCTGGTCGGTGCTCCGGCCTCCGACGAGACGGTACGCCGCGCGCTGGATCGGCTGGCCGACGAGCATCCGGACGATGGTTCCATCGTGGCGTTGGCGAAGACGACGCTCGCGGAGACGACCGAGTTCGTCCGCGCGCACGACCTGGTGTCCCTTGTGGACGATCCGTGCGTGGTCCAGGAGATGCCCGAGTTCGCCCGGGGCGTCTCGGTCGCATACTGCGATGCGCCGGGCCTGCTCGAGACCGCGGCGCTGCCCACGTTCTACTGCATCGCGCCGACGCCGGCGAGCTGGTCGGCCGAGCGGGTGGAGTCGTTCTACCGTGAGTACAACGACCACATGATCCGCAACCTGACCGTGCACGAGGCGATGCCGGGCCACTTCCTGCAGCTTGCCCACGCGCGTCGGTTTCGCGGCACCACCCGCGCCCGGGCGCTCGGCCTCTCCGGCCCGTTCGTGGAGGGCTGGGCGGTGTACGCCGAGGAGGTCATGGCCGACCACGGCTTCGGCGGGCTCCCGGTGCGGCTGCAGCAGCTCAAGATGCAGCTGCGCATGACGATCAACGCGATCCTGGACCAGCTCGTGCACTGCGAGGAGTTGCCCGAGGCCGACGCGATGGCCCTGATGACCGAGCGCGGCTTCCAGGAGGAGGGCGAGGCGGCCGGCAAGTGGCGCCGGGCGCTGCTGACCTCCACACAGCTGTCCACGTACTTCGTCGGATACTCCGAGGTGGCCGAGATCGCCGCCGCCCGGCCGGCCGGCACGTCACCGGGCCGGTGGCACGACGCGATGCTCGCGCACGGCTCACCACCGCCGCGACACCTGCGCGCCCTCCTCGCCGGCTAGTCGCGGGCGGCGGCCGCGTCGATCAGCCAGCGGGAGAGGGAGTACGCCGGGGGCAGCTGGGCGGGCAGCGCGTCCAGCGGGAACCAGCGTGCCTCGACGACCTCGCGCCCGTCCGCCACCGGCTCAGCCGGGAAGTCGGCGCAGGTGGCGTGAAACCCGACCAGCACCACGCCCGGGCCGGACATCGCCCACGGCTGGCTGCCGAAGTAGGCGAGCCCGGCCAGCCGAAGCCCGGCCTCCTCACCCACCTCCCGGTGCGCTGCCTCCTCCAGCGACTCGCCCGCCTCGACAAACCCGGCGACGAGCGCCCAGAGGTCCGTCGGCCCCCGCGCGTGCCGGATGAGCAGCAGCTCGTCGATTCCTGCTCGCCCCGGCCGGCGCACCGCCACGAGGACCGCCGGCGAGAGCTGCATCGGCACGTACAGCTCGCACGCCGGACAGCGGCGCGCGTGCTCGCCCGGCACGTCGGCCAGCTCGGTCGCGCACGCGCCGCAGAACAGGTGCGTGCGCCGCCACGTCACCACCTGCAGCGCCCGGCCGGCCAACGCCGCGAGCGGGGCCTCCAGCCGCGCGGCCAGCGCCGGCCAGCCACGCCAGCTACCCAGCTCGGGCGCCTCCTCGGGCAGCGCGCCGGCCCAGACCGCTACGCCGTCGAACGTGCCGAGGGCGTACCACTGGATGCCGCTCGGCAGGGCGCTGGCGTGTGGGAACCCGCCGCTGTCCGTGATGAGCAGCCGGCGCCCGGCCACGACCAGGCAAAGATCATCCCGGCCAGGTCGCCCGGCGCCGGCGCCGGGCACGAATCGAGGGGCCGCGGTCACTTGGTGCCGGGGCGCCGGTCGACGATCGTGGCGCCCGACGGCAGCTTGAACGCGTCCGCGTCCGCGCTCTCCCGGTAGTTGATCAGCGTGATCTCCCTCGCCGAGCCGTTCACGACGCCCCGGAAGCTGCCCAGGACGCCCTCGGCGGTGACGCACGCGTCGAAGTTGGCGGCGCTGGAGTTGTCCACCTGCTCGACGGTCACGCAGGTGACGTGCTGCCCGGCGACGGTCGTGTCGTGCTGCTGGATGACCGCGTCGGCGTCCAATGCCGCGGCGGTCAGCAGGCCGATGACCACCGATGGAGCGACGAGGCCGTGCCGGCCGGCATCGCTGAACAGGCTCGCGGCCGGCCGGGCGGTGACCGTCGGCGGTGGCGTCAGTGTGCAGGTGACCTTCGAGCCGACGTCCGCGCACTCCGCGATCGCGTCCCGGGTGACCGTGACCCGACCGCCCGGATACAGGTACGCGGCGCGCGGCGGTTGCTGCGCCTGCGCGATCGTCGCGGTCTTACCCCCCGGCAGTTGGTACTCCGCGACATAGGTGAGCGCGGTTGCCCGATCCATCCGGGTGGCGAGGTCGTTGACGAGGTCGGCACGCCCGATCGCGCGCTGTGCGTTGTTCAACGTGTCGCAGCCGGCGGCGAGGACGAGGCCCGCGACGGCGACCAGGACGAGCAGCGCGCGGGCTGGTCGGGTCGTCGGCGCGGCACGCATGGGCCCAGCCTTGTCGATCAGGTCAACCCCGCGCAATCGCGTTGTCCGGCCGTGTGACATGCGTCGCGAAATCGCGAGCGCCCGGCTCCCGCCGGCAGGCCCGGGACGCGGCGTCCGGGGCGGGCGCCGACCTCGATACGCTCGCATCCGAGCAGGCGGCCGCAGCGGCGCGGCCTGTCGAGATCGACTCACGAGGAGCAGCAGACAGTGGCCACCATTGAGGGAATCGTCGCCCGGGAGATCCTGGACTCGCGAGGCAACCCGACCGTCGAGGTCGAGGTTGGGCTGGACGACGGCTCTATTGCCCGTGCCGCGGTGCCGTCCGGCGCCTCGACCGGCGCGTTCGAGGCGCTCGAGCTGCGCGACGGCGACGCAGCGCGGTATTCGGGTAAGGGCGTGGAGAAGGCCGTCGCGAACATCGAGGACCGCATCGTCGACCAGCTCGTCGGGTACGAGGCGAGCGAGCAGCGGCTGATCGACCAGAAGATGCTGGACATCGACGGCACGCCGGACAAGTCCGGGCTAGGCGCGAACGCGATCCTCGGCGTGTCGCTGGCCGTCGCGAAGGCCGCCGCCGCGAGCGCCGAGCTGAGCCTGTTCCGCTACCTCGGCGGGCCGAACGCGCACCTGATGCCGGTGCCGATGATGAACATCCTGAACGGTGGGGCACATGCGGACTCCAACGTGGACATTCAGGAGTTCATGATCGCCCCGATCGGCGCGCCGACGTTCCGCGAGGCGTTGCGCTCGGGCGCCGAGGTGTATCACGCGCTCAAGGGCGTACTGAAGAAGAGGGGCCTCTCCACCGGGCTGGGCGACGAGGGTGGCTTCGCGCCGAATCTGCCCGCGAACGCGGCCGCCCTGGACCTGATCGCCGAGGCGGTCGACGCCGCCGGCTACCGGCTCGGCACCGACGTCGTGCTCGCGCTGGACGTGGCGGCCACCGAGTTCTACGCCGACGGCTCCTACACGTTCGAGGGCGTCCGCAAGTCGACCGAGGAGATGACCAACTACTACGCCAAGCTGGTCGAGACGTACCCGATCGTGTCCATCGAGGACCCGCTGGCCGAGGACGACTGGGCCGGCTGGACCGCGCTCACGCGGACGCTGGCTGACAAGATCCAGATTGTCGGCGACGATCTGTTCGTCACCAACCCGGAGCGCATCGCGCGGGGCATCGCCGAGGGCGCGGCAAACGCCGTGCTGATCAAGGTGAACCAGATCGGCTCGCTGACCGAGACGTTCGACGCGGTCGACCTGGCGCACCACAGCGGCTACCGGTGCATGATGAGCCACCGCTCGGGGGAGACCGAGGACACCACGATCGCCGACCTAGCGGTCGCCACCGGCTGTGGGCAGATCAAGACGGGCGCGCCGGCCAGGTCGGACCGCGTCGCGAAGTACAACCAGCTGCTGCGCATCGAAGAGGAGCTCGACGACGCGGCGCGCTACGCCGGCGCGAAAGCGTTCCCGAGGTACCGTTCCGCCTGACAGGGGCGGCACGGGGAGGTGGGTGATCGTGCGGCGGACACCGAGCGGGCAGGGTCCCGCCCGGCGGCCGGGCGCGCGACCCTCCGTACGCGGGACGGCCGGTAGGTCGGCGAACCGACCCGCGCTCGCTCGCCGGGCCGCCGCCTCCGGCGCCGCGAAGCGGACGCCGGCGCCGCAGCCGAGCCGGTTCACCGGCCGGGCCACCGTGCTAGTCGTGATCTTCGTGGCGCTCGCCCTCGGGTACACCTATCCGGTGCGGGTGTATCTGACCCAGCAGTCCGACATCGCTCAGGTCCAATCCGCCCAGGCGGCCCAGCGCGGACGCATCGGCGACCTGACCGAACAGGTCGCGAAGTGGCAGGACGACGAGTACGTGCGGATCCAGGCGCGGCGCCGGCTGTTCTACGTCCAACCTGGCGAGATCCCGCTCGTCGTGTTGAGGCCCGGCGCCGGAGACGCGCACGGCGCGGGCCCGAACGGAGCGGGACCTACGCCGGCGAAGCGCCCGCCCTGGTACGCCACGCTGTGGTCGAGCATCCGGGCCGCCGACGAGAGAGCGAACCCATGAGCGCGGACAGGCCCACGCCGAGTGCCGCCGACGGCGTACCCCCGCCGGAACGGCAACTGGCGACGGAGCTGGACCTGACCGCGGTGGCCGCGCAGCTCGGACGCCCGCCGCGGGGCACGCGTGCGGTGGCCCATCGGTGTCCGTGCGGGCTGCCGGACGTCGTCGAGACCACCCCGCGGCTGGCCGACGGTACGCCGTTCCCGACGCTGTTCTACCTGACCTGCCCGCGGGCGGCCGCCGAGTGCAGCCGGCTCGAGTCCACCGGGGTGATGAGACAGATGGCGGCGCGGCTGGTCGAGGACGCGGAGCTCGCGGCCGCGTACCGCGCCGCGCACGTCGACTACCTGGCCCGCCGGGAGGCGATCGCGGACGTGCCGGAGATCGCCGGTGTCTCCGCCGGCGGCATGCCCGGCCGGGTCAAATGCCTGCATGTCCACCTCGCGCACGCCCTCGGGGCCGGCCCCGGCGTGAACCCTCTCGGCGACGAGGTGCTCGCGATGGTCGCGCCGTGGTGGTACGGCGGGCCGTGCGTGGAGCCGTGATGGCCGGCGACGTGGTCGTCCGGCGGGCGCGGACCGCGGACGTACCGGCCATCCGCCGGCTCATCGACGCCTACACAGCCGAGCGGCGGCTGCTGTCCAAGGCGACCGTGACGCTGTACGAGGACGTGCAGGAGTTCCGGGTCGCCTCCCGCGGCGACGGCGGGCCGGTCGTCGGGTGCGGCGCGTTGCACGTGATGTGGGACGACCTCGCGGAGATCCGTACGCTCGCCGTGGACCCGGCCGCGCGGGGCCACAAGATCGGCCGCCAGATCGTCGAGGCGCTGCTGGACACCGCCCGCGATCTCGGCGTACGGCGGGTGTTCGTGCTCACCTTCGAGACCGAGTTCTTCGCGTCGTTCGGCTTCGACCAGATCGACGGCGCACCCGTGCCGCCCGCGGTCTACGAGCAGCTGCTGCGCTCGTACGACGAGGGCGTGGCCGAGTTCTTGGGCCTCGAGCGGGTCAAGCCCAACACGCTGGGCAACACCCGGATGCTGCTCATGCTCTGAGGCTGGGCGCACCGGCGGCTCGCTAGGGTTGCCGGTGTGAGGGTGGCGGCGATCGACTGCGGGACGAACTCCATCCGGCTGCTCGTGGCGGACGTGCCGCCCGACGGCGGACCGCTCGTCGACCTCAGCCGGCGGATGGAGATCGTGCGGCTCGGGCAGGGCGTGGACCGCACCGGCCGGCTCGCACCGGCGGCGATCGAGCGCACGCGCGTGGCGCTGGCCGACTACGTGGCGCGGGCGTCGTCGCTCGGCGCGGAGCGGGTGCGCATGGTCGCGACGTCGGCGACGCGCGACGCGGCGAACGCCGACGCCTTCCGTTCCATGGTCACGGCGACTCTCGGCGTGCCCCCCGAGGTGATTTCGGGCGATGAGGAGGCGCGGCTGTCGTTCACCGGCGCGGTGCGGGGGCTGTCGCCCGACGCGCGGCCGCCCTACCTGGTGGTGGACGTCGGCGGCGGCTCGACCGAGTTCGTCTATGGCGGGCCGGGCGGCGTGGACGCGGCGATCTCCGTCGACATCGGCTGCGTACGGATGACCGAGCGCCACCTGCACACGGACCCGCCGGCGGCCTCGGAGATCGCGGCGGCCGAGCGGGACATCCGGGCGGGCGTGGACCGCGCGCTCGCGGCGGTGTCCGGAAGCGGGGCCGCGACCCTGATTGGGCTGGCCGGATCGGTCACCACGGTGGCCGCGATCGCGCTCGACCTGCCGGAGTACCAAGCCGAGCGGATCCACGGTGCCCGTATCTCGTACGACGACGTCGCCAAGGTGACCGGCGATCTGCTCGGGATGTCCGCGGCGGAGCGGCGGGCGCTCCCCGTCATGCATCCCGGCCGGGCAGACGTGATCGGCGCCGGTGCACTGGTGCTGCGCACCGTCATGGAGCGTGCCGGTGCGTCGTCGGTCGTCGCGAGCGAGCACGACATCCTGGACGGCATCGCGTACGGTCTCGCGGCGCGCCCCCAACTCTGACGGAGTTGGCCGCGAGGCTAGTGCGGTATTGACGGTACAACGCATTGCGCGGTAGCGTCCGGCCGTGGACACCACCCAGTTGCTCAAGGGCGTCCTCGACCTCGCGGTGCTCGCCGTGCTGCGCGAGGAGGACGGCTACGGATACGACATTCTCCGGCGGCTGCGCGGCGCGGGCCTCGAGGAGGTCGGCGACGCCTCGGTGTACGGCACGCTGCGCCGGCTGTTCCAGGCCGGGTACCTCACCACCTATGTGGTCCCGAGCGAGGAGGGACCGCACCGCAAGTACTACGCGCTGAACTCCGCCGGCCGCGATCAGCTCACCCGGTCGGGCAAGGCATGGCGCTCGTTCGCGTCCACAATGGACGGCCTGCTCGGCGATCGGGGGGTGGCGGCATGACGACCGATCAGGACGTTGCGAGATACGTCGAGCGGGTCCGCGCCGCGCTCGCCGACCTGCCCGCCAACCAGCGCGAGGAGCTGTTGGAGGAGCTACCCGACCACCTCGCCGAGGTGGCCGCCGGGGCGAGGGCACGCTCGAGTCCCGACTCGGCTCACCGGAGGAGTACGCGGCCGAGCTGCGCAACACCTCCGGCCTGCCCGGTGCGAACCCTCGGCGGATGACCACCGCCGTGGCCGGTCTCCGCGGCCGGCTCAGCACCGTCGACGCCAAGGTCGGACCCGTCCTGGGGTACGCCCGCGCGAGCGAGTTCCTCCGCCTGCTCCGGCCGGCGTGGTGGGTGCTGCGGGGTTACCTGGCGGCGATGGTCTTCGTGCACCTGGTCAACGGGAGCGGCCCGATCGGCCTGCTGCCACGTCTCGGCGGCAGCACCCTCGCCGCCCTGGTCATTCTCGCCGGTTTCGTGCTGCTTTCGATCTGGCTCGGCCGGCGAACGGACCGCCTGTCGCGTTGGCCGCGCCGTGCCCTGTTCGCCGGCAGCGGGCTACTGGTGCTCCTGGCCTTCGTCGGTTTCGTCAACGCCGACGAGCGGACCCGGTCCGAGGGCGAGGTCTATCAGGAGGTCTACTACGACCGGCTCTCCGACATCCGGGACGTCTTCCCCTATGACGCGCAGGGCCGCCTGCTGACCAACGTGCGGCTGTTCGACCAGGACGGGAGGCCGATCGACCTGGGCTGGATGTTGTGCGACAAGGCGCCGATCGCGGAGAAGCCGTCGGGCGTGATGGTGTACCCGCGGTGCCCGGAACGCGATCCGTTCCGTCTGCCGGGTGCGGCACCCGGCGCGCCCCCGCCCACGCCAAGCCCGAACCCGAGCCCGAGCTAGCGGGGTGCCGGTTTCCCGCCGATGACGGACGTGGTTGGCTACCGCAAGTGACGCCTCTGTGCGATCAGCCAACGATGACTGTCCGACGGGAGGGCCGCCGATGGGCGAGATGGTGAGCTACCGGAGCAACGGGGGCACGAGCGAGGGCTACCTTGCGACGTCGGCGACCGGAAGCGGCCCCGGCGTCATCGTGATCCAGGAGTACTGGGGGCTGGTTCCACACATCGTCTCGGTCGCCGACCGCTTCGCCGAAGCCGGCTTTGTGGCGTTGGCCCCCGACCTCTACCACGGGGTTCAGGCCGCCGAGCCGGACGAGGCGGGCAAGCTCCTCATGGGCCTGGCGATGGATCAGGCGGCCCGGGACATCGCCGGGGCCGCGGCGAACCTCGTCGAGCGCGCGGAGGTCACGGCCAAGGTCGGCTGCGTCGGTTTCTGTGCGGGCGGCAGCCTGGCGATGTGGTCCGCCACCCTGTCCGACGAGATCGTGGCGACCGTCGGCTTCTACCCGGTCCTGCCGTGGGAGCGGATGAGTCCCAAGTGGTCGAACTACTCCGGCAAGGTCGCGATGATCCACTGTGATGGCGGCGTGCCGAGCGACACGCCCGGTATCCAGCAGGCGAAGCAGGCCATCGAGGCGGCCGACGGCGAGTGCGTGACGTACGACTACCCCGACACTCACCACGCGTTCTTCAATGACGACCGGCCCGAGGTCTACCACGCGGACGCCGCCACGACGGCCTGGGCCCGGACTGTGGAGCTGTTCCGGACCCGCCTGGCCGGTTGACCACCGCGTCGCGTCGATGAGCGAACCGTGGCTGCCGGCGCGGGGGTCGGTCGGCGCGCGTACCGCGGAGGAGGTCGCGGCCAGCGCGGCGCGGGCGGCCGACCTGGCCGAACTCGACGCAGCCATCACTAACTGCTTCGCCTGCCCCCGGCTTGTCGCGTGGCGCGAGCGGGTCGCCGTTGAGAAGCGGGCGGCGTTCCGCGACCAGGAGTACTGGGGGCGGCCGGTGCCCGGGTTTGGTCCGGCCGATGCCCGCATCGCGATCCTCGGACTGGCTCCGGCGGCACACGGCGGCAACCGGACCGGCCGCATCTTCACCGGTGACCGGTCCGGCGACGTCCTCTTTGCGGCCCTGTACCGGGTCGGGCTGGCCAACCAGCCCATCAGCGTGGCGGCCGGCGACGGCCTGGAGCTGCGGCACACGAGGATATTCGCCTCGGTGCGGTGCGCGCCGCCGGAGAACAAGCCGAGGCCGACCGAGCGGAACGCCTGCTCCGGCTGGCTGCATCGCGAGGTGGCGCTGCTCGCGCCGACGCTGCGGGTCGTGGTGACGCTCGGTGCGTTCGCCTGGGCCGCCTGGTGGCCGGCGATGACCGCCGCGTACGGCGTGCAGGCGCCCGCCCCGCGGCCGCCGTTCGGGCACGGGGCGCAGTGGTCTGGCCCGGGGGTTCCGCACGTGCTCGGCTGCTACCACGTGAGCCAGCAGAACACCTTTACCGGCCGTCTCACACCCGCAATGCTTGACGAGGTGTTGACCCGGGCGAGGCGGCTCGCCGGACTAGGTGAGACGACCCGACACGGGAGCCGGACCAGATGAACCATCGCCGATGGTGGCCGCTGACGGCGGTCCTGCTGCTGCTCGCCGTCGCCACCCTCGCCACCGCCCGCTCGTCCGCGCAGTTCGCGCACGTCGCGCCGCCGGCCCGCGACCAGGCCGCCCGCCCAACCGAGCTGGAGCAGGCGCCCACCCCGCGGACGCAGCCCAGCGAGACGTCCGAGGCGGCCGCGCAGACCGACGTCCGGGTGCCGGGCTGGGTCGGTCCGCTGCTGCGAGCGATGTGCCTGCTGCTCGCCGCCACCGTGCTCGTGGGACTGGCGTGGTACGCCGTGCGCGACCGCCTGCGAGCGCGCGCCGAGGAACCGGGCGATGTCGAGGAGGCGCCGCGGCCTACCGCCGAGGAGGTCGTCGCCGCGGTCGATGAGGTCCTCCTGGAGCTCTCGGACATCGACCGCGACCCGCGCCGGGCGGTCATCGCCTGCTGGGTACGCCTGGAGCGCGCCGCGGCCGCCGCCGGGACCCCTCGGCATCCGGGCGACACGCCGGCCGACCTGGTCGCGCGGTTGCTGCGCATCCATCGGGTCAGCGC
>DASXRC010000053.1:0-15609 GCA_036506795.1 Micromonosporaceae bacterium
GTGTTCTCGTTGCTGCCGCGCTGCCAGGGCGAGTGGGGGTCGCAGAAGTAGACCGGGCAGCCGGTCGCGACGGTGAAGGTGACGTGCCGGGCCATCTCGCTGCCCTGGTCCCAGGTCAGCGACCGCAGCAGGTGGGCCGGCATGCGTTGGGCCAGCCGGCTGAGTACCTCGATGACGTGCCGGCTGTGGTAGCCGTCGGGCAGCGCGCCGAGCATGACGTAGCGGTGGGCCCGTTCCACCAGGGTCACGATCGCCGAGCTGTGACCAGCCCCGATGAGCAGGTCACCTTCCCAGTGCCCGGGAACGGCCCGGTCATTGGCCTCGGCGGGTCGGGCCGAAATGTGCAGGTCTCCGATCCAGGGCTTGCGACTGGCCCGGCTGGCCGCGGTCGCCCGGGACCGCGGCTTGCGGGCGGCGCGCCCGGACCGCAGGGCCACCTGCGCGGTCAGCTCGGCCCGCAGGTTGCCCCGCGACTGCACATACAGGGCCTGGTAGATCGTTTCGTGGGACACCCGCAGCTCCGGCCGGTTCGGGAACATCATGGCCAGCCACCGCGCGATCTGCCGCGGCGACCAGCGACGCCGCAGCTTCGCCAGCACCAGGGCCCGCAGCCGGCTGACTCCCACCAGTTTCGCCGCCACCCGCCGGTGCCGCTGTGCCGCCTCGGCCCGCTGGTGCGCCCGGTCGGCCCGATACCCCCACCGATAGGGCCGCCGAGCCCGCCCCATCAAGATCCACGATAGTGGGTTCTTGAACCCATGTCGGGCCGAGTTGTACCGGCCGATCTCCCGCGACACCGTCGACACCGAAACGCCCAGCACCCCGGCGATCTGCGTGATCGTCTTACCGGCCCGCCAGTTGACCTCCAACACCTGCCGATGACCAAACGTCAACACCCCCGGCTTCGCCACCCACGACCTCCAACGTTCAGGGCAAGATCAGTTGCACTGAACCCTAGACACCGCCAGATCCACTCACGGCAACGAGTCCATGATCGGAGCGGGAGGCCATGATCGGCGGAGAACGCGATCGCGCCGCGTCCACGGGGGGCGCGGCGCGATGCCGGACGTCGGCGCGGTGCCGGGCCGGCCGCGGATTACTCGACGGCGAACGCGGCCGGCGCGGCCGCCTCCGACGCGCCCGCCTGCGCCACGCCCGGCTCATGGCCGCGCAGCGGGACCTCCCTAATGAAGATCGCCAGCACGGGCACCAGGATCGCAGCGGCGACGGCCCACCAGAAGATGTCCGACGTGGCGACGGCGATGCTATTCAGCAGGCCGTCGCGCACCGGCGCCGGCAGGGCCCTCAGAGCGGCACCCGTGATCTGTCCGCCGCCGCCGCCGGAGCCGGCGAACCGATCTGCGGCGGCCGGACCGAGCTGGGTGGTGAGTTCGCTGGTCATGGTGTGGTTGAACACCGCGCCGAAAATGGCGACGCCGAACGAACCTCCGATCGAGCGGAAGAACGTCGACGTGCTGCTCGCGACGCCCATGTCCCTCGGGTCCACACTGTTCTGCGCGATCAGGATCGTGGTCTGCATGAGGAAGCCAAGGCCGATACCGAGCACCACCATGCCGATCGAGGACTCGACCTTGGTGGTGTGCACGTTCACCTGGGCCAGCAGGTACATGCCGGCCACCACGCCGATGCCGCCGATCACCGGGAAGACCTTGTATCGCCCGGTACGCGTGATCACCTGGCCGCCGACGATCGAGGTCACAAGCAGGCCGGCCATCATCGGCAGGAGCAGCAGGCCGCTGTTGGTGGCCGACGCGCCCTGCACGGTCTGCATGAACAGCGGCAGGAAGGCGATCGCGCCGAACATCGCGAAGCCGACCAGGAAGCCGATCCCGGTCACCAGCGAGAAGTTCCGGTTCGCGAAGACGCCCAGCGGCAGGATCGGCTCCGGCGAACGCCGCTCCAGCAGGCTGAAGGCCGCCAGCGACAGGATCGACAGCGCACCCAGGACGAGGATCTGCGGCGACCCCCAGGCGTACTTCGTGCCGGCCCACGTGGTGATTAGGACGAGCGCGGTGATGCCGACGGACAGCAGTAGTACGCCGAACCAGTCGATGCGGTGCTCCGCGCGGTACTTCGGCAGTCGCAGCCTGCCGACAAGCAGTGCGAACGCGATCGCCCCCAGCGGGATGTTGACGTAGAACGCCCAGCGCCAGCTGAGGTGGTCGGTGATGTAACCGCCGGCCAGTGGTCCGGCGATCATCGCGACCGCCATGACGCCGGCCATCATGCCCTGATAGCGCCCACGCTCGCGGGGCGGGACCAGGTCACCGATGATCGCGAAAGCTCCCACCAGCAGGCCACCGGCGCCGAGGCCCTGCAGCGCGCGGAAGCCGACCAGCTCCCAGATCGACTGCGACATGCCGGTGAGGGCCGACGCGACGAGGAAGATCGCGATCGAGCTAAGGAAGATCTTCTTGCGCCCGTACAGATCGCCCAGCTTGCCCCAGATCGGGGTCGACACGGTCGTGCCGAGGATGTACGCCGTCACCACCCAGGACAGATACTGGATGCCGCCCAGGTCGGTCACGATGCGCGGCAAGGCGGGGCTCACGATCATGTTGTCGAGCATGGCGAGCAGCATCGCCAGCATGAGCGCCGGCAGAACTGCCATGACCTCGGGTCGCCGCTTTGGCACAGTGACGGTCTCGGACACGGTTACGCTCCCCCGAGTGGCCGGATGAGTCGGCTTACTTGCCGACGGGCTAGTTATCTTACTTGCCGTACGGTAAGCTGCTACTGACCGGTCGTCAAGTAAGTTGGGTGGGAGATGTGACTGGGAGCACAGGCGACACCCGGTCGCGGATCAAAGCGGTGGCACTCGACCTGTTCCTCGAGCAGGGCTACGCGGGGACGTCCCTGCGGGAGATCGCCGAGCGCCTCGGCGTCACGAAGGCCGCGCTCTACTACCACTTCAAGAGCAAGGACGAGATCGTCAACAGCTTCCTCGAGGACCGGCTGGTCCGGCTCGATGAGTTGATCGCATGGGCCCGCGCGCGCACGATGGACCGCGCCGCCCGACGTGAGCTGGTCCGCCGCTACGAGGAGGCGACCCGGGCCGAGGACGCACACCGCATGATGCGGTTCTTTGAGCAGAACCAGCCGGCCATCAAACGCATGTCGGGCGGGGAGGGCCTGCGCAAGCGGATCATCGAGGTGGCCGAGCTGCTCACGCCTCCCGGCGCGCGGCCGGCGGACCGGATCCGGGCGGCGGTCGCGCTGTTCGCCATCCACAGCAGCTGGTTCGTGCTGAACGACCGGGAGATCTCCGCAGAGGAGCAGGCCGACGCCGCACTCGAGGTGGCGTATGAGCTGATCGACCGCGCCGGCGGTTAGGGCAGCTCCAGCCGCAGGGCCAGCAGGTTGACGCCCGGCATCGGGCTCCAGTCCCGCTCCGGTACGCGTACGAAGCCCAGCTGCGCGTACAGCCGCTGAGCCGGCCGCGCGAAGTCCCGGACTCCGATGATGATGGCGCGGCAGGAGAGTTCCATTCCGCGTGCGCGGCACGCCTCTACGAGCGCCTGGCCAACGCCACGACGCTGCGCCGACGGGTCAACCGCCAGCATCCGGAACTCCGCCTCGCCCGGGCCGGACAGCTCGGCGTACGGACTGCCCGGCAGGACGAACAGCACCGATCCAACGAGATGGCCGTCGTCCTCGGCCACCAGCAGCTCACCCGAGCCTGCGCGGCCCGTCACGTCGGCGAGCGCCCGCTCGTAGCCGTGCCCGCCGTCGAGTTGGCCGTCGGCCCGGTACGCCGCGACCGTGAGCCGGGCGATCGCAGCGTGATCGTCCGGCCGGGCGGGCCTGATGCTGATCGAGCTCATTCGATGACGGCGATCAGGTCGCCCTCCTGGACCACGTCTCCCTCATTGACCGCCAGCTGCGACACGACACCGTCGGACTCGGCGAGGACCGGGATCTCCATCTTCATCGACTCGAGGATGACGAGCGTGTCGCCCTCGGACACGGAGTCTCCGGTGCCGGCCACGACCTTCCACACGTTCGCCACCATCTCGGCGCGGATCTCCTCGGCCATCCTGGCCCTCCCTCATCTGCGGGGTGTTGCTGCGTCGGTATCCAATCACGGACCCGACCCGGCGGCGTGCACGCCCGACCTCGCGCGCACGCCCGACCTCGCGCTCGCGGTCTAGCATGAACCGGACGCGAAGCGCTCCGGAAGGGAAACACCATGGCTAAGCGGTCGCGGAAGAAGAAGGCGCGTAAGAAGAGCTCGGCCAACCACGGCAAGCGCCCCAACGGCTCCTAGGCGCAGTGGCGGCCGCTACTCGGCGAGGAGCTCCCGGCGATCGGCCTCGAGCACCAGCTCGGACAACCGCAGTCGCAGCCGCTGACGCAGCTCGGCCGGCGCGCGCTCGGTGCCGCAGCACCGGGCGACCAGCGCCTTGACCTCCTGCTCGATGCCGTACTCCCGCAGGCACGGGGAGCACTCGTCGAGGTGCTGTCGGATCACGTCCCGCCGGTCGTCGGAGCACTCCAGATCGAGGTAGAGATACACCTCGGCAAGCACCTCACGGCAGTCGGTCTCGTGGGGGGCACCGCAACTCACGGTCATACCTCCTGGCCAGCGGCTGCGGAGTCATTCGACGGGGTCCTCGCCAGCCCACGCTCCGCAGCGTAGCCCTCCAGCAGCCGGCGCAAGTTTCGTCGGCCGCGATGGAGCCGGGACATCACGGTGCCGATCGGCGTTCCCATGATGTCGGCGATCTCCTTGTACGAGAAGCCTTCGACGTCGGCGAGGTAGACCGCGAGCCGGAAATCCTCGGGCAGCCGCTGCAGCGCGTCCTTGACGTCGCTGTCCGGCAGCCGGTCGAGGGCCTCGGTCTCGGCCGACCTCAAGCCGCTGGAGGTGTGCGACTCCGCCTCCGCGAGCTGCCAGTCGGTGATCTCCTCGGTCGGCGCCTGCACCGGCTGCCGCTGTCGGCGCCGGTACGAGTTGATATAAGTGTTGGTCAGGATCCGGTATAGCCAGGCCTTGAGGTTGGTGCCCTCTTCGAACTGGTGGAAGGCGGCGAACGCCTTCATGAACGTCTCTTGGACCAGATCCTCGGCGTCGGCCGGGTTCCGCGTCATCCGCAGCGCGGCCGCGTACAACTGGTCGACAAAGGGCAGCGCGTCGCGCTCGAAGCGCGCCCTGCGCTGCTCCGGCCTCTCCGGTCGGGTCAACCGCACGTCCCCCTTTGGCTGTCCCGCCGAGGATACGCTCCGGGCCACAACCGCAGATTCGGAAGAGCGGGGAACATCCGTGATCATGATCGGCAGGTCCGGACCCGGGCCGTCGCGCTGTGTGACGGGCCAGTCGGGCGCTGACAAGAGACGGCGTAGCCGCTGCGCCTCACCGGCATCCCGCTCCCGGTGCCGCGTTCCGATCCCCACGGACCATCCCCTTCCGTCGTGCCAGGCCAATTGACACCATTCGGCGGGCATAACGTTTCGAGCGAGGCCGGGATTCCACCGCAGCGCACCAAACCGGTGGACGAGTGATCCATTCGACAGCTTCGGGCGGACGACCCACGGGCCGGGCCGCCCCGGACGTTCGCGCCCGCCGCGCCGGGACGGCGGCATCCCGGCGCGGTCACCCACCCCGGTCCCGGCGACGGGACAACCGCCACCGGGACCAGGAAGGGCCTGGGAGTTGGCCACACGGCCCGAGAGGGCCGCGACCAGGGGCGTTCCCGTGGTCACGGGAACACCCCGTGCAACGACCCGGACGGCTACGGCGTGACGCGGCCCGGTGTGGCGACGCGCCGCGGTCAGCGCGCCCAGCCGTGGCGACGGAGCCAATCCACGACCGCGGTCGCCACCGCACCGGGATCCCGACGTAGACCGTGCCCTTCCCCGGGGCGTACGACAAGATCGATGCCCGGGCCGGCGGACGGGACTCCGAACGGGTCTCGATCGCCGTTGACGACCAGCGTGGGCACCCCGGTCTTCAGCTCGTCGGCCCTCGAGCGCTCGGGCTTACCGGGTGGGTGCAGCGGAAACGCGAGCGCTACCAGGCCGGCGGCGCCGAGCGCGTGAGCGGTCCGGCAGGCAACGCGGGCACCGCTGGACCGGCCGCCCAGCAGCAGCGGCAGCGGGGAGCCACCCGCCTCGGCGTACACGATGTTCACCACTGCGGTCCAGGCCTCGTCGAGCTGCGCGGCCGGCGCCGGCGAGCGGCGCCCCGCCACCCGGTACGGCTGGGTGACCGACGCGACCGTGAGGCCGGCCGCGACGGCGGCGTCCCGCACCGTGACCACGTCGGGCGTGTCGACATCGCCGCCGGCGCCGTGACCGAGCGCGAGCATCGCGACCGGTCGGCCCGCCGGTGCGACCACGGAGACCCGCGCCGGGCCGCGCGGCGTATCGACGGTTCGTTTCCGGGTACGCACAGAGTCATCGTCGCCGACCGAGGCGGCCGAGCGACACCGTTTCCTATGGCGTGTTGGCCGGCACCAGGGTCAGCAGTTGGTCGCGCACGGGCGGACCGTCGTCATCCGGCTCCGCCTCCCAGTGCGGCCCGCTGCGCCAGGCGACGAGCATCGCCCGCCGTTCGCGGGGCGTCGTGCCGCCCCATACGCCGTGGCAGTCTCCGACGTCCAGCGCCCACGCCAGGCACGAACCCTGCACGTCACACGTGCGGCACAATGCCACGGCGGCGTCTGCGGCCTCGTTGGGCGCCGGGAAGAAGGTCTCCGGGTCGACGTTCTGGCATAGGCCTCTCGTACGCCAGGCCGGGTCCCTGTGTCGTTCGTTGACGGCCTTCAACAGCCGAGGGTCTCTCCGCGCAGCGGCGACCTCGTGTGGGCGTGGCATCCGCGCCCGAGTCATCCACCCACCTCCCCCGTGGGTCCGGCACTGCTCGCGGATTTGACCGGCCTCGTGCGAGGCCACTCCAACTGCCGGCGTTGTGTTTTATCGCACTCCCACGTGAAGAGACAAGAGGCTGCGTCGAGATTGCGCATCAGTTGAGATGACGATTCACCATCAACTCCGGCAAATCAGCTCCGTCGATGCGTACGCTCAGAACAGCGTGAGGTCGACCGGCTCGTCGGAGGGCGCGACCGGCTCGCCGTCGACGCGCTCGATGAGCCCGGGTCCGTCGTTGCGAACGTCGCCCACGGCCGGTCCCACCGGACGAACCTCGATCGTGGCGAGCAGGTCGGCGGGCGGCGGGGCGAGCAGCGAGGCGGAATCCGCCGGCCCGGTGAGCCATTCGGTCCAGCGGGAGCTCGGCAGGATCAGCGGCATCCGATCGTGCACCGAGGCGAGTTCGCCCAACGCCCCGGTCGTGACGATGCTGCACGTCATCAGCCGACCCTCGCCGTCACCCCACGTCGTCCACAGGCCGGCGAACGCCAGCACACCGCCGCCGCGCGGCGTCATGTAGTACGCCCGGCGGCCCTTGGCTCCGAGCCTCACCCACTCGTACCAGCCGTCGGCGGGCACCAGGCAGCGCCGCCGGGCGAACGAAGGCCCGAACGTGCTCGACCTGGCGACGGTCTCCGCGCGGGCGTTAATCAGGCGGGCGCCCTGCCGCGGGTCAGGGGCCCAGGCGGGCACGAGGCCCCATCGCGCGACGCTCAGCGCCCGGCCGCCCAGCCGCTCGGACATGCGGACGATCGGCACCGGATCGGTCGGAGCGACGTTGTAGTCCGGGGTCAGCGCGCCGAGGTCGTCGATCGCCTCGAACAGCGCGGACAGGTCCGCCACGCCGCGAGTCGTCGCGTACCGCCCGCACATGAACCCCAAGGTACGCGGCCGGAGAGCCCGGCCCGTCCCGGCACTCGGAAGCGGCCGCCGGACGACCACGATCCGCACTCGCCAGACGGCAGACTGTAGGGGTGAACAACCCGACCGCCATCCGAGCGCCGGACCCCTGGACGGCACCGACCGCCCACGAGCCGATCTCGGCAACGGTCCGCCTGCCCGGATCGAAGTCGATGACCGCCCGCGCTCTCGTGCTCAGCGCGGTGTCCATCGGGCCGTCCACGCTGCGCGCCCCGCTGCGGGCCCGAGACACCATGCTGATGGCGATCGGCCTCCGCGCCATGGGTTCCCATGTGTCCACCGTGGACGATGACCGCTGGGTGGTGCGCCCGCGACCACTGCGCGGGCCGGCGCATGTCGACGTCGGCCTGGCCGGGACCGTCATGCGGTTCCTGCCGCCGGTCGCCGGGCTGGCCGACGGTTCGGTGACCTTCGACGGTGACAAGCGCGCCCGCGAGCGCCCGCTCGGCCCGCTGGTGCAGGCCCTGCGGACCGTGGGGGTACGAATCGACGCCTCGACCTCGGGCGGCCTGCCACTGACCGTGCACGGGGTCGGCCGAGTGGCCGGTGGCGAGGTCACCATCGACGCGTCCGCGTCCAGCCAACTGGTGTCCGGCCTGCTGTTGGCGGCCGCCGACTTCGACAACGGCCTGGTGGTGCGGCACGAGGGCCCGCCCGTGCCCAGCGGACCGCACATACAGATGACGGTGCAGATGCTGCGGGCGGTCGGGGCGGGGGTGGACGACTCCAGCCCGGACCTGTGGGCCGTCGAGCCGGGCCGGCTGATCGGACGCGCCTGGGACATCGAGCCCGACCTATCCGGCGCCGCCCCCTTCTTCGCCGCCGCGTTGGTCACCGGCGGTGAGGTGACGTTGGTCGGCTGGCCGCGGAGCAGCGCACAGCCGGTCGGTCGGCTGCGCGGACTGCTGCACCAGATGGGTGGCGAGGTCCGGCTGGGCACCGACGGGCTCACCGTGCGCGGGACTGGGCAGATCCACGGCATCGACGCCGACCTGTCGGACGTCTCGGAGCTGACGCCCGTGCTGGCCGCCCTCGCCGCGCTGGCCGACTCGCCGTCGCGGCTGACCGGGGTGGCCCACATCCGCGGGCACGAGGCCGACCGGATCGCCGCGCTCGCCCGGGAGCTGGGCGGGCTCGGCGCGGACGTAACCGAGCTCGACGACGGCCTGCGGATCCGGCCGCGGCCGCTCCGCGGCGGATCCTTCCAGACGTACGACGACCATCGGATGGCGCACGCCGCCGCCGTCCTGGGCCTGGCCGTGCCGGGCGTGGAGCTGACCGACGTGGCGTGTACGTCAAAGACCATGCCCGACTTCCCGGCGCTATGGTCGGCGATGATTGCTCGCCCGGAATGGGATCGACAGGAATAGGACCGAACGGGAGGCCGTGCTGACGGGAACCAAGCGCCGGGAGTACGACGAGGACGACGTACGGGTCCGCCCGCCCCGGTCCTCGCGCCCGCGCACCCGTACGCGGCCGAAGCACACCGACGCGGTGGACGGCTTCGTCGTCGCCGTCGACCGCGGACGGTACACCTGCCTCGTCAACGACCGGCAGGTTGTGGCCATGCGCGCCCGCGAGCTGGGCCGCAAGTCCGTGGTGGTCGGCGACCGGGCATGGCTGGTCGGCGACACCACGGGCGTGGCCGGCGCGTTGGCCCGGATCGTGCGCATCGACGAGCGCAGCTCGGTGCTGCGCCGCACGGCCGACGACGACGAGACGACGGCCGAGGGGCGGCTGGAGCGGGTGGTCGTGGCGAACGCCGATCAGCTCGTCATCGTCAGCTCGCTGGCCGACCCGCCGCCGCGCACCGGCTTCATCGACCGGTGCCTGGTGGCGGCGTACGACGCCGACATCGCCCCGCTGCTGTGCCTCACGAAGGCCGACCTCGCCGGGCCGGACCAGGTACTCGACTACTACGCCGAGCTCGACCTGCCGCACGTCCTGTGCCGGCCGGATGCACCGCTCGACCCCTTGCGGACCACGCTGACGGGCCGCATCTCCGTGCTGGTCGGCCACTCCGGCGTCGGCAAGTCGACGCTGGTCAACCGCCTCGTCCCGGACGCCGACCGGGCGGTGGGCGTGGTCAGCGCGATCGGCAAGGGTCGGCACACCTCGAGCAGTGTGGTCGCGCTGCGACTGCCTAGGCCGTCCCCACGGTCGCGCAAGGACCCGGGCTGGATCGTGGACACACCCGGCATCCGCAGCTTCGGGCTGGCACACGTGTCGCCGGAGAGCCTGTTGCACGGATTCCCGGACCTGGTCGAGGGCACCCTGGAGTGTCCGCCCAACTGCGAACACACCGCGGCCGAGACCGACTGCGCGCTGGACGCGTGGGTCGCCGCCGGCCGGGCCGATCCGCGCCGGCTCGCGTCGTACCGCCGGCTGCTGGCCTCCCGCGCCGGGGAGGAGTAGCTGGCCCGGGCGGAGCGAAGGCCACCTCGCGCGGGCCGGGTCAGCGACGGCGGGAAAATCAGCTAGGTTGCACCCGTGGCTCCCCGGTACGCCGACGACCTGTCGCTTGCCCATGTGCTCGCCGACACCGCGGACTCCGTGTCGATGTCCCGCTTCCGGGCGCTGGACCTCCACGTGCAGTCCAAGCCGGACCTGACGCCGGTCTCCGATGCCGACACGGCGGTCGAGAAGGCGCTCCGCGCCACGCTGGCCCGTACCCGGCCCCGGGACGCCGTGCTCGGCGAGGAGTTCGGGGTCACCGAGGCCGCCGCCGGCCCGGGGACCCGGCAGTGGGTGATCGACCCGATCGACGGTACGAAGAACTTCATCCGCGGCGTACCGATCTGGGCCACTCTGATCGCCCTCATGGAGGGCGACCAGCCGGTGGTCGGGCTGGTCTCCGCGCCCGCGCTCGGCCGCCGCTGGTGGGCGGCCGTCGGGCACGGGGCGTACGCCGGTCGGCACACCGCGGGCGCCACGCCGATCAAGGTCTCGGGCGTACGCCGGCTCGCGGACGCGTCGTTCTGCTACTCCTCGCTGCACGGCTGGGAGGAGACGGGCCGGCTGACCGCAGTGCTGGAGATCATGCGGCAAACCTGGCGCAGCCGCGCCTACGGCGACTTCTACGGCTACGTCCTGGTCGCCGAGGGCGCGGTCGACGCGATGGTCGAGCCCGAGTTGTCCTTGTGGGACGTCGCGGCGCTGATTCCCATCGTCGGCGAAGCGGGCGGCAGCTTCACCGACCTGACCGGCCGGCCCGGCGCGGGCGGGGGCAGCGCGATCGCCAGCAACGGAAAAATCCACTCCGACCTACTCGAACGGCTCGCGGGCTCCGGTATCGGACCGCTCTAGAGGCGAGCCGGACCGGTGGGGTCTATCCTCGCCGGGTGGTGTCGTCGGGTTGGTACTTCCTCGCGGCCATGATCGCCGCCTATGGGGTCGCCAACCTGCTGCAGTCCGTCGCCGCCGCGCGGACCAGCGTGCACCACACTCTGGATCCCGGCCTGCTGCTTCGACTCGCCGGCCACCGCACGTACGTATTCGGGCTCGGCTGCCAGCTGCTCGGCTTCGTGCTCGCGTTCGTGGCCCGGCGGGATCTGCCGCTATTCCTCGTCCAGGCGAGCGTGGCCGCCGGCCTCGGGGTGACCGCGATCCTCGGCGTTGCCGTGCTGAACTGGCGGCTGCCGGCGGCCGAAATGGGCCTGCTCGTCCTGCTGTTCTTCGGGGTCGGCGCCCTGGTCCTGGCGGCCGAGCCGGCCCCCGCCAAGCAGTTGGGCAGCGGCGGGGTGATCGCGCTGGTCGTTTCGCTCCTGGTGATCGCCGTGGCAGCCTTCTTCGCCGCGCGACTTCATGGGCCGCCCGGCTCGGTGGCGCTCGGCTCGCTGGCCGGGCTGGCGTTCTCGGCCGCCGCCGTCGCCGCCCGGCCGCTCGCGTCGGCGCACTCGGTCTCCGACCTCGTTCGGGGGCCGCTGCTGTACCTGCTCGTAGCCCTGTCGATCGTCGGCCAGCTGCTGCTGGGCCTGGCCATGCAGCGCGGCTCCACCACGGCCGCGGTCGCGGCCATGGACGCCGCCGGCGCGGTACCCGCCGCGATCATCGGCTTGCTGCTGCTCAACGACAAGATCTGGCCGGGCCGGGAGTGGTTGGCCGCGCTCGGCTTTCTCATTACCCTCACGGCCGTGATCGGATTGACCCGGTACGCTGAACCGCAGCACCACCACGCGGTCGCGCCCGGTCAGCACCGCGCCCCGTCCGCCCCCCGCTTCGTTGAGGTTGGCGGACCCAGCCGCGGTTAGTGCATGAACCACGTGGCCACTGGGTACGCACCTGACGGTTCCCACGCACGTCAGCGGGGGTGGAAGAGATGGACGAACCCGGCGGCCTCAGCCCGGCGCCGGCGGTGCCGGTGGCGTCGTTCACCCGGTACGCCGCGGTAGAGCGGGTCATGGAGGCCCTGGTCGAGGCGCGGGTGCCCGCGAACCGCACCGCTGTCATCGGCCGCGGCTTCCATCGGACCGGCCGAGCGGGTTCGCTCGGCGCCGGCCGCGCCGCGGTGCTGGGCGGCTTCGGGCTCGCCTGGGCCGGCGGCATGCTCGCGGTGTTCGTCGCCGCGATCGGCGACATTCCGCCCGAGCGCATGGGCCACATGCTGCTGTGGGGGATCCTGCTCGGCGGCCTGGTGGGCGCGCTCTCGGTCGCCGTCACCCAGATTCTGATCGCGAGGCAGAGCGACGCGGGGGCAGCGATCCGGTTTGTGGCCGACCGGTACGACCTCTACGTCGACCCGGCGGTCGCGGACCGCGTCGCCAGGATCGTGGCGGTTCCGCGGCGCGACCCCGGTGCTTCCGCCTGACCCGCTGCCCTGGTCGTGCACCCGGTCGGAGGTGCACAGTTCAGCTAGGGACGACACACGGGAGCGTCATGCGGCAGAGCCTGCGGTTGGGCCGGATCCTGGGGATTCCGGTGGGGATTCACTGGTCGGTGCTGGTCATCGCGCTGCTGCTAGCCCAGGGGGTGGCGCTCAGCGTCCTGCCCTCCGCCGCGCCCGGCCGCTCCGGCGTCGCGTACTGGACCGCCGCGGCCCTCGCGAGCATCCTGTTCCTCGCCTCCCTGCTGGCGCACGAGATGTCGCATGCGCTTGTCGCCCGGCATTACCGGGTCGGGGTGAAGCGCGTGACGCTGTGGCTGCTCGGCGGGGTCGCCGAGCTTGACGGTGACGCCCCAGACCCGCGGGCCGACCTGCTCATCGCGCTGGCCGGGCCCGGCGCGAGCGTGGTCAGCGGCGCCGTCTTCCTCGGCGCGGCAGTCGCGTCGGCCACGTTCGGGTGGCCGTCCGTCCTGGTCGCGTCGCTCGGCTGGCTCGCCGCCGTGAACTTCGTGCTGGCCGTGTTCAACCTGCTACCCGGCGCGCCGCTCGACGGCGGCCGAGTCCTGCGCGCGGCGCTGTGGTGGCGAAGCGGCGACCGAGCCGCGGCGCAGCGCACGGCGAGCCGGGCGGGCGTCATCGTCGGGATGCTGCTCGTTCTCGGTGGCGCCGCCGAGGTCCTGTTCACGCGCACGTTGAGCGGACTGTGGCTGGCGTTGATCGGTTGGTTCCTGATGTCGGCGGCCAACGCCGAGCAGGCCGACTCGACGGCGCAGCAGGTGCTGGGCGGGGTCACCGTTCGCGAGGCGATGCACACCGATGCCGGGTTCGGGTACGCCAATCAGAGTGTGGACGACTTCGTGAACTCGGTGGCGCGCTACCGGCGCGAGCGCGCCTTCCCAGTCATCGACTGGGACGGTTCGCCCGTCGGCGTCGTGGACCTCGCCCAGCTCGCCCGCCTGCCGGCGTCCGCCCGGACCGGCGTACGGCTGCGCGACGTGATTGTGCCCTCCGCGCAGGCGCCGGTGGTTGGGCCCGATGATTCGCTCGCCGGTGTCGCACGCCGGCTGCGCGTGCCGGGTCCGGGCCTCGCGCTGGTCGTGGCGGACGGGCGGGTCGTCGGCGTCCTCGGCCGCGGCGACCTGTCCCGCGTCGTCCAGCTGGCGGCGCTGTCCCGGTCGACCTAGTCCGTCGATCATGGCCCTCTCCGTCGATCATGGCCCTCCCTGTCGATCATGGAGCTGTTGCCGTGAGTTGATCGCGGAAGCACGACAACAAGTCCATGATCGGCGAAAAGGTGCTTGATCGACGCGGCGGCGCCTACAGGTGCCAGGCCATCGCGCCGACGACGTAGCCGAGGCCGTTCGTCGCCCAGTGCAGGCCCAGCGGCGCCAACAGGCTGCCGCTTCGCCGTCGCAGCTCGCAGAGCACGACGCCGGCGACGAAGGTCGACGCGATGCCGAACGCCACCGCGCTCAGGGTCGCGCCGGGGCCGACGCCGAACACCTCGCCGGCCGCGGGGCTTCGACCGGGTAGCCCCAGCGCCGGCAGGACGTGCCAGAGGCCGAACAGCGCCGACGAGACCAGCGTCGCCACCGTCGTGCCGCCGACGCGCCGCAGGAGGCCCCACAGGACGCCGCGGAACGCCAACTCCTCGAGGATCACGGTGTTCACGAGCACCGGGATCGCGCCTCGGACCACCGCCACGTCGACGGCGAAGCGCGCCCGATCATCCAGTAGGGCGGGCCGGAACGCCGGCACCGCGAGCGCGATCGCGTAGCCGACGGCGACGAGGGCGACGGCCAGGCCGGCCCAGCGCAACCCGCGCGCCCACGTCCCGCGACCGAGCCCGAGCTCCCCGGGCGCGAGGCCGGCGACCGCCGCGAACCCGACCAGCAGGGCGATCTCCAGGACATGGACGAGGAGGTATGCCGAGTCCAGCATCCGGTTGTTGACGACGTTGACGGCAGCGAGAGCGACCACGACGGCGGCGACGGCGGACCACCCATACCCCACAGACCCCAACCTTGCACGGGTTGCGGCGTCAACAATGCGCTGACGCCGCAACCCGCGCGAGGTTGCGAGGATCTTGAGTGCCCTACCGGGTCCGGGTCCGTACGTCGGAATAGGGTTCGCGCTGGCCGAACATGCTTGTCTGTTCGCGGCGGGCTGGCGCGTTGGCCCCCATTCCGATGCCCTCGTAGACGCGGGGGTTCGTCGCCCGCAGGAGCAGGCCGTAGAGGATGCCGATGACGGCGACCACGGCGTACGCGCCGGGCAGCGCCCATGCCTGCGTCGAACCGGGCGGCACTCCCAGGAGAGTGGCGTAGTTGTCGATTCCGGCCCACATCATGTAGAGCAGGCCGATGAGTGCCAGGCTCGGCGAGATGACCCGCCGCCAGAGGTTCTCCCCCTGCGGGTCGCGGGCGAAATACACGAGGACGGCGATGGCCGTGACCGTGATCAGGGCCAGTACGCCGAAGCCGCCGGTCGTCCCGAGCCAGAAGAACAGCCTCACGGTCGGGTCCCATCCCGCGATCGCGTACCCCACGATGACCAGCAGCCCGACGACGGACTGCGCCACCGAGGCCGCCTGAGGAGCACCATTGCGCAGGTTCGTGCGACCGAGGACGCCGGGCAGAACGTGCTCCCGGCCGAGTGCGAACATGTAGCGGCCAACGGCGTTGTGGAAGCTCAGCATGGCCGCGAACAGCGAGGTCATGAACAGGACCGTGGCGATCTCGGCCATCGTGGAGTTGGACATCCCGAACAGCATGCCCGGGCCCTGGTCTCCCGCGACCTTGGCCACCTCCCCCCCTCCGAAGTGGACCACCATGGCCCACGAGGCGAGTGCGTACACCCCGCAGATGACAATCAGCGCCGTGTAGGTCGCAGCCGGAACCGTGCGTCGAGGGTTCTTGCTCTCCTCGGAGAACACCGCGGACGCCTCGAACCCGACGAAGCCCAGCAGCGCCGTG
>DASXRC010000054.1:0-11934 GCA_036506795.1 Micromonosporaceae bacterium
GTACGCGGCGCCCAACTCCCTGACGAGCGACGGCTTCGGCCCGTCGGTGGCCCGATCAGCACGTGCACCTCCAAGCCGCGCGGCATGGCCAGGAGCGCGGCGAGCAGACCGATCGGCCCAGCCCCGGTGATGAGCGCGACCCGCGGCGCCCAGTGGGCGCGGGACCCGACACGCTCGATGTGGTCCCACGCCTTGGCCACAACGCTGGTCGGCTCCAGCAGGACGCCCACGGCCGCGAGGCCCGGGTGCACGCGGATCGCGAACTCGGGGGCGATCCGCCACCGGTCCCGGGCGAATCCGGGCAGACCCTTGATGCCGTGCTCGGTGTACTGACCGTTGCGGCACATGTCCCACTCGCCCACGGCGCAGTTCGGGCACGGCACCGGGTCAGGCTGGCGCACGATGCCGGCGACCAGGTCGCCCGGGCGCAAGGTTCCGGTCGGGTCCTCCACCACCCGGCCGAGCGACTCGTGGCCGAGGATCAGTTGGTCGGTTCCCGGCGGGGCGGTCCCATAGTGGGCCGCGATGATTTCCCGGTCGGTCCCGCACACGCCGACCGCGACCGCCTCGACCAGGACCGCGCCCTCCTCCGGCCCGGGCTCGGGGGCGTCATCGATGAGCCGGACGGAGCCCGCCCGCCCCGCCGTCACCACCACCGCGCGCACGGCACGCCCCCTCGTTGTGATCTCCACCAATCATGCTCGTCGCACGGGTAGCGCCGTAGGATCTAGCACCATGAGCCCGGACGAGGTCGGCGCGGCGCTGGCCGAGCGTGTCGACGGGGCCACCGCGGGGGTTTCCGACGGCGGAGCGCACGCCCGCGCCACCGTCGATGTCCCGCCAACCGCTTGGCCCGATGCCGTACGGGCGGCGCGCGACGACGCCGGATGCGACTTCTTCGACTGGCTCTCCGCCGTGGACGAACTCGACGCCGGCTTCACCGTTGTGGCACACCTCTGGTCGACCGTGCAGCGCCACGGCGTCCTGCTCCGCACCCGGGTGCCCCGGGACGCACCCCGGCTCGCGTCCATCGTGGACGTTTACCCCGGCGCCGCCTGGCACGAACGCGAGACGTACGAGATGTTCGGGGTGGAGTTCATCGACCACCCCGGCGGGCTGCGGCCGCTCCTGCTGCCACCCGAGTTCGAGGGGCACCCGCTACGCAAGGAGTTCGTGCTCGCATCGCGCGTTGCGAAGGGGTGGCCGGGCGCGAAGGAGCCGGGGGAGAGCGAGAGTGGGGCGGCCAGGCGCCAGCCGATGCGGCCGCCGGGCGTACCAGCGCCGGGAGAATGGGGTCCGGCCGCAACCGGCGGTCCAGCCGCAACCGGCGGTCCGCCCGCAACCGGCGGTCCGGCCGGAACCGGCGACGAGCCCTGACCCTTACAGCACCTCGCCACGCAGCTGCGGGAACACCTTCGATACCTTGCCGACCAGGTACTCCCCGTACATGCCGGTGAATGCGCGTGGGTCCTCGCCGTCCCAGCGCGCGCGGCCGTCCGCCGCGATGCGCGCGCGGCCGGGCAGGGCCGGCACCTCCGCGCTGAAGTCCGGATCGAAGAAGAACGGGAAGCTGAGCCGGTCGCGGCCGCTGAGGTTGCGCACCCGGTGCAGGGTCGAGCGGTACCAGCCGCCGGTCAGCTTCTCGAGCATGTCCCCGATGTTGCAGACGAACGTGTCCGGGATCGGCGGCGCGTCGATCCAGCCGTCCGGGGTCGCGACCTGAAGGCCACCGTTGTCGTCCTGCGCCAGCAGCGTGAGCAGGCCGTAGTCCGTGTGTGCCCCCACGCCCCAGTCGTCGGTGGCCGGCGGCGACGGCGGGTAGTGAAAGATCCGGAACAGGATGGTGGGGTTCGCCGTGTACCCGGCCGCGAAGTAGTCGGCCGGCAGGTCGAGGCTCAGCGCCACCCCGCGCAGGACCGCCTGCGCGAGGTCGGCGAGCGCGTCCAGGTACGCGAGGACCGTCTCACGCAACTCAGGGACCTGGCGGGGAAACAGGTTCGGCCCGTGCAGCGGCAGGCCCGCCCGCACCCGCGGGTCGTCGGCGGGCAGCTCGGCGCCGAAGTAGATGCCCTCCTTGAGGTCCGGCCGACCGGAGGTGAGTTCCGCGCCGACCGGAAAGTAGCCACGCCACGCCCGACCGCCGCGCGCCATCGCGATCTCCATCTTGGCGGGCTCCGGCAGCGCGAAGAACTCGCGGCTCGCGGCATCCAGCCGCCGTCCGAGCTCATTCGGTACGCCGTGGCCAGCAACGTAGAAGAATCCGGTACGCCGGCAGGCGGCCTCGATCTGGCGGGCGACCGCATCGGCCGGTCCGCCGGAGCGCAGCGCGGCGACGTCGATGACGGGCAGCGCGGCGGGCGTCGGCACAAGCTCATCTTTCCAGGCGTACGCCTAGGATCTGGGCATGCCCGATTGGCTGGAGCTGGTGGTCCGGGTCCTCGGCGTCGTCGTCGCGTTCCTCACGCTGCCGCTGATCGTGGGGCAGACCGAGCACAAGGTGATGGCACACATGCAGGGCCGGCTCGGCCCGATGTACGCCGGCGCCTTCCACGGTTGGGCCCAGCTCATCGCCGACGGCGTCAAGTTCGTGCAGAAGGAGGACGTCGCGCCGCGCGACGCCGATCGACCAGTGTTCCGGCTGGCCCCGATCGTGGCGCTGGTGCCGTATCTGCTCGCGCTCCTGGTGATCCCGCTCGGCCCGAACGATCTGGTCGCGCAGCCGCTGGACATCGGGCTGTTCTTCGTGCTCGCGGTCGTCGGGGTCGGCGTAGTCGCCGTGCTGATGTCGGCCTGGGCGTCGGCGAACAAGTACAGCCTGCTCGGCGGCCTGCGCGGGGCTGCCCAGCTGCTGGGGTACGAGCTGCCGCTCGTGCTCGCGGCGGCCTCGGTGGCGATGGCGGCCGGCACGCTGTCGCTACCCGGGATCGTGGACGCCTGGCGGCCGTGGTGGCTGCTGTGGCAGGCTCCGGCGCTCGCGATCTTCTTCGTCGCCGGGCTGGCCGAGATCCGGCGGCCCCCGTTCGACATGCCGATCGCCGACTCGGAGCTGGTGTTTGGCTATCTGACGGAGTACACCGGCCTACGCTTCGCGTTCTTCCTGCTCGCCGAGTACGCCGGCATCGTGGTCATCGCCGCGTTGACGACTGTGTTGTTCCTCGGCGGCTGGAAGGGCCCGTTCGCCGACGACGGGCTGGGCTGGCTGTGGACGCTCCTCAAGATCTTCGCGGTCTCGTTTGTGATCATATGGCTGCGCGTGGCGTACCCCCGGCTGCGCGAGGACCAGCTGCAGCGGCTGTGCTGGCTCGTGCTCGTGCCGCTCGCCCTCGGGCAGCTCGTCCTCACCGCGGCCGTCCGCGTGGCGCTCAGCTGACGGGCGCCGTCTGATCCCCGGGACGAAGGTCAGTCGACCGCGAGGCGGCGCGGGGTGAGCCGTGCGATCGGGATCGAGATCGGCCAGGGCTCGTCGCACTCGACCGTCGACGCATATTCACCGGTCGGGGCATACAGCTCACGGGCGGGGTCGAGCCGGTGGGTGTGCACAATGATGCCGTCCTCGGTCTCGACGCGCCAGTACAACGGGACGCCCGCCTGGGCGTACAAGGCCGGCTTCATCACCCGGTCCATCGCGCGGGACGTCGGGGAGACGACCTCCACGGCGAGCACAACCTCGTGCGGCTCGAACCTGGACGGATTCCGGGCGGCGGCCGACGCCGTTGTCACCAGGATGTCGGGTGTCAATGAGCGGACCGTGCTGATCCGAATCTCGACGCCCTGGGTGACGACCCACTCCTGGGGGCAGCTCTCGTCGAGCGCGACGCCGAGGCGCATGGCGATGATCTGGTGGTTGGCGGTGGGGGAGGGGGACACGAAGACCACTCCGTCGATGAGCTCACGGCGAATGCCGTCGTCTGGCAGCGCATCGAGGTCGTTGGTCGTCCATCCGCTCGCCGGCGGGCGGAACTCGCTCAGTGCGGCGGTCACGTCGTCCTCTCCTCGCAGCGCGGACTCCCTTGCGTGGTCCCCATCGCCACGCTACTCCAAGATCGAGACGAGGGGTGCTCGCGCGGCGGCGATCTACGAGGCAGGATGAGCAGCATGAGCGGAGTTCCAGGGTCGGGGCTCGCAAAGGGCCTGGCGGTCACTCTGAGGACGATGACGCGCCGGTCCCACACCCAGCAGTACCCGGACGTCCAGCCGGAGCTTCCGCCAAGATCGCGTGGTGTGATCGCACTCCTCGAGGAGAACTGCACCGTCTGCATGCTCTGCGCCCGGGAGTGCCCCGACTGGTGCATCTACATCGACTCCCACAAGGAAGAGGTCTTGGTTCCGGGCGCCGCCCGTCCCCGGCAGCGCAACGTGCTCGACCGCTTCGCCATTGACTTCTCGCTCTGCATGTACTGCGGGATCTGCATCGAGGCATGCCCCTTCGACGCGCTCTTCTGGACGCCGGAGTTCGAGTACGCCGAGTACGACATCCGCGAGCTACTGCACGAGAAGGACCGTCTCGGGGAGTGGATGTTGACCGTGCCGCCACCGCCGGCACACGACCCCAACGGGGAGTTGTCCAAGGAGGAGGCCACCGCGGCCAAGCGGGCGGCCGCAGCATGAGCACCCAACCAAACCGGTCGCTTCGCTCACAGTTCCGCGGCGGCCCAGCGTGACCGCCGCCGACGTCCTGCTGCTCGGGCTCGGGGCCGTGGCGGTCGGCTCCGGCGCGCTTGTGGTCACGACCAGACACCTCGTACGCGCCGGCCTGTACCTGGTCATCTGCCTCGGTGCCGTCGCCGGCCTGTACCTGGTGCTCACCGCCGAGCTGGTCGCCTGGGTGCAGGTGCTGATCTACGTCGGCGCCGTCGTGGTCCTCCTGCTCTTCGCGGTGATGCTCACGCGCGCCCCGATCGGGGTGTCTCCCGGCCTGGACCGCCCGGGCTGGCCGGCGGCCATGGTCGGTGGGGGCGCCGGCCTCGGCCTGGCCGTGCTGCTCGCCGACGCGTACCGCTGGTCCACCGTAGACATGCCCCGGGCCGGCACGGCCGAGCGGCTCGGCGAGGCGATCTTCCGATCCTGGGTGCTGCCGTTCGAGGTGCTCTCGGTGCTGCTCCTGGCCGCGCTGGTGGGTGCGATCGTCGTGTCCCGTCCCGACATCGGGTCGCGGCGGGACAGCGATCGTGACCGCGCGGCAGGGAGGCCATAGGTGCACCCCGCCATCCCGTACGTCACCGCGGCGCTGCTGTTCGGGCTCGGCACCTACGGCGTGCTGCGCCGGCGCAACGCCGTGCTGCTGCTCATGTCGGTAGAGCTGATGCTCAACGCGGTCAACCTGATCCTCGTCACGGCGGACACCACGGTTCGGGCGGCCGTCCCGCGTACCGGCCAGGTCTTCGCGCTCTTCGTGATCGTCATCGCTGCGGCCGAGGTCGGTGTGGGGCTGGCCATCGTCCTGCAGCTCTACCGGCTGCGGGCCAGTGTGGCCATCGACGAGGTGCCGCTCGACGGGTCGGCGGACCCCCTCAAGCCCGAGGAGGCGGACCCGCCCCCGCCGGCACCGGCGACCGAAGTGGTGACCGCGCGGTGAGCCTCGACGTGCTCGGGCCGCTGCTGCCGGCCGTGCCCTTCGTCGCCGCCCTCGCCGGCTTCCTGCTGCCGCTCCGGTCCCGCGCGGCCGCCGCGGCGCTCGCCATCGCGGGCGCGGCCGGCGCCCTGCTCATCGCCGTCGTGATCGCGGTGCGGCTCGGCCGACCCTACGGCACCAGCGTCAACTGGATCGACTTCGGAGGTCTCCACGTCACCTTCGGCGTTCGCATCGACAACCCGGCCGCCCTGGTCGCCATCGCGGTGGGCGTCGTCGCGCTGGCCGTGCAGGTTTACTCCGTCTCCTACCTCGCCGACGACGACCGCTACCCGCCGTACGCGGCCCAGGTCAGCCTGTTCACCGCCGCGATGTTGCTGGTGGTCGTCTCCGGTGACCTGATCGCCCTGCTGGTCGGCTGGGAGGTCATGGGCATCTGCTCGTATCTGCTGATCGGTCACGACCGCCGGCTCCCCGAGGCGCCGCCCGCGGCCGTCAAGGCGTTCCTCGTCACTCGCGTGGGCGACGTCGGCTTCCTGCTCGGCATCGCGATCCTGGGGCTGAAGGCAGGCACCTTCCGCATCGCGGACGTCCTGTCCAGCCTGCCCGACATGTCGTCCACCACGCTGACCGCCGCGGCGCTGCTGCTGCTCGCCGGCGTCCTCGGCAAGAGCGCGCAGTTCCCGCTGCACACCTGGTTGCCGGACGCGATGGCCGGCCCTACCCCGATCTCGGCCCTGATCCACGCCGCCACGATGGTAGCGGCCGGCATCTACGTGGTTTTCCGGCTGTACCCGGTGTTCGCTGTGCCGAACGCCCCGCTCGTCGTGCTCGGGGTCAGCGCGGCGATCACCATGCTGCTCGGTGCGCTCGCGGCCACCGCGCAGGACGACATCAAGCGGGTGCTCGCCTGGTCGACCGTCTCCCAGATCGGCTACATGGCGGCCGCGCTGGCCGTCCGTGCGCCCGAGGTGGCGCTCTTCCACCTGCTCACCCACGCGGCGTTCAAGGCACTGCTGTTCCTCGCGGCGGGCTCGGTGATCCACGCCGTCGGATCGAACTCGATGTCGGCCATGGGTGGCCTGCGGCGCGGCATGCCGGTGACGTTCGCCTCGATGACGATCGGTCTGGGCGCGCTGATCGGGCTGCCGCCGCTGGCCGGGTTCTTCAGCAAGGACGCCGTGCTGGCCGCCGCCCGCGGCGAGCAGGGTTGGGTGGCGGTGCTGCTCTTCGGCGTGGGGCTGCTGACCGTCGCGGTCACCGCGTGGTACGCGATGCGGCTCTGGCTGCGAACCTTCTTCGGGGAACCGCGGTCGGCGGCGGCCGCGCACCCGCACGAGCCCCCGGCCACGATGGCCTGGCCGGTGGTACTCCTCGCGGTGCCGAGCGCGGTGTTGGGCTTCGCGGCGCTCGTCGACAGGTTCGGCGAGTCCCTGCGGACCCCGGCGCCGGTGGAGTGGCTCGGGGAGTACAGCGGCCCCGCGGCGCAGGTCAACCCGGCGCAAGCCGCGATCGAGCTGTTCCACCTGGGGGTCGAGCCGATCTGGCCGCTCTTGGCCCTCGCGCTCGGCGCCGGCGCCGCCTGGTGGATCTGGCGTCGCGACCGCGCCGCCGACCCGGCCCTGGCGCTGGGTCCGCTGCGGCCGGCCTTCGCCAGCGCGTTCTGGCTCGACACGGTCCAGGATGCATTGGTCGTACGCCCAACGCTCGCGCTCGCGCGCGCCGTGCGCACCGCGGACGAGGGCGGCGTGGACGGCGCCGTCGAGGGGACCGGCCGGGCCACGGTCGGTCTGGGCGCCCGGCTGGCCGGCTGGCACCGGGCGGGGCTGCCGCGGGCCGCCACCGCGGTGCTCGCCGGCGCCCTGCTGATCGGCCTCGCGGCCGCCGCGATCGGAGGCGTCCGGTGAGGGAGTGGAGCGTCGTGCTGGTCGCCACGCTCGCGCTGCCGGCGCTCGGCGCGCTCGTCGTGGCACTGCTGCCGGGCAACGCCGACCGCGTGGCCCGTCTCGTCGGCACGGGCTTCGCGGCGGCCGCGTTCGTGGCGAGCGTCGTGCTGTACCGGCCTGGCGACGCCGGCCGGTTCACCTACGGCGCGATCCGCCCGTGGCACGAGCTCGACGTTCCCTGGGTGCCGGGCCTCGACCTGCGTTTCCACATTGGAGTGGACGGCATCTCCTATCCGCTCCTGGTGCTGACGACGCTGCTCACGCTGCTGTGCTGCGCGTACACGGTCTGGCTCGCCCCGGCCGGCGGCCGCGGCCGCACCCTCGTCGCCCTGCTGCTGATCATCGAGGTCGGCATCGCCGGTACGTTCCTCGCCCTCGACCTCGTGCTCTTCTTCGTGTTCTTTGAGGTCGTGCTGCTGCCGATGTACGCGGTGATCGCGGTGTGGGGCGGCGACGGCCGCCGGCACGCGGCGCGCAAGTTCGTGCTGTACACGCTGTTCGGCTCCGTGTTGCTGCTCGTCGGCGTGTTCACCGTTGTGGCCAAGGCCGGCACCGCTGACCTGACCGAGCTGACCGGCGGAGATGGCTTGTCCCGCACGACGCAGCTCGTGGCGTTCGTGCTGCTCGCCATCGCGTTCGCCGTGAAGAGTCCACTGTGGCCGCTGCACACCTGGCTGCCCGACGCCCATACCGAGGCACCCACGGTCGGCAGCGTGATCCTCGCCGGTGTGCTGCTGAAGATGGGCACCTACGGCCTGATTCGCGTGGCCGTCGGCGTCGCCCCGGAGGGCGCCGCGTGGGCGGCCCCCGTGCTGGGGACGCTCGCGGTCGCGGCCATCGTCGTCGGTTCGCTGGTCTGCCTCGCCCAGACGGAGCTGAAAAGGCTCATCGCGTACTCGAGCGTCGGCCACATGGGTTTCGTGCTGCTCGGTATCGCCACGCTCACGGCCACCGGCATCGAGGCAGCCCTGATCGGCAACATCGCGCACGGCGTCATCACGGGTCTGCTGTTCTTCCTGGCCGGCGCGATCAAGGATCGGGCACACACCGGCGTGCTCGGCGAGCTCGGCGGGCTGCGCGAACGGTCGCCGTGGCTGGCCGGTGTCCTAGGCTTCGCCGCCATCGCCTCGATCGGCCTGCCCGGCCTGGCCGGATTCTGGGGGGAGGCCTTCGCTGTTATCGCCGCCCTCGGCCGGGGCGGTCCACTGTGGACCACGCTGGGAGTGGTGGCCGCGATTGGCGGCGCACTGACCGCGGCGTACTTCATGCGGCTGCTGCGACGGGTGACGCACGGCCCGGCATCGCCGGCGGTGGCCACGCTCTCCCCGGCGAGCCTGGCCGGGCCGGAGCTGGTTGCGTGGGCCCCGCTGATCGTGTTGGCCCTCGCGATCGGGCTGATCCCGGCACTCGTGCTCGGCTTCGTCGGGGACCCGGTGCAGGCGCTCACCTCGGCGGTCCCACGATGACCACACCAAAACGCTCGCTGCGCTCACGTTTGCGCGAGGGTCCCGGATGATCGACCATGTCGCGCTGCTTCCGGCGTACCTAGCCGCCGGCACGGCCGTGCTCGTACTGCTGGTCGACCTGCTCGTGAGTCGGCGCGGCGCGACGGTGGCCTTCACCGGACTCGGCGCCGCCGCCACGGCCGTCGGCGCCATCGCGGTCGCCCGGGGTGGCGACCGCGCCACGTTCTGCACCGGCGACGCCTGCTCCTACCTGGCTACCTCCCGGGCGGCGCTGGTCGCCGTGCTGTTCGCGCTGCTCACGCTCGGCGTGCTCGGGCTGTCGGCGCCGACGTTGCGGTCGGCCGGGATACCGGTCGGCGAGTACTGCTTCTTGCTGGCCTGCTCGATGACCGGCGGGGTCGTCATCGGGTACGCCGGCGACCTCGTCACCCTGATCGTGTCGCTGGAGACGCTGACCCTACCGCTGTACATCCTTGTCGGCCTGCGGCGGACGGAGGTCACGAGCGCCGAGGGCGCGATCACCTTCTTCGTCGTCAGCGTCGTGGCGACCTCGGTCACGCTGCTCGGCGCGGCGCTGCTGTACGCGAGCACCGGCGCCGTGCACCTGAGCCTGCTGCGGTCCGCGTTTGCGGCCGACGCGTCGCTCGTGCACGAGCCACTCGTGCAGGTCGCCGCGGCGCTCGTGGTGCTGGGCCTGGCGTTCAAGGTGGCCGCGGTGCCGTTCCACGCATGGGCGCCGACGGCGTACGACGGAGCGCCGGTGCCCGTGGCGGCGTACCTGTCCACCGCGTCCAAGCTGGGCGGCGTCATCGCACTCCTCTACGTCGCCATCGGACCGCTCCCGCTGGAGGTCGCCGGGCCGGTACTCGCCGTACTGGCGGTGGCGACGATGACCGTCGGCAACCTGGTCGCGCTCCGGCAGAGCCGGATGGTCCGGCTGCTCGCGTGGTCGTCCGTGGCGCAGGCGGGCTACATCCTCGCGCCGCTCGGCGCGGCCGCGTTCGCCGCCGGGCGGTCCTCGGACGCACTGGACCTCGCGGTGGCGGCCACGGTCGCGTATGCCGTCTTCTACGTGGCGATGGAGCTCGGGGCGTTCGGCTCGGTGGTGGCCCTCCGAGGCTCCGCCGACGGCGGGGCCATCGAGGACTACCGCGGTGCCGCTCGGCGTACGCCATGGGTCGGTGTCACCTTCCTACTGGCTCTCGTCGGCCTCGCCGGCCTGCCGCCGGGCCTGGCCGGGCTGTTCGCGAAGGTGACGGTGGTGCGATCGCTGCTCGGGGGCGGCGCCGGCTGGCTCGCGGTGATCGTCGCGCTCAACGCCGTGGTCGGTCTGGCGTACTACCTGCGCGTCGTGTACGCCCTGTACTCGGCGCCCGACGCGTCGCTCGGCGCCGACGCCTGCGTTAGATCCGATTCTTCCTCGCAGCCTGCGGTTGCGCCCGCGTTCGGATTCGCCGGGGTCCCTTGGGCCGTCGCGGCCGCGCTGCTGCTCGCGACCGGCGTGGCGGTCGTCATCGGGTTCGCGCCCCAGCTCGTGCTCGACGCCGCCAACCTCGCCGCGCCGTAGGAACCTGATCTACCGACGTTGGACGGCTACCCCGCCGCCGACCGATGATCCGGCCGGGTAACCGTCCAATATCGCGGTGGGAATCCACAGCTGGCTCGGCTGTCCACAGATCGGCGGCGCCGACGTTGAAGACAACGCCGTCGTCCGTGCACTGTGTCGGCCGTGAATCCGGCGCTCGAGGCTGCGCTGTTGCGCCACGATGGCGTGCTGACCTGGTCGGCTGGCCTGCGTTGGGCACCAGAGCACGTGCTGTGCCACGCCGTGCGGGCGGGCCACGTCGCGGTGCCGTTTCGTGGAGTCCTTATGCACCCCAGCGTCGGAGGCCAGCGGCTGGCGGTCTACCGCGCGGCGCTCGCGTGCGCCGGAGCCGGTGCCGCGCTGAGCCACACGACCGCGTTGGCCGTATGGGGCCTTCTGGCAGCAGACGACGGCGGCGAGGTTCATGTGATGACCGGCCCGCAGCGTCGCGCCCGGGCCACCGGTCTGGTGGCTCACCGCCGTGATGGATTCGTCGCGGAGCCGCCTAATGTCGTCGTTCGCGAGGGCGTTCCGGTCACCGGGCTCGACCGATCCGTCGTGGATGCGTGGGGTCAGCTTGCGGGGGTCGCGAGCCACATTCGCCGAGCACCAGTGTTGCGGGCGGTGAACGGTCGGATGACTACCGCGGCGCGTCTGGCGGAGGTCCTCGACGGGTCGACGCGGCTTCGCGGGCGGTCCGAGTTGGTGGGTCTGCTCGCGAAGCTACGCGCGGGCTGCCGCAGCGAGCTCGAGCTGTGGGGATACGACCGGGTCTTCACCGGGCCGGGGATGCCCGTCCTGCGCTGGCAGGTGCCGGTCACGGTCGACGGCCAGACGTGGTACCTCGACGTGCTCCACGGGCCAAGCCGGACCAACTTCGAGCTGGACGGGGCGAGGTGGCACGGCGATCCCCGACAGCGCGAACACGATCTCCGCCGAGACGCCGCGCTGGCAACACTGGCCATCCAATCGGTGCGCTACAGCCACGACCGGCTGATCCGCGAGCCCGAGGCGGTGCGCCTCGAGGTGATCGCGATCATCCCCGCGCGGTCGGCCACCACGTGGCCCGGCAACATTGGACGGTTACCGTGACGCCGGCGGGGATTCGGCCCGGTAAACGTCCAATGACGGGAGGAGATGCGGCGGGGCACATTGGATCAAGTCACACCGATATGTCAGTGTGTTTCGGCCGCATAACGGGCGGCGGACGGCTGTGCTCTCAGCGAGCTCACAGCGTCGTCGGGAAGCCTGGTACGCGTGGGTTCGTTGGAGCGCATAGCGGGTAACCCCGGACCGGCGTATGGCGTCGGCCCGGTCCCGCCTTTTAAGGAGTGATCGTGCACAGCCACAACGGTCTGAAGACGGCCG
>DASXRC010000055.1:0-2710 GCA_036506795.1 Micromonosporaceae bacterium
CAATCCGCGGCCGGCGGCTCTGCTCGCGGCCGCGCACGCCCAACGGCGGCAGGCCCACCTCATGATCGCGATCCGGGACGGCGTGGCCGTCGTCGGGCCGTTTGTGCCGCCCGGCGGCGGGCCCTGCCTGAACTGTTTCGACCTGCATCGCCGCGACCGCGACCCGGCGTGGCCGCAGCTGGCCGCCCAGCTGGCCACCGGCAACGGTGAGCGCGTGGAGCCGTGCGAGGTCGCCACCGTCCTCGCCGCGACGGGGTTCGCGGCGGCCGAGGTGCTCGGCTACCTCGACGGGCTCGCTCCCGCCACCGTCGGTGCCACGGTCGAGATCACGGCGCCCGGTCGGTTGCGGCGGCGTACCTGGGCAGCACACCCGGGATGCGGATGCGTGGGGGTTCGGCGACGGGTCCGAGGGGGTGACGGCGAACCGGCGCCCGTCCGGAGGCGTCAGAGTTGAGACAGAATGATCCTGGGCCGCCGACACCGCGGTCCGCGCCCACTCGATCGGAAGGTGGCCCGTGACCGACATCCCGCGCCGGGCGGTGTCCCGGACTGCCAGGCTCGCCGCGCTACCGCTGGGCTTTGCGGGTCGCGCCGCGCTCGGGCTGGGCAAGCGGATGACCGGGCTGGCCTCCGAAGTGATCACCACGGAGATCCAGCAGCGCACCGCCGAGCAGCTGTTCAGCGTGCTCGGGCAGCTCAAGGGCGGTGCGATGAAGTTCGGCCAGGCCCTATCGGTGTTTGAGGCCGCCTTGCCGGAGGAGCTGGCCGGGCCGTACCGCCAGGCGCTGACGCGGCTCCAGGAGGCCGCCCCGCCGCTGCCGGCCGCGACGGTGCACAAGGTGCTCGCCGGGCAGCTCGGCCGGGACTGGCGCGGCTACTTCATGGACTTCGAGGACGTGCCGGCCGCCGCGGCCAGCATCGGCCAGGTGCACCGCGCGATCTGGCGCGACGGCTCCGCCGCCGGCCGGCCGGTGGCCGTGAAGATCCAGTATCCCGGCGCGGGTGATGCCCTGATCGCCGACCTGACCCAGCTCAGCCGCATCGCGGGGCTGTTCCGGGTGATCCAGCCGGGCCTCGACGTCAAGCCGCTGTTGATCGAGCTGCGCGAGCGGATCACCGAGGAGCTCGACTACGAACTGGAGGCGGAGTCTCAACGGGCGTTCGCCGAAGCGTACAAGGGCGACGACGAGATCTTCGTGCCGCCGGTGGTGGCGGCCACGCCGCGGGTGCTCGTCACCGAGTGGATCGACGGCACGCCGCTGTCGACCGTCATCTCCGCCGGATCGACCGCCCAGCGCGACCGGGCGGGTCAGTTGCTGGCGACGCTGCACTTCTCCGGCCCCGAGCGGGCGGGGCTGCTGCACGCCGACCCGCACCCGGGAAACTTCCGGATCCTCGCCGACGGGCGGCTTGGGGTCGTCGACTTCGGGGCGGTGGCCCGGCTGCCCGGCGGCCTCCCGGAGCCGATCGGGCGGATCGCCCGGCTCGCGCTCGAGGGCGACGCCGAGGCCGTGCTCGCCGGGCTGCGCGCCGAGGGCTTCCTCAAGCCGGACCTCGAGATCGACGCGCGGGCGGTGCTCGACTACCTGCGGCCAATGCTGGAGCCCCTCGTCGCCGACGAGTTCCGCTTCACCCGCGCCTGGCTGCGCGGGGAGGCCGCCCGCCTGGCCAGCCCGAAGAGCCCGGCGTTCGCGCTGGGCAAGCACCTGAACCTGCCGCCGGCATACCTATTGATTCACCGCGTGACGCTCGGCTCGATCGGCGTGCTCTGCCAGTTGGAGGCGAAGGCGCCCTACCGGTCGATCCTGGAGCGCTGGCTGCCCGGCTTCGCGCCACCGGCCGTGACCGCCGGGACGGGCGTCGCCTGACAGCGAAACGGGGCGGGCACCCAGCCGGGTGCCCGCCCCGTTCAATGTGGCGGTGGTAAGGACTGCTAGAGGCCGAGAGCGCGGGCCTGCTCGCGGCGGCGAACCGCCATCGCGACGCGGCGGGCCGATCGGGGCGCCTGGAGCTCACGTTCTCCAGGCCGACGCATTCGCGCTCGGGATAGCGCTTCGTACAGAAGATTCATCTTGGTGGCTCCGTTCGGGTTAGGCATCTCGGTGGTCATCTCTGTCGTCGGGGCCGGCCGGCGGCCGGCGCTGATTTCGATTCCGGACATGTCAGGCCGCCAGTCGGACCGCGGCGCGCGACTCGACCAGTGCGGCGGTGCGCGTCTCGACCTCGACGCGGAGCACCGCGTCGCGAGCCACGTCCTCCTTGCGCGGACGGCCACGCGGCCGCTTGCGCGGGACAACCGCGCCGCGCTCGAAGATCTCGCCGCCCCACACGCCCCACGGCTCCGCCCGCTCGACCGCGCCGGCCAGGCACTCGACGCGCAGCGGGCAGTCCCCGCAGAGCGACTTGGCCAGCTCCAGTTCGGCCGGCGAGTCGGAGAACCACAGGTCGGGGTCGAACTTCCGACACGGCAGGTTCGCGCCCAGCTCGACACCCCGGTCGAGTGGGGCCAACGCCAGACTCATGGCCCGGTCACCTCTCTCTCGCTCGATCTCGTGGATCACTTCTTCTTCGGGTCTCTTCGGGTGGAAAAGACTGAGGCCGCGGATCCCGGTTTGCGGGTTCCGCGGCCTCGAGGTGAGCCGGTGGTCTGGTTGGTCAGACCGGCCTTCCTCGAGGTGGAACACCGCGAACGTCGAACCCGTTCTGGATC
>DASXRC010000056.1:0-26625 GCA_036506795.1 Micromonosporaceae bacterium
GCGCTCGGTCTCGCGGCGGCCTGGCTCGGTTTCGGCGTACGGGTCGTCCAGCAGTACGAGCGGGGGGTCGTCTTCCGGTTCGGACGCGTTCTCGAGGCCATCCGCGGACCCGGACTCGCAATGATCGCTCCAGGGATCGACCGGCTCCGGAAGGTGAACATGCAGATCGTCACGATGCCGGTGCCCGCACAGGACGGCATCACCCGGGACAACGTTACGGTCAAGGTCGACGCGGTCGTGTACTTCAACGTCGCGGACCCGGTCCGCGCCATCGTGGCCGTGCAGGACTATCGCTTCGCGGTCTTGCAGGTCGCGCAGACGTCGCTGCGCTCCATGATCGGCAAGAGCGAGCTGGACGACCTGCTGTCCAACCGGGAACGGCTCAACCAGGGACTGGAAATAATGATCGACAGCCCGGCCCTGGGCTGGGGCATCCACATCGATCGTGTCGAGATCAAGGACGTGGCGCTGCCGGATTCGATGAAGCGGTCGATGTCTCGGCAGGCCGAGGCGGAACGGGAGCGACGGGCCCGCGTCATTACGGCCGACGGAGAGCTGCAGGCGTCCGAGAAGCTGGCCCAGGCCGCGGCCACGATGGCCGATACTCCCACCGCGCTGCAGCTGAGACTGTTGCAGACGGTCGTGGAGGTAGCGGCAGAGAAGAACTCGACCGTGGTTCTTCCGTTCCCGGTCGAGCTACTCCGGTTCCTGGAGAAAGCACCGATGGCGCAGGCCGGGTCCGAAACCACCGTCCGGGAGCGGCCGGCACCCGAGACGCCGCCGGCGGTCGAGTCCGCTCCGGACCGCGACTTCCTCCGCGACATAGGCGCCGCACCGCCTCCGGCGCCGGTCCGCGCCCAACCAAGCCGAGGGACGTCGAACCGCACCTCGTGACCAGCCGCCTGCGCGCAGGCCATCGATGTATACGCGCCACGGGCGACCCGGCGCCCCCAGTGTCAGCGCAGGGGGCGGTAGAAGGCTCGGATGTCCTCGGTGAGGAGGTCCGGGACTTCCATCGCGGCGAAATGGCCGCCTCGGTCGTACTCCGACCAATGCTCGATCTTGCCGAGTGGATCCATGATGCTGCGAATGGTGGTGTCGGCGGCGAAGACGGCCACGCCCGTGGGCGGACCGGGCTGGTCGCCCTGCCACTGTTGGGCCTCACCGGACTCCTGCTGCGCCGCGAAGGCCCGCCAGGCGCGCATTCCGTCGTACACAGCGTGGGCGGCGGACGCGCCGGACCCGGTGAACCAGAAGAGGCTGACGTTGGTGAGCAGCTGATCCCGGTCGACGGCGGCTTCGGGGAGCGCGGCGGCCGGGTCGGTCCACTCGCGAAACTTCTCCACGATCCAGGCGAGCTGGCCGACCGGCGAGTCGCTGAGCGCGTAGGCCAGGGTTTGGGGACGGGTTGCCTGCACCGTCAGGTAGCCGGTGCCCTCGTCCCGGAACGTGTTGAACCGCGCGGCGCGGGTGCGGTCGCCCTCCGAGAGGCCGTCCAGAGACAGCGGCGGGCCAAACGGGGTCGACGCGCCCGTGCCGCTGAGATGAACACCCACCACGCGCTCGGGATCCACCATCGCGAGCATGCCCGCAACCCCCGAACCGACGTCGGTGCCTTGCGCCGCGTAACACTCGTAGCCGAGGCGGCTCATGAGCGTGGCCCAGGCCTGTGCGGCACCGAACAGGTTGAAGCCCGCCTCTGCGATCGGGTTCGAGAAGCCGTAGCCGGGCAGCGACGGCACCACGACGTCGAAGGCGTCGGCGGGGCGACCGCCATGTGTACGCGGATCCGTCAGCGGGCCAATCAGCTTGACGAACTCGACCGGCGAGCTCGGCCATCCGTGCGTGAGGATCAGCGGCAGCGCGTCCCGTTCGGGCGATCGCACGTGGAAGAAGTGGATGGTCTGCCCGTCGATCTCGGTCATGAATTGCGGTATTTCGTTCAGGGCCGCCTCCTGCGCTCGCCAGTCGAACCCGGTGGCCCAGTACCCGGCGAGCGCCTTGAGATAGTCGACCGGAACGCCGCGGCTCCAGTCGTCCACCCGTGGCCGGGCCGGCCAGCGGGTGTTGGCCAGCCGGTACTGAAGATCGGCGAGGTCCGCCGGCGGGACCTCGATGCGGAAGGGTCGAATCTCGCTCTGCTTGGTCATGCAGTGAACGCTAGAACCTACCGCGGAAAGATTCGTTCCGCGATATCGGGCACACTTGGGCAATGTTGGGGACCTCGGCGCGACTGCTCCGGCTGCTGTCCGTCCTACAGACCCGACGCGACTGGACCGGTCCACAGCTGGCCGAACGGCTGGGCGTCACCACGCGTACCGTTCGCAACGACGTCGAGCGGCTTCGCAGCCTCGGCTATCGGGTGGACGCCACCGCGGGCGTCGGCGGCGGTTACCGGCTGGGAGTGGGCCCCGCGTTGCCGCCCCTGTTGCTCGACGACGACGAGGCCGTCGCGGTCGCGATCGGGCTGCGCACGGCGGCCGGCGGGACCGTCGCCGGCATCGAGGACAGTTCGGTGCGCGCCCTGGCCAAGCTGGAGCCGATGCTGCCGTCCCGGCTGCGGCGACGGATCGGGACGCTCGCGGCCGCGATGGTGACGCTTCCGGGATCCGGCCCATCCGTCGACGCCGACACGCTGACGGCGATTGCGGCCGCATGTCGCGACCATCAACAGCTGCGCTTCGACTATCACAGCCATGGCGGCACGGGCAGCGCACGCGCGACCGAGCCGCATCGCCTCATCAACGCCGGCCGCCGTTGGTACCTGCTCGCGTGGGACCTGGACAAGCGCGACTGGCGTACGTTCCGCGTTGATCGGATCGTCCTCCACCCGCCCACCGGGCTCCGGTTCGTGCCGAGGAACCTGCCCGACGACGAGGTGACCGACCGCGTGTCCCGCGGTCTGGCCACGGCAACCTGGCGCTACCGTGCGCGGATTACGGTGCACGCTCCGGCGGCGCAGATCGCCGCTCGGCTGCCCGCCGCGATCACGGTCGAGCCGGTCGACCACCAGACCTGCGTCATCGAGGTCGGGTCCGACAACGCCCACATGCTCGTCCTCAACCTGGGCATGCTCGACGCGGACTTCCACATCGACAAGACCACTACACCGGAGCTGGCCGAACACCTGCGTACGCTCGCCGCCAGGTATGCGCGCGCAGTCGAGTGACTGTGCTTACCGGTCGGGCCGCCAGATGCCGAACGTCCACAGGTTGCCTTCCGAATCGCGGGCGCTGTATCCGCGCTGCTTGCCGTTCGGCGTACCGTGTGGCTCGCCGAGCACGTCGGCGTTGTCTAATCTGCGGCGTGGCAATACTAAGCAGATGGAAGTGCGGAATGCGGCCGCCCGATGGGCGTCCACGTGGGTGACGGCCTGGACGTCGCACGACGTGGACGCCGTCGTCGGCCTGTACGCCGAGCAGTGCGTGCATCGCTCCACGCCGTTCCGCGAGCCACATCGAGGGCGGCGCGGAGTGCGCGAGTACGTGGCCGGCGCGTTCGCCGGGGAGTCCACTGTGGTCGATGTTCGCTTCGGCACGCCGGCCGTCGACGGCGACCGGGCGTGTGTCGAGTACTGGGCGCTACTGCTTGACCGCGACGGTGCCCCGGTCACCCTGGCCGGTAGCGCGTTTGCCCGCTTCGACGAGGACGGGTTGTTGACGGAGGTACGCGACTACTGGCACGAAGCACCAGGACACGTCGTACCACCGGAGTCCCGAGGTCTGTGCCGCCGTTTTCCCGGTTCGTCCCGGGACGTACGGCAGACTGAGGGCGGGCACCCGGGCGACCGCGGTCCAGCGGTACGCGGGCGCGGGCTTCGACCGGCTGGCGCTGTTGAACGCCGGACCCGACCCCGACGTTTCGCTCACGCCGGCAGCGAGCGCCTGAGCGTCGCCACCGATGGAGGGCGAGGATCGCCCTTGGACCCGGTACGCTCCGCGATTCAATAGGTCTCGACCAGTGACCTTGTCAGGTTCACCAGCGTGATGAACGATCGATACAGGCGCAGCGGATCGTCGTCGGTCCGGGCCACCGTACGCGCGTCGAGGCGCCGCACGTCGTAGATCCAGGTCGCCTGTTCGGCCAGGTCGGGACTGGTGAAGACGACCTCGATCGTCGCTGGCAGCGGGATCGCCGGTGGATGCAGCGTGTCCATAGAGGACAACGTGGCCCGGACACCGTCCCTGATGAGATCCCGCGCAGTCTCCGGATGCTGGTGCTCGGCCGCGTACCGGCTGATCGACTCCTTCACGATCACCGGCCTGATAGTGGGGCAGAACGGCGCAGCCTCCGGCCCGACGTACTGGTCGCCGGTGATGACCGCGACCGGGACGGCAAAGTGCTGGGCCACCAGCGCGTTGAGCCCGGCCTCGCCGGTCACCGTGCCGTTGAGGCGGACCTCAGCGACGGCGCGCGGGTTGTAGGTGTGCGACAACACGCCCGGGGTACCCGCCGCGGCATGGTAACCGAGGAAGATCGCAGCCTGGTATGAGGCGTCCAGGCCCTGCATCATGTACAGCGGCTTGAACCGGCCGGATAGGTATGCGGCCCGACCCGGCAGCTCGGCGGGCGGCAGGTTCCGCATCGCCGAGTGCGAATCGTTGACGAGGATCTGCGTGGCCCCCGCGGCGAGCGCCCCCTCAATCGCGGCACGTACCTCGCCGAGCAGCAGCGCTCGGCCCAACGCGTAGTCGTCCCCTCCGGCCAGGCACTGCGCCCAGTCGACGATGCCGGCGACGCCCTCCATGTCCGCCGAAATGAAGACCTTCACGAGAGCCAGCCTGCCAGGCCCTAAGATGCGCTACGAGTACCGGCGTTCCCCAAACCAAGATCGGCTCAGCGGCCCAACCCGGCGTTGACACGAAGCCGAGTGTCGGGGACGGATGAGGCCCTCGCCGTAGGCGACGACTGGCGTCAGTTTGGATCCGGCGTCAAGCAAGCTTGCGACCGATAGATCTCCTTGAAAGAGTTGTGAGATGCCCGGTGCGCCGCTGGGCCGGAACTCGGCGAGGCGGGAAAGCTGTGCTTCAAGGAGTCGTCGGAACCAATCCGGGGCAAGTCGTAACGTCGGAGCGACACTACGACGCCCGCGCAGGTGTGACAGCGGGCTGGTCGTCGCCCGCGATGAGGAGACCGCGTGACCACCTCCCGCGCGCGTAGCCTCCAGCAGCAGTTGCGCCCCTGGCGATGGACGCTGCAGGCGGTGGGCATCGGCCTCGCGGGAGTGGTCCTGGTCGTATTGGTCTTCGCTTCGCCGACCGAGGCCTACTGTTCCAGTCATTCGACGGGCTGTGGCCTGGTAACTGGTTTCATCAGCACGACGCTGATCGCGGTCGCCGGTTACTTCTTTATCGTCGTTTGGACGCTGAGACGAGCGATTCCCCGGTACCTCGACCTGGCACGTCGCACTCCACACACGCTACTTCCGACCGCTGGGCGGGTACGCTTCGCCGACCTTGTCGCACGGCCATCGCTCGCGAGGGCGATCATCAACGAGCTCGAACCCTCCCGCCGTGGGGCACCGGTGGTGGTCGTGGGCGCGGCAGGCGCCGGAAAGACCAGCTTTCTTCTTGAGCTCATCAGCCGCATAGCCGAGCATCACGCCGTACCGGTGGCCTGCTCCCTGCGAGCCGCGGAACCCCCGGTGCGACTCCGTGCGATGGCCCATGAGCGCTTCATCGAGGCGATCGACCCGCTCGTCCGTTCCGCCGAGCATGCCGAGCGAATATGGAGGCGGCTGTGCGCGGACGGGGAGATTGTCCTCGTCGTCGATGGGCTGGACGAGTTCATGCTCGGGCGCCCCAGCCATGAACGGGACCAGGTGATCAGGTCCGCACTTGCCGACGCTCGCAATAACCGTTTGCCAGTGGTCATCGCATCGCGGCCGGAGACCCTGCCGATAGGCGCACACGTCTCGGTCTTCGAGCTGGACCCGCTGACCAAGGAGGATGTTGTTCGCTATCTCGAGGGACGCATCCCGCCACGCAGTCGCCCCGACCCGGCCGTCCTCCGCGACCTTGCAGACGAGTGCCGCGCCACCCCGTACTACCTGGATGTCATCGCGGCGCTACATCGTTCTGGTTGGATCAAGGCCGACTACGGAACCAACCGAGACCGGCTGCTGGTGCAGCTTCTCGACTCCTGGGTCGCGCTACTGCTTGACGGGGGCGTTTTGGGCGACGTCGAACTCGACAGGGCACGCCGTACCTCCATCATCAATGGGCTCGGAAACCTTGCGTTCGAGATGACGACCGCGGCGACACTGGACGGCCGCCTAGAGCAGATCGCGGGAGCCCAGAACCGTCCGGCTGGAGGCGGGCAATCATTGCCTGTCAGCGCCGTGGTCGATGGAGCGACCCGGCTTGAGCTCGTCGAGGCCTTCCCGCTCAACGGAGGCACAGGCGTCCGATTCACCCACGCCATAGGCCAGACCTATTTCCTTTCTAGGCACCTCAACTCCGAGCCGGACGCATGGCAGACGCTCGTCGGTGGCGCGCCTACAGCCGAGATGAACCGGGCCCTGGTCATGTGGTGTGCCCGCGACGGCGACCCGGAACATGCCGCAAGGGTCGCTGAGGTCCTCGTCTCACGGGCGGCGACCCTGGATCCCGACCGTGGGCTCTTCCTCCTTGTCACCGCAGGTGAGATCGCCAGCGCGGCGGGGCTGGACCAGTTTCGGGCCCTTGAGGGCGCTGGCGCCGGCCGGGCGTGGTCCCGGGCCAGTCCTCGGGCACGGCTCGCCGCGGTCCGGCGCCTGAAGGGTCGCACCGACACGTGGAGTCTTCGAGCGCTGCAGGACCGCACGCGCGACCGGGACGAGGCCTACCGCGTGCGCTGGGCGGCGGCTGGTGCGGTTGCCCTCGCTGGAGACGCCGCGTGGGCCGTCCTCGGCGATGAGTTCGAGCAGACCGTGAGGGCGGCCGTGAGTCGCACGTCCACGCAGTGGACCGATACCGAGACGCACGACATCTCAGTCACAGCGTGGATACTTCCGGCCCTCGCTCCGGTGCTCGCCGATGGTAACCGCGGGGCCGCCGAGAAGCTGGTCGAGGATCTCGCGGCTCTCGTGCCCAACATGCCTCCGGGCACAGAGTCGTCTCTCGCGGAGGGTTTCAAACTCGACGCGAGGACCAATCCCCCCGGTCCGATCGCGCCAGTGTTGTGGCAGCTACTTCAGCGATCAACCTTCTGGTACGCCCGCATCATGCTTGTCCACGCCGTGTGCATCCGGGCCATCCGGGATGCCCGCGCCAACGCTGGCGCGGCGGCGGAGCTGCGTAAGGTGACGCGCAACAACCCTCACCCATTCGTCGCTGCCGCCGTAACACTCGGCGAGCGGGCGATGAGGGACAACGACTTCATGCGCTGGATCTGGGAGGACGAGATCGCCGCCATCACCGGCTCCGGCACCACGCTCGACGACGACACCACGCGCCTCTTGGCGGACGTCGTCCTGCTGCTCAACCTTACGGAGCAGGGAGACCCTACCGACCGCGAGAACCGCGAAGCACGCAAGAACGAGACGTACCGCCGAGCGGGATTGCCATATTGCCTCGCACACAGTCGTACCCGCGACGAGCTATTCGAGGCGTGCCCGACCCGCGAGTGCCCTTTCGACCTGTGCCCGTATCCGTCGACAGCGGACCGCGCCCTCGGGCGGGGCCAGTTCAGTGCCGCGTTCTGTCTCCACCTCGCCGAGATCAGCGGCCGGCGCGCCTCCATGCGAGCCAGGCTCACCGCCCGCCGAGGCGTCCGGTGGAGCCGGTTGGCAGGGCGGGACGCCGGGCGTTTTTGGGAGCGCATGGCTGACCATGGCTTCTAACGGTGACGGAGGCGCAATCACTCCGCTCGTTCCGGGCCTGGCCGGTCGGCGGGCCGTAGTGACGGGTGCGGCCCACGGGATCGGGCTCGCAGCGGCCCGGCTCCTGCACAGGGCTGGGGCTACCGTCGTCGCCGTCGACCACGACGAGGCCGCCCTACGCGCTGTGTGCGGCGACGGCGTCGGAGTGCCCGTCGTGGCTGACCTGGCCAACGACGACACCGCGAGTGTGGCGCGGCGCATCATCGCGGACCACGGGCCGATCGAGCTGATCGTCAACAACGTGGGAGTCACGACGCCCGAGTCCTTCCTCACGCTCGAGCGTGAGGCGTTCGACCTCGTGGTCGCAACGAATCTGCGGGGTCCCTGGTTCTTCACGCGTGAGCTCGTGGCAGCGTTGATCGACGCGGACCGCGGCGGGGCGATCGTGTTCGTTTCCTCCATTCACGACACTCACGTTCGTATGAACCCACACTACAGCGCGACCAAAGCGGCGATTGCGATGCTCGTCAAGGAGCTCGCTTGCGAGCTCGGACCACACAGAATTCGGGCGAACGCCATCGCCCCAGGATGGATCCGGACCGAGCCGTACGTCGACCCAAAGACGGTGCAGGTGCTCACCGAGAGAATCCCGGTTCGCCGACCCGGAACCGCTGAGGACATCGCTCGCATGATCCTGGTTCTTCTCAGCGATGACCTGGCCGGCTACGTCACCGGCATCGACCTGGTCGTCGACGGCGGGCTCTCCCTACATACCTGGCTGATGGACCGATGAGCATGTCCGTGTTCGGCGACGACCTTATCGAAGATGCGGGTTAGCTCGGTCGCTACCGCGGCGGCACTGTGCTGGCTCATGACGTAGGCTCGTGCGGCCGCCCCGAGAGCGGCCGCGAGTTTATCGTTCTGCAGTACACGCACGAGTTGTGCCGCGAATTCGTCGGCGCCCTCCCCTACGAGCAAGTCTCGGCCCGGGTTCGCACACATGCCGCCCAGGGCGAGCCGCGTCACGACGCAAGGCAGACCGGACGCCATAGCCTCGAGCAGCTTGTTCTTGACGCCGGCGCCCGTAAGCATCGGCACCGCGCAAGCGTGGCTGCCGGCCAGCCACGCCGCTATGTCCCGCACTTCACCAATCACGCGTACGCCGTCCAGCCGCCCCAGTGCCCGCACCCGACGCGACGGAGTGCGGCCAACGATCGCGAGGTTCGCGCGAGGCATCGCCGCGCGCACCAGAGGCATCACCTCACGGGCGAGGAACTCCGCCGCCGTGATATTCGGCGCCACGCTGAGAACGCCGTGGAAAATGATTCGTCCCCTTTCGCGATGCTGAATCGCTGGTGGCAGGAAGGCGGACTCGTCAACCGCGTGCGGGATCACCTCGACCTCGAGGGTACGCCTGATGGCTAGCAGCGCGTCCCGGTCACGCCCGCTGAGGACGAGGACGCGGTCGAACGCCGCGTAGTGTGACGCTTCGAACCGAGCGACGCGACGGCTTGCGGCCCGCAACACCGGCCGGGCAAGACCCCGCGCCGCGACTGCCTGGGCTTCGAAGTTGAGATGCGCGGCATCGAGCGGCGCCACGACGCACGGATGGTCACCGAGTTCGCGTCCTAGTGCGGCCAGCCAGACACCGGTCACGTAGACGAGGTCAGGGGCGAAATCCAAGATTGCTTGAGGTAGTCGCCTTCGCAGCCGCGTGCTGGCTAGTGCGAAGGCGGCCGGTGCCGTCCACGCCGGTGGGCTTGGGCCCCTCAGTTTCACGCCGCGGCAAGCCGCACGTCGGGCGGGGACCAGCCGAAGACCCGGCTCGTGGCACACGCTGCGCTGATCTGGCGCGAGCAATGCGAGCACCCGCACCTCATGCACCGCGGATAGCGCGGACACAACCGAGGCGACCTGGGACCGGAATCCGTTAACCGGGCCGATGGGCGCTTCTTGCGCACAGATCAAAATCCGCACGATAGGGCCTCACGCTCCGGAAACGCGCCATGTCACGGACGATCTCACGCGCCTCGCGTCGTGTGGATATTCGGACGCCTCAGACTCCGTCGAGAGCCCGAATTGGGTTGGCGTGGCGCGCATCGCTGACTCCCTGCAGCGACGAAAGACGATGAGCATACGCAGGTCGTGCCTAGGGGTCAAGCATCCGCGGATGCCCGCCGCACACCCTCTCCGTGAAGCAATGCCAGTTGCTCGCTGCGCCGCCTGGAGATGCTTCCCGGACTTCGAGTCGAGAACGTGGGCCGCACGGTGGTATATCAGATTCGTTATAAGACGGGTCGCCGGAGCCCTACCGCGCCTCAATCTGCGCGTTCGGGCCCCTCGTCCGTTGCGCGGCGGAAGAATGGATAGGGATCTTCGACAGCTGACGCGTCGGCCGGTCGCCTCGGGCGTGCCGACCCAAGGGTGTGATTCCGATGCCACCACCGCAGGGACGGGCCACGCCTCGTCGCACGCCGTCCAAGCGCACCTCGTCTGCCACGTCGACCCGCGGTTCTGCCCCTAGCGTCGGGACCCGTCGCGAGCGCGGCAGCTCGGCGACGACGCAGCCGCGTCCGCGCAAGCGAGTGACGCCGGCCACTCGCACGGTCGCGCCGCCGGGCGGGACCTCGCGCGTCGGGTCGAGCGGATTGACCCTCCCGTTCGTGCGGGTTCGGGTTCCGGTTTCCGTCGCCCGTATCCCAGGCGCTGGAGCGGTGGCGCAGCAGACGAGATGGACTGCCCGGACGGTGCGATCCTTCCTGCCGCCCTCGGAGCGGCTGCTGTATTACGGGGGCCTCGGCGCCATGGCCGTCGCTGGGATTCTGGAGTGGCCGGTGGCCGCCGCAGCCGGGGCGGGCGTGTGGGTCGCCACCCGCGGCCAACGCCGCACGGGCCAGGTCGCGGCCCGGTGACCGACCCGTCCTAGGGTGCGGGTGCCGTGGCAGCCCCTGCCCCGAGGCTCGCGATCGGTCCACGCCGCGCGTGGGCTCGCGACGGATATGCCCACATCGATGTCGGTCCCTTCGTGGTGGGCGATGTGACCGCCGAGGTGAGGCTGTTGGAGGAGGCTGTCGAGTCGGTCGACGGTGTCCAGTGGGCCGCGTACAACGGCGCGCTGGGGCGGCTGGTGGTCCGGTTCGACGAATCACGTACGGCGCTCGCGCCTCTCGTCCGTGCCGTGGACGCTGTCGACGAGCCGGCCACCCGACGAGGGCGGCGGCTTTGGCCACGAGACGTCGATCCGTTCATCGCGAATACAGTTGCGCTCGGCGCCGACCTGGTCGGTGCCGGGATGGCATTCTTAGGTCGCGCGGCTCGGCTTCCGCGCGTACCTGCGGAGTTGGCTGCCCTGCCCTCATCCCTTGACCTCATTCCGGGGCTGGGTAAGGGTCTCCGCCGCGCGTTCGGGCCCGTCGGTGCGGACCTGGGCTCGGCGCTGGCATCGTCGGTCATCGGCGCCGCCTCACAGACCGGCCTCACGTCCCTGGCCGACGCGGCCCTGCGCGCGATTCTGTTGTCTGAGACATCGGCTAACCGAGGGGCGTGGGCGAGGCGGGCGAAGGATCTGCACCGCGATGCCGAGTCGAGCCGCGCGGGTGGGCTGGCGGTGGCAACGAGGCCCGCACCGCTCGGCGAAGGACCGATCGAGCGGTACGCGCGGCGGATCGGGTTGGTGGCGCTGTTAGCGGCCGGCGGACTGCTCGCGACGCCCGGTGGGCGCCGCCGTGCGGCGCAGGCACTGGTGGTGGGCTCGCCGCGCGCCGCGCGCCTTGGCCGGGAGGCGTACGCGGGTCGACTCGGGCGGCTGCTCGCGGGCCGGGGGGTCGTCGTGCGCGACGCGTCGGCGTTGCGTCGCCTGGATCGCATTCAGACGGTCGTGATCGACGCGACCGTCCTGTTCACCGGCCGGATCGTGATCGTCGATGTGGTGGCTGTCCGGGGCACCTCCGAGGAGGCGCGTAACCGGGCCGCTCGGTTGCTGGCGGACGCGCGCGTACGCGCCGGCAGGGCGGCTCCGCGCGTCACCCGAGGCGGCTGGGCGCTGGGCGCGGCGTCTCGCGCCGACGGGTCAACGTCGCAAGACCACACGGCGACCGTAGGCGGGCATGGATCGGCGCGGGGAAAGACCCTCGCGCTGACCCACGGCAGCGAGCTGGTGGCGTTGGTGCGTGTCGAAACGGAGTTGGATCCCCTTGGCACCGCACTGGTCGCCGCCGCGCGCCGGGTTGGTCGGGTTCTCCTCGCCGGAGCGTCCGCCGATGTCGCCAAGCGGGTACATGCCGACGGTCGAGTCGCGGGCGGCTCCCGATTGGCCGCCTCGGTTCGCGAGTTGCAGGGCCAAGGCGGCGGCGTCGCCCTGGTGGCGGCGCGCAATGACGTTGCCCTGGCGCAGGCCGATTGCGGCATCGGGATTCTTACGGCAGGCGGGCACAGGCCGCCGTGGGGCGCCCATCTGCTGGCGGGGCCTGGCCTGGAATCGGCATGGCTCGTCCTAGAGGCAGCCAACCTCGCCAAGCGGGTGAGCGGGCGTAGCGCGCGCCTAGCCGTCCTTGGTTCCGTCGCTGGTGCGCTCCTCGCCTTGACGGAAAGCGGCCCCAGGGCCGGGCGACGGGCGCTGACGGCCAGCGCCTCCGCAGCGATGGCGAGCCTCTTGACCGGCGTGTGGTTGGCTCGCGCGTTGGCTCGGCGTTCGCTACCGGTGCCGGAAGGAGTTGTGCCGTGGCACGCGTTGTCAATCGGTGAGGTTCTGCGCCTACTCGAAACCTCGGCGGCCGGGCTGTCGGAGGAGCGTGCGCTGCAGCGGCGGGGCGCTTTGGACAGCCGCGAGGAAAGCATTGACCAAGGACTACTCGCAGCGACTCTATCCGAATTGGACACTCCGCTCACCGCACCACTGGCCGCCGGCGCCGGCATTTCGGCCGCTACGGGATCGACCACCGACGCAATCCTCGTTGTGGCGGTCATTCTGGGCAGCGCGTTGGTGTCCGCAACTCAGGGGATGACCGCCCGACGTGCGATGCGCCGACTGCAGACCGCCGCGGATCTTCGTGTCCGGCTGCACCGGAACGGCGAGGAGCGTGTCGCCTCGGCCGCGGAACTCGTCCCCGGCGACGTGCTCTCACTAGACGCGGGCGATGCCGTGCCGGCGGACTGCCGTCTGTTGAGCTGCAACCGGCTGGAGGTCGACGAATCCACGCTCACCGGCGAATCGCTGCCCGTCGTGAAGGACGCGGCGGCCACGCTCGCCGCCACGGTCGCTGACCGCACATCCATGGTGTACGCGGGCACGACGATCGTGGCCGGTGCCGCGACCGCGATCGTGGTGGCGACCGGTCGGGCCACCGAGGCAGGACGTAGCGCGGGCATGACGGTCGACGATGCGCCGACCGGCGGGGTCCAAGCGCGGCTGCGCGCGATGACCCGGGCATCCGTCCCCGTTTCGGCGGCGGCCGCAGCCACGGTGCTCCTTGGCGGTCTCGTACGGGGTCGCCTCGCGGAGTCGGTCACCTCCTCCGTCGCCCTCGCGGTCGCGGCCATACCGGAGGGGCTGCCCTTCGTCGCCACCGCCGCTGAGCTGAGCACCAGCAAGCGACTGACCCGGCACAACATCCTCGTCCGCAGGCCTCGAGCGTTGGAAGCGGCGGGCCGCGTCGACGTCGTCTGTTTCGACAAGACCGGCACCCTGACCGAGGGACGCATCCGGTTGCGCGCGATTTCCAACGGACGCAGCCATCGCGACGTAACTACCGCCGGGCCTGAGCACCGGCGCATCGTCGCGGCCGCGATGCGGGCGACACCTGCACCAAACGGCGACGGGACCCTAGCGCACCCAACCGATCGGGCGATCATCACGGGCGCCGACGATGCCGGAGTCGGGATCACCGACGGGGCGGCGGGCTGGCATGTCATTCGAGAACTGCCGTTCGAGCCCGAACGTGGTTTCCACGCAGTGCTCGGCGAGACGGAGTCCGGGTACGCGATCAGCGTCAAGGGCGCTCCAGAAATAGTCCTTCCTCGCTGCGTCGCCTGGTCGCGCAACGGCCGTACCCGCCCCCTCACCGATCAGGACCGGCGCGAGGTACACGCCGAGGTTGATCGACTTGCACAGCAGGGACTGCGGGTCTTGGCGATCGCGGAGCGAACAGCGTCACAGCGTCGGCACCTCGACGACAAGCGGGTGGAGCAGCTACATCTGTGCGGACTGCTCGGTCTCGCGGACACGACGCGCCCCACCGCGGCGGAGGCTGTGCGGCGACTGCGCCGTGCCGGCGTGAAGGTGGTGATGCTAACGGGCGACCATCCGAGCACCGCCGCGGCAATCGGGGCCGAGCTCGACCTTCTCGACGGTGGCGGGGTCGTTACCGGACCCGAGCTCGACGACACCGATGAGGCGGTCGTGGACGCACTCGTATCCAAGGCAGCCGTCTTCGCGCGGGTCAGTCCGTCGCACAAGGTGGCCGTCGTGCGCTCGTTGCGACGCGGGGGCCACGTGGTGGCCGTGACCGGCGATGGCGCCAACGACGCGCCCGCCATCCGGCTGGCCGACGTCGGGATCGCCCTCGGCGATCAGGGCACCGACGCCGCCCGCCAGGCGGCCGACATGATCGTAGTCGACGGCCGCATCGAGACGATCGCCGATGGCATCATTGCCGGCAGGGCGATGTGGGCATCGGTTCGCGATGCCGTCGCGCTGCTCTTGGGCGGCAACCTGGGCGAGATTCTCTTCGCCGTGAGCAGCTCGGCGATCTCGCCCAGTCCGGCCCTCAATGCCCGCCAGATTTTGTTCGTCAACTTGATGACCGACCTCCTGCCGGCACTTGCCGTGGCATCGCGGGCGCCGCGCGGCGTGAGCCTTGAGGCGCTCGCCCGAGAAGGCCCCGAGTCCTCCCTGGGCAGGGCGTTGACACACGACGTGGCGCAGCGGGCGATCGCGACCGCCCTCGGCACCGCCGCTGGCTGGCTGACGGCCCGGTTCACCGGCACCGCATCTCGCGCCAGCAGCGTGGCGGTCGCGTCGTTGGTCGCGTCGCAGCTGGCACAGACCGCTATAGCGGGACGTGGTGACCCCGCCGTACTCGCCGCCGTGGGACTCTCCGCCGCCGCGCTCGTGGCCACGGTTCAGACGCCCGGCGTGAGTCACTTCTTCGGCTCACGCCCGCTCGGCCCGATCGGTTGGGGCACCGTTCTTGGGGCGGCCGTCGTCGCAGTGGCCGTGGGAGCAGCTCCCGCCGAGCGGTTGCCGGGCCTTACCCAGGCCGTGGAGCGTCTGCTCGCTGCTGGCGCAAGCCATGCAACCAGAAACGATGGCGCAGAGAGGTGAAGATTGTGGCAGCCAGAACTGAAACACCGACCGGGGCGCGCGCCACGACGGCAACCAGGCCTAGGCGGCGACAGACAAGTGCACCAGTCGCTCGTGCTGGTCGGAAGGCTGCGCCGGCCGCCCGGTCCACTGCACGGGAGGCCACGCCCGCCGCCCGGACCCGCGGCCAGACCAGCACCGCCCCCACGGATAGTGCGCTCACTCGAAGGCCGGTCCTCCACGCACTGGTCGCCGCCGAGCAGGCGGTGCGCCAAAACAGTCTGGAGATCCGCGTTCCGATTGTCGGTGAGGTCCATCTTCCCCCCGCCGAGGACGTGGTTTTCATCGGCGGAGTGGCGGTGCTGGCCGTCGTCGGACTCGTTGAATGGCCCATGGCGGTCCTCCTCGGAGTCGCCCATGGGCTGGCAACGAACCGGCACAACAAGATGCTCCGGGCGTTTGGGGAGGCGCTGGAGACGGCGTGACCAACCTGGCCGGCCGGATCGATCAACGCGACGTTGTCCATGAGGATGAGGCCGTCGCCTTCGACATGCTGGGTGGCGCTACATCTCCGTCGCCAGCAACACGATCAGAGCATCGCGGGATTCAAGGTGCGCAAATGAGAACCCCACGACGGATCGGCTAGCGGGATGAGTCGGCCAGCTCCTGCTTGACGGACGCGGACTCGGCGGAGGGACGTAGCATGATGCGGTAGCTCGCCGACGCGAGGAGAAGGCCGTGATCATCCGCGTTTTCAGGCCGACGATCCACGCCGGCAAAGAGAGCGAGTTCGAATCGTTTCTCCGCGACACCGCTATGCCGCTCGTGTCGCAACAGAAGGGGCTCGTAGCGCAGCATGTGGGGAGGTCCCGTGAGCCGTCCTCGACCGAGTATGTGTACGTGACGGTCTGGAAGGACGTCGAATCGGTCCGCGCGTTCGCCGGTGAGCGCTGGCAGGAGGCTGTGATCACCCCGGAGGAGGAGCACCTCCTGAGGGACACCTGGATCGCCCACTACGAGGTCGTCCCCGCACAGTAGGCAAACCACCGTTAGATTCAGCCGGGCGCCCGTGCGACGGCGACCTGTTCGTCGCGGGGTTCGGCGAGATCGGACGTCGGCGCGTCCGGCCGGCGGCGCAAGGTTACGCCGCCCCGACGCCTCGCGGCGCTCGGGGAGGCCACGGCGGCCGAGGAGGTCGCTGGGTCCCGCTGATCCCCGGCGCCGACCTTGCGGCCGTTCTGCTCCCCGGGCCAGCGATCGTCGGCCGTGTTACGGTCCGGCGTACGCGGGGCTCGAATGTAAGGGGTGGCATGTGAAGATTCTTTACACCGCGGAGGCGACCGCTACCGGAGGCCGGCAAGGGCGCGTTCGGTCGTCCGATGGCGCGCTCAACCTCGACCTGGTGATCCCTAAGGAGCTCGGCGGACCAGGCGGCACCGCGACCAACCCCGAGCAGCTCTTCGCCGCCGGTTTCGCGGCGTGCTACGACAACGCCGTCCGCCTCGTCGCCCGCCGTAACAAGACACGACTGGTCGAGACATCGGTGACCGCCCGGGTCGGCATCGGCCCCAACGACGCCGGTGGGTACGACCTCTCGGTCGAACTCCATCTCAGGCTCCCCGACCTGGACCGAGACAAAGCCGAGCAGCTCGCCAGGCAAGCCCACCAGATCTGCCCCTACTCCAACGCGACCCGCGGCAACATCGACGTGCAGATCATCGTCGAACCGGCGTCCGACCTCACCTGAACCGTTGACGGCCCGCGCCCGTTCGGGCTGGCAAGATCGGATCAGCGAGCCCGATACCACCTCGCCCAGTCACCGCCGAACATCGAGCCTACGAGTCCGCCGAACACTGAGCCCACACCGGCGCCGCCGCGAAGAGCGGCGCATCGACGCCGGCCTCTTGACGCGCGTGCGGGGGTCTGGGAGGGTCGCGGCAGTGCACGCAGGAGCACCGCAGTCCGCGTCAACTCCCCGGAATTGCGACATGACTGATACAGGCCATCCGCCGCCCAGGCTGGCTCGCCCCACTCCTGCCGTCTGCGCTGCATCGATACCCGGCCGTTCGGGCGGCTCATGCTTCCGCGCGCTGCCGCCAACCCCCGTTCTCGCGCATCGTCGGCTGACTCACGGAGGTAGCCCGCCATGCCACTTGCCCGACGGCGAGCCTGGCTGCTTGCCACATCTACGGTGACCGCGTTTCTTCTCGTCTTTGCCGCCGCCTCGGGCGCGCAGGGTGCCGAACCGAATCCATCCCCCGCCACCAGCCCGGGCCCGTCCGGAACTCCGACGGTCGACCGGTCGTACAGCCCGCCGCCTACCGAGGACACGCCGGCGCCTCCGCCACCGGACACGGCCGTGCGGGGCTCGGCCACCGTGGGCCGGCTGCTCGCGCAGGCCGAGGGCAGCGCGTTCTACTCGTCGTTCGAGTCCGGTGACCCGCAGCCGGCGTGGATCAACACCCCAGAGCTGGATCCGAACGGCAACCCCAAGGCTGCGAACATCACCGGCACGCTGCCGGGCGGGATCCCTGGCAGCATCGCGGACCGGGTCGTCGAGATCGCGGCGAGCGGCGAGTTCGCGGCGGCCGGTGAGGTCAAGGAGAACCTCAACGACGGCGACGCCAACAGCAAGTGGCTGGTGTTCGCGAGCACCGCGTGGGTGCAGTACAAGCTCTCCTCCCCCGTCGCGGTCGTGCACTACGCGCTCACGTCCGCGAACGACGAGCCCGCGCGCGACCCGCAGGACTGGCAGCTGCAGGGCTCCGCGGACGGGCAGAGCTGGACCACGCTCGACACAAGGACCGGCGAGGTCTTCACGGCTCGGTTCCAGCGCAAGGAGTACCGATTCACCAATCCCACGAGCTACCTGTACTACCGCCTGAACATCACCCGCAACGGTGGCACGGACATCATCCAGCTCGCCGAGTGGGAACTGTCCGACGGCTCAACCGGCTCGACCGCCCCGACGGCGATGCGCAGCCAGGTTGGCAACGGGCCCAACGGAGGCTTCGTGTCCAAGCCGCGGGCCGGCTTCTCCGGGCTCAAGGCGTTCCAGTACGCCGGCAGCACGACCGCGGCGGGCGGCGGCTACTCGTACAACAAGGTGTTCGATGTGGACATCCCGGTCAGCGGAACCACCGAACTGTCATACGTCGTCTTCCCCGAGTTCACGGCGGCCGACGCGCACTATCCCAGCACGTATGTCTCTGTCGACCTCGCGTTCAGTGACGGCACCTACCTCAGCGCCCTCCGGGCGCAAGACCAGCACGGCGCGCCGCTCACCCCACGCGGGCAGGGCGACTCCAAGACGATGTACGCCGACCAGTGGAACTACCGGCAGGCGGCGATCGGCCGGGTGGCCGACAACAAGACGATCAAGCGAATTCTCGTTGCGTACGACAGTCCACATGGGCCGCTCGGCTTCCGCGGCTGGGTGGACGACATCAGGATCGTCACCGCCCGCAAGCGCCTGCCGTACCAGGGGGCCGACCCGCGCGGAGCCGGCACCCCGCCGTCGGAGTACGCCGTGACCACCCGCGGCACCCATTCCACCGGTGGCTTCTCCCGCGGGAACAACTTCCCGGCCACGGCCGTCCCGCACGGATTCAACTTCTGGACGCCGATGACCAACGCCGGCTCGATGAGCTGGCTGTACGAGTACCACCGGGCCAACAACGCGTTGAACCTGCCGCAGATCCAGGCGTTCGCGGCCAGCCATGAGCCCAGCCCGTGGATGGGCGATCGGCAGACGTTCCAGGTCATGCCGTCCGTCGCCGACGGCGTACCAAATCCGTCCCGCTCGGCGCGGGCGCTGCAGTTCCGCCACGAGAACGAGGTCGCGCGGCCGCATTATTACGCGGTCGGCTTCGACAACGGGCTTACCACCGAAATCACGCCGACCGATCACGCCGCGATGTTCCGGTTCACGTTCCCCGGCAGCAACGCGAAGCTGATCTTTGACAACGTGAACAACAGCGGCGGACTCACCCTCGACACCCAGAACGGCGTGGTCACCGGGTACTCCGATGTGCGAAGCGGGCTGTCGACGGGCGCCACCCGGATGTTCTTCTACGCCGTCTTCGACCGGCCGGCGACGGCGGGTGCGAAGCTCACCGGCCAGGGTCGCGACAACGTCCTTGGCTACCTCGCCTTCGATCCCGGCGCCTCGCGCACGGTCACGATGCGCATCGCCTCGTCGCTCATCAGCGTCGCGCAGGCCAGGCATAACCTTGAACTCGAGATCGGTGCGTCCGACACGTTTGAGGCGGTACAGCAGCGCGCCCGGCAGGCGTGGGACGCCAAGCTGCGCGTCGTCGAGGTCGAAGGAGCCAGCGACGACCAGCTGGTAACCCTCTACTCCAACCTGTACCGGCTGTTCCTCTACCCCAACTCCGCCTTCGAGAACACCGGTACCGCCAGCGCCCCGGCATACAGGCACGCGGTGCAGTCGGCGACGACGACCCCACCGAGCACCCCGACGCAGACCGGCGCGGCCGTGGTGCCCGGCAAGGTTTACGTGAACAACGGGTTCTGGGACACCTACCGGACGACCTGGCCGGCGTACGCTCTGCTTACTCCGGCGGCGGCCGGGGAGATGGTCGACGGCTTCGTGCAGCAGTACCGCGACGGCGGCTGGATCGCCCGGTGGTCCTCGCCCGGCTACGCGGACCTGATGGTCGGCACCAGCTCCGACGTCGCGTTCGCGGACGCGTACCTCAAGGGTGTGACCGGGTTCGATGCCAAGGCCGCGTACGACGCGGCCGTCCGGAACGCCACCGTCCGGCCGCCGAACAGCAACGTCGGGCGCAAGGGGCTGACCACCTCGGCCTTCCTCGGCTACACGTCCGTGCAGTCCACCGACGAGGCAATGTCGTGGGCGATGGACGGGTACATCAACGACTTCGGAATAGCGAACATGGCGAAGGCCTTGGCGCAGCGGTCGACGGGCGCGGAACGGGCCCGCTACCTGGAGGAGCACGAGTACTTCCTGAACCGGGCGCTGAACTACGTGCACATGTTCGACCCCGCCGTCGACTTCTTCCAGGGTCGAAACGCCGACGGCAGCTTCCGGCTCAAGCCGAACGCCTACGACCCGAGGGTGTGGGGCTTCGACTACACCGAGACCGACGGCTGGAACATGGCGTTCCATGTTCCTCAGGACGGGCGGGGGCTGACCAACCTGTACGGCGGACGGACCAGGCTCGCCGACAAGCTCGACGAGTTCTTCGCCACGCCGGAAACCGCCATGTTCACCGGCTCGTACGGCGGCGTCATCCACGAGATGCGGGAAGCCCGCGACGTACGGATGGGCCAGTACGGGCACAGCAATCAACCGTCGCACCACATCATCTACATGTATGACTACGCCGGACAGCCGGCCAAGGCGCAGCAGAAGGTGCGTGAAGCACTGGCCCGGCTCTACCTCGGCAGCGAGATCGGGCAGGGCTACGCCGGCGACGAAGACAACGGCGAGATGTCCGCGTGGTATGTGTTCAGCGCGCTCGGCTTCTACCCACTACAGATGGGCAGCCCGTATTACGCCATCGGCTCACCGCTGTTCACGAAGGCCACCATCCACCTGGAGAACGGCAAGGACCTGGTCGTCAGGGCATCGAACAACAGCGCGAGCAACGTCTACGTGCAGGGGCTGAAGGTCAACGGCAAGCGGTACGACAAGACCTACCTGCCGCACGACCTCATCGCCGCCGGCGGCGTGCTCGACTTCGCCATGGGCCCGCAGCCCTCGACCTGGGGCACCGGCGCGGACGCCGCGCTACCGTCGATCACCACGGGCGACCAGGTCGCGACGCCGCTGGGCGACGCGACCGGCCACGACGGCGGTGCGCCGACCGCGAGCGGAAACACCGACGCGGCGGCGCTGTTCGACGACGACTCCGCGACCGAGGCGGTCCTTCACGGGAGCAAACCGTGGATCCAGTACCGATTCCCGTCCGTCGGCGGCCAGCCGGTCAGCTTCTACACGCTCACCTCCGGCGCCGAGGATCCGGCCGCGGACCCGACCGGCTGGGTCCTGGAGGGTTCCCAGGACGGAATCCGATGGACAACGCTCGACCAACGCAGCGGCGAGATGTTCCGGTGGCGTACCCAGACCCGGCCCTTCAGGGTGGCCAATCCCGGGGCGTACACCTTCTATCGGATCAGCCTGACCAATGATCACGGCGGCGGTTCGACGGCGCTCGCGGAGGTTGAGTTCCTCAACCCGGCTCCGGCCGACACCTCTCCGGTTGTCGCGGCGGTCGACAACGCCGTTGCCGTGGCGGGAGACACCATCACGGTGCCGGTGACGGTGTCCAACTACGCGGACGGCCCGGCCAGTGGGCAGCTCACGGTGACCGGCCCGTCGGGCTGGACCGTGCAGCCCGCCAGCGCGCCGTTCGGGCCACTCGCCCCCGGCGCATCTCAGACCGTGGCCATCCAGGTCACGGTGCCGCCGGACACTGCGGCGGGCAGCTACCCGATCGACGTGGCGGTCACGTCGACCCAGGGGTCGACCAAGGCCCGAGGCACAGTCACCGTCATTGGTGACACGATCGAGTTCACTCCCGGCACCGACGCCGAGCAGCCGTGGCTGTTCGACGCCGATGCCTCGCAGCTCGATGGCACCGTCTACGACGGCCGCGCCCGCTTCACCGATGGCAACAGCTACGCCACGTACCGCTTCGCGCTGCCGACCGACGTCATCGGCGGCACGGTGACCCTGGACATCGGCAACCAGTTCCTGGTCCAGGTATCCGCGGACAACGCGAGCTGGAGGACGATCCTGGAGGAGACCAACAACGTCCGCGACCTGTCCAACCGTGGCGAGCGTTCGTTCGACCTCAACGACCTCCGCGGCGGAGCCCAGACGCTCTACGTCCGCATCGCGGACAGCCAGCCGGCCGATGGCTGGGGCTCCTGGCTGGCCAGGGTGACCGTCGTGCTGGACCGAGCACGCTAGCGCCGAACGCACCGGGCAACCGCCCGCTGGGCGGCCAGACTGGCGCGAGCGCCTGTCGATGTCGACCGCGGACCGTCGAGGGTATGTCGTCGGACAAGATCGGGGCGCATCATCGATGCGCTGCGCCATGAGCGCCTGCGTGATGTTCACGCCTGGTCGGGCGATTCGTATCTTGAGTCGACTTGTGAGCGTCGGCCGAGGCGGCAAGGGCCTGCGGCCAAGCGTGAACGACTTCAATGTACGCCCTGATGCGGGGTAAGAGCGGACATTGCCGGGTCATTCTTTGGATGGGGGCGGCGGCCGGGCCGAACCTGAGCCGTGAATGACGGGAAGGCCGGCCGGACGATGGAGCCCGCGCCGCTCCGGCGATAGATTCCCCTCACTGAATGATTCCTATAGCGTTCTGTCAGACGCCAGGGTAAATGGGGGAAGATCCAATGTTGCATCTCCGCCGCACGGTTATTCTGCCGGCCCTCCTGCTCGGCCTCGTGCCCATGCTCGTCGTCCCCGCCGGCGCCGCCCAGGCGGCCGAGCCGGTCGACGTGTTCATTGCCAACGTCGACGACAGCCCGGACCCCGCATACGCGTACGCGACCGTCGACTATGTCGTCTCGGTGGGCAATCGGGGCCCGGGCACGGCGAGCGCGATCACCCTTACCGCGCCGCTGCCCGCGGGTGTGTCCTTCCAACCGTCCACCTGGGACAACCGATGCAGCGCGACGCCGACCACGGTGACCTGTGATCTATCGACGTTACCGGCGAACGCCATGGCATCCCCGCTGGTCATCGGCGTCAGGCCGACCACGGACGGGCTGCTGTCGATGACCTTCACCGCATCCGTCGCCGAGCGCGACGCCGACCTGTCCAACAATACGCAGACGGAAACCACCACGGTGACCATGCCCATCGACGCCGACGTCACGCTCGAGCTCCACGCGGGCGACGCCCCGATCTACGCCGGGGAGCTCTTCTTCATCTCCGCCGGGGTGTTCAACTCTGGTCCGGCTCCCGCCACCGACGTGACCGCAGTTCTGCGGCTTCCGGCCGGGCTCTCCGTCGTATCGGGAGCCTCGTGCATCCCGGACGGCGCCGGATCGGTCTGCACGATCGGGCCGATCGAGCTCCCTCCCTCGGCCGGAGTCATCGCACCTCTCGCGATGAGCGCGTCCGCGGCGGGAAACTACACGATATCCGGGACCGTCACGGCGGATCAGCCCGACCCGCAACCGGCGAACAACCTCGACTCGGTGACGTTCACGGTGGCGCCGGGCGCGGACGTGGCTGTCACCATCGCTGAGTCGGCTGACCCCACCAACCCCGGCAGGGCGCTCACGTACACAATGACGGTCGTCAACCACGGCCCGTCGCCGGCGTCCGCCGTGAGCCTCACCGACGAGTGGTCCGCGGCGGTGTCCGGCGGCGTCACCCTGCTCTCCATCGGCGCGTCGCAGGGCCAGTGCGCGCTGACCGCACCCAGCCGGATCGACTGCAGCCTCGGCGGACTCGCCGGCGGCGCCACGGCAACCGTGACGGTCCGGCTCCGGCCGCGAGGAGTCGGATCCATCACCAACCAGGCGCACGTGACGGCAACCGAGCACGATGGGGATCCGACGAACAACCTCGCCACCGAGACGACAGTGGTCGGCTGAGGCGACGAACGGGCCTCAGCGGGCCTATCGTCCGCCCTCCACTGTGGACGGCCAGGGCCGGCGCGGGAAGGCATGCCGCCTCACCTGCCAAGACGGTCCGCCAGCGCCCATGGACGCCCGTCGATGTGCGACGCGATCGTCACACAGTTGTCACTCACGAGTGTCGACCCCCTCGCTATACATCCTGCGCGGAGGATCTGTCACCGTCCGCAGATGCAGACCGCTGACGTTCCGGCGGCCGGACCGGAACTCGGACTCGCAGGACCGTCTCACCTGGTCGGGAGTCGATGCCGATCTCTCCGCCGTGGCGCTCCACGACAATGCGCCGTGCGATGTCGAGGCCGAGACCGGCGCCCTTGCCCACGCTCTTGGTGGTGAAGAAGGCGTCGAACGCGCGGGCTGCCACGTTCGGCGGCATACCGGAGCCGGTGTCGCCGATCTCGACGACGACGTCGCCGCCGTCAGCCCGTGTCGATATCCGAAGCGTGCCGACGCCGTCCATCGCGTCGACAGCGTTGTCGATGAGGTTGGTCCACACCTGGTTGAGCTCGCCGGCGTACGCCTCGATCCGGGGGACGTCGGCGTCGTAAGAACGCACGATCTCGACGCCGTCGCCCAGCTTCTGGCTGAGCATCACGAGGGTGCTCTCGAGGCCGTCTGCCACGTCGACCTGCTGGATTGCCGCGCGGTCCATCTGCGAGTAAGACCTGACGGCGGCGACTAGGTCGGAGACGCGGCTGGTCGACTCCCTGACCTCCGAGAGCAGCGTCGCCACCGACAACCTGCTCGCCACCCACTCCAGGCCCGGCTCAAGGGCCGCTGCTCCGAGTACTGTCGCTGCGCGCTCGCACCAAGCGAGGTCCACCCCGGCGGCCGCAAGCGGCGGGGCGATCAGCCAGTCACGTTCGACGCCGCGGCTGGCCAGCCACGACGACAGCTCGTCCTCGTGGTCGCTCACCGCCAGTGGGCCCAGCTCCGCCGCGGGCGGCTGGATCTCATGGCACAGGTCGTCGAGCGCGGTCAACTGCACCGCCGAAATCTCACCCTGCACGAGACGGCCGGACGACGAGACAAGCAGCTCGTACGCGTCCTCCAACGCGTCGACCGCCCGGACGGCAGCGGCCGCCGGGTTGTTGATCTCGTGCGCCAGGCCGGCGGCGAGCGTGCCGAGGGTCACGAGGGACTCGCGCTGCCTCGCGGTCGACTCAATGGAGCGCGCGGTGCCGTAGAGCCCCCGGATAAGGTGTGCGCCGAATGGGAACCAGGCGTTGGACCGCTCACGCAGCACGTCGGCCGGAACCCGGAGCACCCGCCCGTGCGCCCTTCCTCGCCCGGTCGCGAGATAAACGCCGTGCTCGTCCCACGCCCTGAACCCGCCGGCCCAGCGACCCGGTACGTCCATCCTCCCAACCACCACGTCCTCGCGGCCGACATGGCGCACGAGGTCGATGGCGCCGTCGACCAACACCCACCAGAAGTCCGCTCGCTCGCCCTCGCGGAACAGGTCGACGCCGAGCTCGATGCCCACCTCCGTGCCGGACTCGGCCAGCTCCGCGACCTGGTCGTCCGTCAAACCGTCGAAGAGGCTGAGCGAGCGGAGGTCGTCGACTCGCATCAGATCGCGGCAATCACTTCGGGCGGCCTCGTCGCCGACCCGAAGGCAACCTGGAGGCACGGGAGAACCGGCGCGCGGAGCATCGCTGCGAAGTCGCGACGTCGGGATGGACCGGATGTCCTCGTCGGCTCCCGAAATGCTGGTGACGCGGTTCCGGCTGCCGGCACCCGTCTGTGAGCGCGGCGGGGACCGTGAGCCTGCTGATCAGGAGGCATGACAGCGACGGTACTCGTGGTTCAAGATCGAATCGTGTGACCCACGTGCGACCCGGCGGGTGGAGAAAGCTGGTCGAGACCCTGGGCGTCGCGCAGCCGTCCAAGTCCCACGTCTTGGAGATGGCCCAGCACCTCGACGCGCGGGTGGAGGCGTTCCGCAACCGGCCGCTGGACGCCGGCCCGTACACGTTCGTGTGGGTCGAGCCGCTGACCATCAAGGTCCGAGGGTGGTGGCCACACCGTCAACGTGCACGCCCTGATCGCGTTCGGCGTGAACGGCGACGGTGGCGGCGAGGCCCTCGGCTTGGAGGTGGCCTCCCGGGAGGACGGCGTGGGCTGGCTGGGCTTCCCGCGCAGCCTGACCGACCGCGGCCTGTCCGGGGTCAGGATGGTGTCTCCGACGCGCGTCGCGGCGTGGTCGAGGCGATCCGGTGCCGCCCCTGCGCGGCGCGGCGTGGCAGGGCTCCGCGTGCACCGGAACCTTTCGATTTCGGATCTAAGCTGAAGGGGTGCCATCCGGTGGGAGGGAAACGATGGGTATCGGGTTGACGAAAATACTTCAAGTGAAGATCCCCGTAACCAATCTTCAGCGCAGTGTTTCCTGGTATGTATCGTTGCTTGACCTTGAGCTCGCAGCCGAGTTCGTCGAGCACGGTGTCCTACGCGGCGTCGCGCTTGTTGATCGCGACGGTGAGTACACCATCGCACTTCGCGACCGTGAGGTCTGCGCCAGTCAGCCCAACCTGGCCGGATATGATCTCATCGGACTGGGGTTGGCCTCCGCACACGGCCTCCAACGACTCATCGAGCGGTGTGATCGGTTTGGAGTGGCACACGGGGAAATCGAAGATCGTGGGCTCAACCGCCTTGCTGTGGATGTCCCGGATCCTGACGGAACGGTGTTGCGGTTCATCTACGCCGGCGACAACGTTCCTGACCACTTCGTCGGAGTGGAGTCGGGCGACGACGGACAAGTCAGCTTGTACCACACCCCCACGATGGCCGTTAAGAAACTCGCCTGAACAGCACGCCGGGCATGCTCTCACGGAGCTCTCTCACCGGCATCCAGATGACAACCGACCCG
>DASXRC010000057.1:0-16242 GCA_036506795.1 Micromonosporaceae bacterium
TGGTGATCAGCAACTGGACGGCGGACGATAACCACCGCCGGCGACACTCCACGCTCGGCTACCAGGCGCCAGCTGTCTAGCTGCTGCCCGCACCCACCAATGAGCGACTCTCACTGACGGCGGCACCTATGTCACGTGTTCAGGTTTCCATAGTGGCGGTTGCATACTGCGGGCGCCCGGTGGGCCGGTAGACCTGGATCGTTACCCCCTTCGGGGTGACTCGCGAGTCGACCACGTCAAGCGCTATGTCCGGGCCGGTGTCGGGGAATAGCCGCGTGCCCTGGCCCACGACCACCGGGACGGTGAGCAGGGTGATCTCGTCGACAAGCTGGCTGTCGAGCAGCCAGCGGATCAGGGCGCCGCTGCCGTGCACCTGCAGCTCACCCGCCGGCTTGGCTTTCAGCTCGCCGATGGCCGCCGCGACGTCACCGGACAGGACAGTCGTGTCCGCCCAGCGCGGGTCGGTGAGCGTGGTCGATGCGACGTACTTCGGCCGGGTGTTCAACGCCGTCCAAATGGGGTTGTCGCCCGGATCTGCCCATGTTCCCCACGAGCCGGCGAAGAGTTCGTAGGTCCGCCGGCCGAACAGGAACGCGTCGGCGCGCTGATAGACCTGGTTGAGAAACGTCATGGCCTCGTTGTCGAACAGCGGCGCGACCCATCCGCCGCGCTCGAATCCGCCCCGGCGATCCTCGTCCGCCCCGCCGAGTCCTTGCATCACTCCGTCGACGGTGACCATCGTGATGGTCGTCAGCTTCATGATCGTAGTTCCCTTCTCGTTGGTCTGGTCGTAGTTCGGTCGGCCCGTGCCACGACCGCGTTCGCGCAGTCGATGACGCCGGCCGCCTCTCACCCCTGCTACGAACGCCGCTGCCTCGATCCGACACGCTCCGCTGAGATTTCTTCGAGGAATTTCGTACGCCGCGCGGTACGGCGGGCGATCGGAGGCGTTGGTTCCGCAACTGGGGCCAGCCAAGGCCGGCCGACCAACCAACCCCGATCGATACAAGCTCAACGCGCCAGCCAAGAGCCGACGAACCCCACGACCGGCAGGCCGGGGCCAGATAACGCGGTCCAGACGGGGCCGACGAAGTCCGTCACAACCACCCCGAAACCGTCTCGCTGTCGCATCGCTCACACCGGCGTCCTAGAAAGTCCTTGAAAGAAGTCCGGGAGGCGGTGTCGGATCGGGGCAGAGGTGTCGCAGCAGGGGTGGGCGGCCGCACACGAGGGGCACCCCCAAACCACAGGAGATGATCCGAGATGCAGTACCTGGTTTCCGTGATCGACGACACGGCCGGCCTCGCCACCCCGACCGAGATGGCTGCCATCAACGCGTTCAACGACCGGCTCGAGGCCGAGGGCCACTGGGTCTTCGCCGGCGGCCTCAACTCGCCCAGCACGGCCACCGTCATCGACAACCGCAGTGGGGAGGCGATGTTCACCGACGGGCCCTTCCTGGAGACGAAGGAGTACCTCGCCGGCTTCTGGATCATCGAGGCGCCGGACCTCGACGTGGCGCTCAAACTCGCCGCCGAGGGGTCGAAGGCCTGCAATCGGAAGGTCGAGGTGCGGCCATTCCTGTGAGCGGCGTCGACGTCCGCCGGGCGATCACCCAGGCCCACCACGAGGAGTGGGCGCGGGTGGTCGCCGCCCTGACCAGGCGTTTCGGTGACCTCGACATCGCCGAAGAGGCGGCAGCCGAGGCGTTCGCGACCGCCGTCGAACGGTGGCCGGCCGACGGCGTACCCCCCAACCCCGGCGCCTGGCTGACCACCACCGCCAACCGCAAGGCCATCGACCGGATCCGGCGCGAGAACAAGCGCGACGACAAGCAGAAGGAGGCTCAGATGTGGTACGACGACGACCCGCCCGAGTCTCCCGGCGCCATCGACGACGAGCGGCTCCGGCTGATCTTCACCTGCTGTCACCCGGCGCTCGCGCTGGAGAACCGCGTGGCGCTGACGCTGCGCATGGTCGGCGGTCTGACCGTGCCCGAGATCGCCCGGGCCTTCCTGGTGCAGGAGGGCGCCATGGGGCAGCGGATCACCCGCGCGAAGGCCAAGATCAAGGCGACTCGCATCCCTTATCGGGTGCCGTCCGCGGAGGATCTCCCGGCACGCGTCTCCGGGGTCCTCGCCGTCCTCTTCCTCGTCTTCAACGAGGGCTACCTGGCGACCGGCCCCGACACCGATCCCGTACGTCACGACCTGACCGCCGAGGCGATCCGGCTCACTCGCCTGATCCGTGCCCTCATGCCGGAGGACGGTGAGGTGGCCGGGCTGCTGGCGCTGATGCTCCTCACCGAGGCCCGCCGCACCGCCCGGGTCTCCGCAAGCGGCGAACTGGTCACCCTCGACGAGCAGGACCGCGGGGCCTGGGACGCGACACTGGTCGCCGAGGGTCACCGGCTGGTACGCGAGCGCCTGGCCACCGGGGTGGCTCCGGGTCGCTACCAGATCCTCGCAGCGATCAACGCCGTGCACACCTCCGCCCGCGACGTACGCGACACCGACTGGTCACAGGTCGTCGCCCTCTACGACCAGCTCGTCCGCCTCGACCCCTCGCCGATCATCGCCCTCAACCGGGCCGTCGCGGTCGCCGAGCTTGACGGCCCGGAGGTGGCATTGGCGGCCGTCGACCGTCTTGAGGACAAGTTGGCCGACTATCACGCCTACCATGCGACCCGCGCCGACCTGCTGCGCCGGCTGGGCCGCAGTCAGAAGTCGCGCGCGGCGTACGACAAAGCCATCGAGCTGGCGGGCAACACCGCCGAGACCGCCTACCTGACCCGCCGCCGCGACCAGCTGGGGTAGTGCCCATGCCAGACGTCGACGCACTGCTGCCCACGGTCGAGTCGGCCGGCGGCACTGTGCCTGGACTGCTCAACGACATGTCGTGGGGGCCAGCGGGTCGCGCACGTGCTCGACCCCGACGGCAACATGCTCAACCTGACCAAGTGGCTCTAGCCGACAGGCCCGAGACTCTCAATGCTCCGTGAGGCCGGGCCTTCAGCAGTGGGCTACACACCGTCGCCGCCGTCACGCGACCGTCGTTGCCGCCATGGCCGTGCTCATCGTCGTCCAACTGCGGCGTGTCCCGCCTCTGTGCCTGGACGCCCACCCGGACCAGATTCGGTGAGACACCTCCGACTCTGACCAGCTTGAGAGCCCGGCCAGGCTGCGTCGAACAGGACATCCGCAAGATCATCCGCCACCTTCACCCGGACGTCGCCACTTTGCCGCGGACAGGACAGCGACCCGAAACGGTGATCGGTAGCTTTTCCTTCGGCCGAGTACCACGCAAGATAGGGGAGTTGGTTTCCAGCCCCTCGGACCTCTCGGCGGACTTCTTGTGACACAGCTTCCGACGGCGAGCGGCGGTGCGTACGCCGGCTCCCACAGCGGACGAGCGGCTCCCGGCACCACCGTCGGCGGACGGTACACGCTGCGTACGGCCGTCGGTCACGGCGGCATGGGCAGCGTCTGGCAGGCGACCGACACGCTGCTCCACCGCGACGTGGCGGTCAAGGAGGTCATCCTCCCGGCGGGCCTCGCGGACAGCGACCGGGACGCGATGTACGAGCGCACCCTGCGCGAGGCGCGTGCGGCGGCCGCGCTCTCGCACCCGGCGGTGGTCCAGGTCTACGACGTGGTGACCGAGGGCGGCCGGCCGTGGATAGTCATGGAGCTGCTCGACGCGCGCAGCCTGGCCGACGTCATCATCGAGGACGGCCCGATCTCGCCGAGGGCCGTCGCGAAGATCGGCATCGCCCTGCTCGGGGCGCTTGAGGTCGCGCACGCGGTCGGGGTGCTGCATCGTGACGTCAAACCCGCGAACGTGCTGATCTGTGCCGACGGCCGGTGCGTGCTGACGGACTTCGGGGTGGCGCGGATGCCCACCGACATGCAGCTCACCACGCCTGGCATGGTGCTCGGTTCGCCGCACTTCATCTCGCCCGAACGGGCCATGGGCGGCACCTTCGGGCCGCCCAGCGACCTGTTCTCGCTCGGTGTCACCCTCTACACCGCGGTCGAGGGCCGTCCGCCGTTCGACAAGGGCGACCCGATCGAGACGATGCACGCCGTCGTGGAGGATCCGCCCACGCCGCCGGCCCGCGCGGGGGCGCTCGCGGAGGTGCTGTACGGCCTGTTGGAGAAGGACCCGGCCCGCCGGTGGGACGTGCCGTCCGCCCGAGGCCGGCTGCGCGACCTGCTGGCCGGCCCGCTGGCGAGCACGACGCCGGCTCACCTCGCGACCGACCCGCACGCCGTGGTCCCCGCCCAGCGGGCGGGCCGACATGCCGCGCTGGGCGCCCCGCCGCAACCAGTCGAGCAGGTGCCCCCGGCCGCCGTGACTGGACAGGTTGGCGGCCGCGCTCTGCTCGGCCCGAACGAGTCGATCGCCGGCCGGATCCACCAACTTCAGGCCACCGGCGGCGCGGCACGCCCGGTCGACCAGACCGACCCCGACGGACCGCGCTGGGACGACCCGACCGGCAACGCCTGGCCACCTCCCGGCCAACCGGCAGCGCGACGATCCGCGACCGGCGGCGCGCGGACCGTTGGTGCGTCGGCGCTCGGCACGCTGCGGCGGTGGCCCCGCAAGCTACAGCTGCTCGTCGGCGCCGGGGTCGCCGGGGCTCTCGTGCTTGGCGCCGCGCTGGCGATGCACTTCGGCCAGGGGCCGAACTCGTCCGCCGGCGGGGGCCCGGGCACCGGACAGAGCGACTCGCCCCCGCCGCCGTTCCCGGTGCAGACCTTCAGCGACCGCGGCGTCTCGGTGAACCTGCCGGCGACGTGGAAGAAGGCGACCGCAACGCTGTACGTCGAGTTCACCGACCCGAAGGCCGGCACGCGCAAGGCCCGCCTGCTGTTCGAGTCGTCCCGCGCCGACCCGACCCGGTTCATGGAGATCGCCGAGAACCAGCTGAAGCACAACTGCGCGAAGCCGTACGCCCGGATCGAGCTGCGCCAGACGGAACTCGCCGGCGAGCCGGCGGCGGAGCTGGAGTACACGTGCGGCACGGGGGAGAAAATGCGGCACGGCGTGTGGCGGGCGACCGTGGTCGACGAGCACGCGTACTCGTTCTACCTCAGCACGCAGGCCGACGAGTTCGAAGCGAGCAAACCGATCTTCGAGGAGATGGCCCGCTCCTTCCAGCTGACCAGCTGACCGTGACCGGACGGCATGATCTAGTACGACTGTAGTACATTGGCGTTCATGGAGCGCGCCGCCATCTCGTACCTCAACCAGCACACGCGCGCGGTTCTCGATCTTGTGCGCAAAGGTCATGTCGTCGAGATCACTGATCGCGGCGAGCCGATCGCACGCATCGTCCCCATTGAGCCCCGGCTCAATGGCGTCGCCGCCCGCCTCGTCGACGAAGGCAAGGCTCGACCACCCCTCCGCCAAGGAGGATTCGCCTGGGCGGATGAGCCGATCGATCACACGAACGAGGCTTCGCGCGCACTCGCCGACGCGCGCGACGAGGAGCGTTACTGATGCTCTACTTCGATACCTCCGCGTTGGTGAAGGTGGCCCGCGAGGAGGAGGAGAGCCCGGCGCTGCGCGCTTGGCTGGCAGAGCGCGGCGACGTCACGTCCACATCATCGGCGCTGGTCGAGGTCGAGCTGCCGAGGGCGCTGCGACGAGCCGGCCTCCCAGACGCCCACGAACGGGCCGCGCGAGCGACCGAGAGTCTGCTACTCATCGAGATCACCCCCGAGATCCGGCGCGCGGCCGCGCGGCTTCCGGATCCGATGCTCCGCTCGTTGGACGCGATCCACCTCGCGAGCGCGTATCACCTCGGACGGGAGCTGACGGCGATCGTCACGTACGACCGCCGGCTGGAGCGTGCGGTAGCCGGGTCGGCGACGGTCGCATCTCCTGGCGCGGAAGGCGCCGAGGGCGCGGAGGCCTGATTCGCGCGGTGGTATCTCGAGGCCCGTGCTAAGAACAAGCGCATGGCGGTGGACGTGCACAACCTGGAGGCGCTGCGCGAGCAAGCCCAGGCGTGGCTCGACGACGACCCGGATCCGGCCACCCAGGCCGAGCTGCGCGGCGTGCTGGACCGGCTGCCGGATTCCGCCGCGGACCTCGCCGATCGGTTCGCGGGCCTGCTGACCTTCGGTACGGCGGGCCTGCGCGGTCCGCTCCGGGCGGGACCGAACGGTATGAACCGGGCGGTGGTCCGGGCCGCGGCGGCTGGTCTGATCGCCTGGCTCGGCGTCCACGGGGCACGCGGCCCGCTGGTGATCGGGTACGACGCTCGGCGCGGCTCGCGTGAGTTCGCCGAGGAGACCGCCCGGGTAAGCACCGGCGCGGGCCGGCCTGCGATGGTGATGCCCCGGCCGCTGCCCACTCCGGTGCTCGCGTACGCCGTGCGGCGGCTGGGCGCCGCGGCCGGCGTGGTGGTCACGGCCAGCCACAACCCGCCGCAGGACAACGGCTACAAGGTCTACCTCGGCGAGGAGCTCGGCGGTCCGGTCGGCGCGGGAGCGCAGATCGTGCCGCCGGTCGATGCCGAAATCGAGGCCGCGATCCGGGCGGTCGGTCCCCTCGGCGCTGTGCCGCTGGGCGACCCGGGCGAGGTGCTCGGCGAGGAGGTCGTCGACTCTTACGTCGGCGCGGCGGCCGGCGTGGTGGACGCGGACGGGCCGCGCGACCTCGCCGTCGCGTACACTCCGCTGCACGGGGTTGGCGCGTCCGTGCTCACGGCGGCGTTTGCCCGGGCCGGGTTCCCGACGCCGGCGGTGGTTCCCGACCAGGCCGAGCCCGACCCGGCGTTCCCGACCGTTGCGTTTCCGAACCCCGAGGAGCCGGGCGCGATGGACCGGGTCCTCGCGCTCGCCGAGTCGAGCGGCGCGGACCTGGCGATCGCCAATGACCCGGACGCGGACCGGTGCGCGGTCGCGATCCGCGACTCCCGCCATGGATGGCGGATGTTGCGCGGCGACGAGGTGGGCGCGCTGCTCGCCGACCACCTGATGCGCCGCGGCGCCCGCGGCCTGTACGCGACGACAATCGTGTCGTCCTCCCTGCTCAAGGCGGTGTGCGCCGCACGCGGCCTGCCGTACGACGAGACCCTCACCGGGTTCAAGTGGATCGTGCGGGCGCGAGGCGCCGACCTGGTCTTCGGCTACGAGGAGGCGCTCGGCTACTGCGTCGCGCCCGACCTCGTGCGGGACAAGGACGGCATCACGGCGGCCCTGCTGGTCGCGGAGCTCGCCGCGGGTCTCAAGGCCGAGCTGCGCACGCTCGCCGACCGGCTCGACGAACTCGCCGCCGAGTTCGGCGTGTACGCCACCGACCAGCTCTCGGTCCGCGTCGACGACCTCAGCGAGATAGACGCCGCGATGGCGCACGTGCGGGCCCATCCCCCGGCAGCGTTGCTCGACGAGCCGGTCACCTCGATCGACGACCTGCAGCCCGACGCGGATGTCCTCGTGCTGCGTACCGGCGCGGTGCGGGTGGTCGTTCGGCCGTCCGGGACGGAGCCGAAGCTCAAGGCGTACCTGGAAGTGGTGGAACCGGCGACGGACGGCGACGTGGTCGCGGCGCGGGAGCGTGCGGCGGCCTCGATCCGGGCGCTGCGCACGGAGACCGCGGCCGCGCTGGGGATCTGGTAGCTCACCCGGGGCGCCCGGTCGACGGCGTTCCGATGCCGTTGCGGACGTCCCACAGCCACACCCCGCCGACCCGCTCGCCCGGCCCGACGACGCCGTCGAGCAGGCGGCGCAGCGCGACCTCGTGTGGCTGGCCGGACGGTATCACCAGCACGGCGGCCCGCCAGTACGCCAGGTCGTCGGCCACCACCTTGCGGAGTTCGGGTGAGGTGGATCGCGGCACGTAGCCGGTGCGCGCGACCAGCTGTAGCAGTTCCTGCGTGCGCCGCGGCGGGGCGCCGAAGATGGCACGTCCCTCGTCGCCGCCGGGACCCAGGAAGTAGCCGCCCGCGATGGCGAACTCCAGGCGGGACCGGGCCGCGAAGCGCATTCCGCTCAGGTACCGGTCGTTCGAGAGTGGAACGAACACGATGGACCGCCCCGGGGGCACGTACTCCCGCCACCTGCCGGCCGTGACGAACTCCGGCGCCGGCGGGGTGGGCTTGACCGGGAACGGCGCGGGCACCAGCGGAATCATCGCGGCGGCGACCGCTGCGTACCCGAGCGGCCGGACCGGAACACCGCCGACTCGCAGGCGGCCAGCGGTTCGCAGCCGGTCGAGGGGCAGGGCGACGAGGACAGCGAGGATCGGCACCAGCACGAGCCCGAACCGCGTCGGAACGACCGCGTCGAGCAGCGGTAGGTGGCCGAGGTAGAGCCACGGACCGGGTATCCCGGTCCGGTGGCCGCCGACCACCAGCTCGGGACCGAGGGAGAGCGCGGCGAACACGACGCCCGTCACCAGGGCGGCCCGCACCACGAACGACCGCCACATCCAGGCCGCGCCGAACGCGGCGAGGAGCAGCAGGGGCCACCCGAAGAACGTGTTCTCCTCGGCGGGTCCCTGGGCGACCCGAGCCGCACTGGACGCGTCGCCGGCGAGCGAAAGCCGCGCGAACGCCGGGTACGAGGCGAGGTCCGAGCCGATGTCCCGCACGCCGTCCGGCACGCCGCGGTAGCTCTGCGGCCCGAAGAACTGCACCCATAGGGGGTACGCGAGAACGACCGCCGCCACCGCCGCGGCGATCGCGAGACCGGTGGCGAACGTCCGTGCCCCGGGCCGCACGGTCGGCCACGCGAAGGCGGCGTACGTTCCGAGAAACACCGAGCCGGCGAGCGCGGCGTAGAGGAGTACCTCTTCGTTGATGAACGCCTGGTACGCGATGAGGACGCCGAGCACGACGCCGTTGCGTACGACCCGGCCGGGTTCGCGCAGCCGGAGCGTGCGCAGCACGAGGATCGGCACGAGGAGCTGGGTGATCCAGTTGACGTGCCCCTGGACGTGGCTGACCAGGCCCGGTGCGAAGCCGCAGAACGCGCCCGCGACGAACGCGACCGCGCGGGACCCGACGAGATGTCGGGAGAACAGCCAGTACCAGGCCGCCGCGGTGCCGGCGAGCCCGAGCACGAGCAGCACCGCGAACGACGTCTGCGGCCCGAACAGCAGGGTGACCGGGGTGAGCGGGACGCCCAGACCCAGCACCGACGTGTTGGCCATCAGGTTCACGCCGTGCGGAACGTTCATCCGGTCGGTGACGAATGGGTTGACGCCGTCGGTCACCACCCGGGCCGCATGGGCAAGCGCCCACTGGAAGAAGGCGTGGTCCTGCGGGTTCACCGCGGGTGTGCGGCTGTCGAGGTTGAGCCACAGCCCGCCGCTGATGACGACCGCGGCCACTAGGTACGCCGCGGCGGCGGCGAGGTCGGGCAGCAGCCGGCGGAGTCGCGGACGGTGCGCCAGGCGGTTGCGGGCGTGCAGGGGACGATAGCGTTCGACACGCTGGCCAGTACCGACGGTAAGCGTCACGAACCCGGAGCGTAACGGCTGCCGCCGGCTTAGTCTCGTAAGCACAATTGCCTCCCGCTTGGCGCTATTAGTGACTTCCCGCTTTACCGGGCCGTTAGGCCCTGCGAAGGGTGATCGAGCGGCCGCTGGGGAACGACCGAGCTACACCGGGCGGATCGCGGACCCGGTGCAGGAGCCTCACGCCCGCTCGGAAGGGAAACCGGACGGGCGTGAGTGCGCGGCCATGGCAGAGCGAGGATGGGGATGAGCGACGTGAGCGGCGGCCGGGTGCTCAACGGCGACCAGGCGGTGCAGGGCGAGGTGTTGGAGGGGCTGGCGGAGGCGCACAACCACCGCCGCTGGTTCGCGGCCCTGGCTAGGCCGTACCTCGGCGATGACCCGATCGAAGTCGGCAGCGGGCTGGGCGACTACGCGCTGGAGTGGGCGCGCACGGTCCCTCGCTTCACCGCGACGGAGGCGGATCCCGACCGACTGCTCGAGCTGAAGGATCGGCTGGCCGGACACGACCGCATCGAGGTTCGGGAGCTCCACCTGCCCACCGAGGAGGTCGGCCACCACAGCGCGCTGGTCAGCTTCAACGTGCTCGAACACATCGAGGACGACGTGGAGGCGCTGCGGAGTATGGCCGGGCTCGTGCGGCCCGGTGCTCCGCTGGTCGTGGTCGTGCCGGCGTTCCCGATCGCGATGAGCCGGATCGACATCGCCACTGGGCACGTCCGCCGGTACACCAAGCGCAGCCTTGCCGCGACGATCCGCGCCGCCGGGCTCGAGCTCGAGCGCATCGAGTACGCCAACTCCGTCGGCTTTCTCTGCTACTTCCTGACCGCGAAGGTACTGGGCCTGGCCCCGCGCAAGGGGCCGCTCATCCGGGTCTACGACCGGATCGTCGCGCCGGTCACCCGCTGGGCGGAGGCGCGGGTCCGACCGCCGTTCGGCCAGTCCGTCCTCGCCGTGGCCCGGGTGCCGACCGAGTAGGCCGGTCAGACCCGGGGCGTACCCAGCGCCGTCTTGATGGCGGCGGTCAGCGCGGCGATGACGAGCGCAACCGATGGGCGTACGGTCGAATCCTCCAGCCCGGCCGTGCCGGTGAAGCCGGCCGTGCCCGCGATCTCCTGCAGCCGGCGCTGCGCGGCCGCCACCTCACCCGGGGGTAGCCCCAGCGCCGGCTCCATGCGCGCCGCCGCGACGAGCGTGGCCAGCGCGGCGGTCCGCTCGTCCGGAGTCTCCTCGCCCGTCAACGCCGCGCCGAGCCGGGCCCGTACCTCGGCTTCGACCGAGCGGTCAATCGCAGGATAGCGATGCACCTCGATGTATTCCAGGGCGGTCTCGTCGACCTGGCGCAGCACGCCGCGGGCGACCAGGTCGGCCAGCACCCGGTTGCGCAGCCGGTGTCGCAGCCGCTGCACCCAGGACTCCGGCGTGTGCGGCGTGTCGGCCGCCATCCGGGCCAGAACGTCGTCCTCGATCGGCTCGCCGGTCGGGGTGGGGTCGCGGACCACGAGCACGTCGCCGGCCAGTGCGATCCGGCCGGCGAGCGTGAGCTCCACGAGGACGGCCGCGGCCATGCTCAGGTCCAGGCCGATCTGCGAGCCGGTGGGCTTGCCGGTCTCGTCGTCGTACGCGAGGAGAAGCAATTCCTCGGCGAGCGCAACAGCGGTCATGGCCCGGAACGCTACTCAGAACCGTGGCATGCCGCCGAACTGCCGGTCGCCGGCGTCACCCAGGCCCGGCACGATGAACATCTTCTCGTTCAGGCTAGCGTCGATCGCCGCCGTCACGAGCCGGAGCGGCAACCGCGAGCGCTCCAGGCGACGGATGCCCTCCGGCGCGGCGAGGACACAGATCACCGTGATGTCGGTGCCGCCCCGGTCGGCCAGCAGCCGGCAGCAGTGCTCGAGCGACCCGCCCGTGGCGAGCATCGGGTCGAGCACGAGCACCGGCAACCCGGTGAGATCCGCGGGCAGCGACTCCATGTACGCGCGGGGCTCGAACGTCCTCTCGTCGCGGGCCAGCCCGACGAAGCCCATCGACGACTCGGGCAGCAGCGCCAGCGCCGAGTCGGCCATGCCCAGCCCCGCGCGTAGCACCGGGACCAGCAGCGGTGGGTTCGCGATCCGGATTCCCTCGGCCATCGCGACCGGGGTCTGCACCGGGTACCGCTCGGCCGGGAAGGCGCGGGCTGCCTCGTACACCAGCATGGTGGTGAGCTCGTGCAGCGCGGCCCGGAACGCGCCCGAATCCGTGCGGGCGTCGCGCATCGCGGTCAGCCGTGACTGCGCGAGCGGATGGTCCACGACGAGTACGTCCACGCGTGCACCCTACCGCGTCGATCATGGCGACGCGGACGACAATTCGGACAGCCGGCCGCGCGTAGACTCGCCCGTATGACGGCTACGGCGGCGCGGCCGGCCGACCCGACCGAGGTGGTCCGCTCGGAATCGGCGCTGCGGACCTTCCTGCACGGGCTGCCCGGCGTGGACCAGGTGGGCGCCGAGCAGCGTGCGGCGATGTTGAGCACCCGGTCAATCAAGACCACGGCCAAGCAGTGGGCGATCGATCTCGCCATCCGGATGGTCGACCTGACCACCCTGGAGGGCGCGGACACGCACGGGAAGGTGCGGGCGCTGTGCGCCAAAGCGCGGCGGCCCGATCCCGAGGATCCGTCGTGCCCGTCGGTCGCGGCGATCTGCGTGTACCCGTCGATGGTGCCGACCGCGGCGGCCGAGCTCGCCGGCTCGGGCGTCCACGTGGCGAGCGTCGCGACCGCGTTCCCGTCCGGGCAGGCCCCGCTGGCGGTCAAGGTCGCCGACACCGAGGCCGCGGTGGCCGCTGGCGCCGATGAGATCGACATGGTGATCAACCGAGGCGCCTTCCTGGCCGGTCGGTACCGCGAGGTATACGACGAGATCGTGGCCATCAAAGCCGCCTGCGGCGACGCCCATCTCAAGGTCATTCTCGAGACCGGCGAGCTGGCGACGTACGACAACGTGCGGCGCGCCTCCTGGCTGGCGATGCTCGCCGGCGGGGACTTCATCAAGACCTCGACCGGCAAGGTCACCCCCGCCGCCACGCTGCCGGTGACGCTGATCATGCTCGAGGCGGTCCGCGACTACCTCGACGCGACCGGTCGGCGGGTGGGCGTCAAGCCGGCCGGCGGGATCCGCACCTCGAAGGACGCGATCCGGTACCTGGTCCTGGTCAACGAGACCGCCGGCGATGGCTGGCTCGACCCGGACTTCTTCCGGTTCGGCGCCTCCACACTGCTCAACGACCTGTTGATGCAGCGCTCCAAGATGAAGACCGGGCGTTACTCCGGTCCCGACTACTTCACGCTGGATTGACCATGGCCTTCGAATACGCCCCGGCGCCCGAGTCCCGCTCCATTGTGGACATCAAGCCGTCGTACGGGCTGTTCATCAACGGCGAGTTCGTCGAGCCGACCGACGGCACCCTCTTCAAGACCATCTCCCCGGCGACCGAAGAGGTGCTGGCCGAGGTGCCCGCGGCCGGTGAGGCGGACGTGGACCGCGCGGTCCGGGCCGCCCGGACGGCGCACGAGACGGTGTGGGGGTCGATGGCCGGCGCCGACCGGGCCAAGTACCTCTACCGGATCGCCCGGATCATCCAGGAGCGTTCGCGCGAGCTCGCGGTGCTGGAGTCGCTGGACAACGGCAAGCCCATCCGCGAGTCCCGCGACGTCGACGTGCCGCTGGTGGCCGCGCACTTCTTCTACTACGCCGGCTGGGCAGACAAGCTGCCGTACGCCGGGTTCGGCCCGGCGCCTCGCCCGATCGGGGTTGCCGGCCAGGTCATCCCATGGAACTTCCCGCTGCTGATGCTGGCCTGGAAGATCGCGCCGGCACTCGCGTGCGGCAACACCGTCGTGCTCAAGCCGGCCGAGACGACGCCGCTGACCGCGCTGGTGTTCGCGGAGATCTGCCAGCAGGCCGAACTGCCGCCCGGCGTCGTCAACATCATCACCGGCGCGGGCGAGACCGGTGCGGCGCTGGTCAACCACCCCCGCGTTGACAAGGTGGCGTTCACCGGGTCGACCGAGGTGGGCCGTGCGATCGCCAAGTCGGTCGCGGGCACGACCAAGCGGGTCACGCTGGAGCTGGGTGGCAAGGCCGCGAACATCGTGTTCGACGACGCGCCGATCGACCAGGCGGTCGAGGGCATCGTCAACGGCATCTTCTTCAACCAGGGCCACGTCTGCTGCGCCGGCTCGCGCCTGCTGGTCCAGGAGTCGGTCGCGGAGGAGCTGTTGGCGTCCCTGAAGCGCCGGATGACCCGGCTGCGCATCGGCGACCCGCTCGACAAGAACACCGACATCGGAGCCATCAACTCGGCGGCCCAGCTCGACCGCATCCGTACGCTCTCCGAGATCGGCTCGCAGGAGGGCGCGGAGCGCTGGTCGCCGCCGTGCCAGCTGCCGGACCGCGGCTTCTGGTTCGCGCCGACCATCTTCACCGGCGTATCGCAGGCGCACCGCATCGCGCGCGAGGAGATCTTCGGGCCGGTGCTGTCGGTGCTGACCTTCCGCACGCCGGCCGAGGCGGTGGAGAAGGCCAACAACACACCGTACGGCCTGTCGGCGGGCGTGTGGACGGAGAAGGGCTCCCGGATCCTGCGGGTCGCCGATCAGTTGCGGGCCGGCGTCGTGTGGGCGAACACGTTCAACAAGTTCGACCCGTCCGCCCCGTTCGGCGGGTACAAGGAGTCGGGTTACGGCCGGGAGGGTGGCCGGCACGGGTTGGAGGCCTACCTTGCCCACTAACCCGCCGACCAGTGATTCCGCTCCTCGTTTGGCGGTCCGTAAGACCTACAAGCTGTTCATTGGCGGCAAGTTCCCGCGCAGCGAATCTGGGCGGTCCTACGTCGTGCAGAACACCAACGTCGCGCTGGCCTCCCGCAAGGACGTGCGGGACGCGGTGGTGGCGGCCCGGGCGGCGGTACGCCCGTGGTCCGGCGCCACGGCGTACAACCGCGGCCAGATCCTCTACCGGATCGCCGAGATGCTCGAGGGGCGCCGGGAACAGTTCGCGGCCGAGCTCGGCGGCGGCCAGCGCGCGCTGTCCGAAGTGGACTCGGCGATCGACCGCTGGGTGTGGTACGCCGGCTGGTCCGACAAGATCGCCCAGGTGTACGGCGGCGCGAACCCGGTCGCCGGGCCGTACTTCAACCTCTCCGCACCCGAGTCGACCGGCGTTGTCGGCATCGTCGCACCGGCCGAGCCGGCGCTGCTCGGCCTCGTGAGCGTGGTGGCGCCCGCGATCGTCACCGGCAACACGGTCGTGGTGCTCGCGTCGGAGACCCATCCGCTGCCGGCCATCACACTCGCGGAGGTGCTCGCGACCTCGGACCTCCCGGGCGGGGTCGTCAACCTGCTGACTGGCCGGGTGGCCGAGACCGCGCCGTGGCTCGCCTCGCACATGGACGTGAACGCGATCGACCTCGCCGGCGTCGCCGACGAGACGCTCGCGACCGACCTCGAGGTCGCCGCGGCCGAGAACCTCAAGCGGGTGGTACGCCCCGGCCGCGTCGACTGGACCGCCGACCCCGGCATCGACCGCATGGTGCCGTTCCTCGAGACGAAGACGGTCTGGCACCCGAAGGGGATCTGACCTCGCGCCCCCGTGTCAGGCGTCCCGGACCCGGAACAGGACGGCGCCGACGAGAAGGGCCGCCGCGGCGTACGCGGCGAGCACGCCGAGCCCCTGCCACGGCCCGATCGGCAGGCCCCGCAGGCCCCGCGTGGCCTGGATCGCTAGCCCGGCGTCCATCGGCGCGTACTTCTCGATCCGGGTGTGCCAGCGCGGGTCGCTCACGACCATGGCGAGCATCGGGACCGCGAACAGGACGGCGAGAACGGTCGTGATGGCGCCGGCGGTGTCCCGCACGATCGTGGCGACGCCGAGGCTGAGCAGCGCGACGAGCCCGAGGTAAAGGACGGTGCCGATGGCCGCCCGCCGGATTGGCTCGTCGGCCAGCGACAGCACCGCGTAGCCGTTGGCCGCGGTGAACCCGTTGCCGGGCAGCATGTCCCGGGCGGCCAGCAGCGATCCCGCCACACCGATTGCGCCGGCGGCCAGCGTCGCGGCCACCACGACCACCGCCTTGGTCGCCAGCACGACCAGCCGCCGCGGTTCGGCGGCCAGCGTCGTCTGGATCATCCGGGTGGCGTACTCGTTGCTCATCACGAGGACGGCCAGCACGACGACCGCGACCTGGCCGAGGCGTACGCCGGTCAGGCTGACCTTCGGCAGGTCATGGAGGCAGGTGGTCGGCGAGGAGCACTCGCGGGTGCTCGTCGCGGCGGTCACGGCGGCGCTGAGCGCCACCGTGCACGCGACCGCCGCGAGGATCAGCCACGCGCTGCTCGGCATGCTGCGCAGCTTCGTCCACTCCGCGTGCACGGCGCGCCTCACGCGTCTCTCCGCCGCAGCAGCCAGGCCGCGAGGGCCAGGGTGGCCACGGCGTAGACGACCACCACGCCCAGCCCAGACCAGGGGTCGATCGCCGACCATGGCTCGGCGAGCGTGTTGTTCGGCGGTTTGGCGCGTTGGAGCGCGAAGCCACCGGCGGGCGTGAGCCGCATGAGCCACAGCGCGCCGGTCGTCGGCAACACGACCGCGACGAACGCCGGCAGGATGACGAGCGCGAGCACCGCCGTGATGGCCCCGGCGCTGTGCCGCAGGATCGCGCCCACGCCCAGGGCGAAGACCGCGATCAGCGCGACGAATGCGGCGCTGCCGACCACCGCCCGCA
>DASXRC010000058.1:0-1646 GCA_036506795.1 Micromonosporaceae bacterium
TAGCACCAACGGTCGAGTGCGACGTCCGGTTGCGCCGCCCGGCGCGCCTCGTGCGACCAACGGACAAGCTCGGCTGATCACCCGCGGCGCGGGTCCGCCCGGCACGGGTCCGCCCGGCGCGGGAGCCAACCCGGCCGGCGACGGGAGCCAACCCGGCCGGCGACGCGTGAACGCGACGCCAGTCGAGGTCCCTGGTACGGAAACCTGACTGGCGTCGCGTTCACGCCGCCACGTGCGGCGTCGACCAGAGACCCGCTACTCGTACGCGATGGCGGCCAGCACGTTGGTACGGGCCGCGCGGATCGCGGGCAGGATCGCCGCGAAGAGGCCGATGACCACCGCGAGGGCCATGAAGGTCGCCATCGAGGTCCACGGCAGGGCCAGCTCGGGGACGCCCTCGTCGCGCAGCGCCCGAACGACCGCGGATCCGAGCACGCCGCCGACGAGCACGCCGAGCAGCGCGCCAAAGACCGCGATCACCACGGACTCCACGGTGACCATCTGCACGACCTGGCCGCGGCGCATGCCGACCGCCCGGACCAGGCCGAGCTCGCGGGTGCGCTCCAGCACGGACAGCGCCATCGTGTTGACAATGCCCAGGATCGCGATGACGAGGGCCAGCCCGAGCAGCACGTACAGCATGACCACCACGGTGTTCACCGAGCTCTTCGCCTGCTGCAGCAGCGCGCTCTGGTCCATCACGCTGACCTCGGGGTTGTCCGCGACCAGCCGGTCGAGCTCGGCACGCACCGCGCCGACGTCCGCGCCGGGTGCCAGTCTGACGAAGCCCTGGTTGAGCTGCCCGGTGCGAAACGCGTCCGCCGACTCCTCGAGCGAGATGACCGGCCCGTTGGCCAGCTGGTTCTTCTGGTAGATGCCGACCACGGTGTAGTCGCGCTGGCCACCGCGCTGGGTCGCCATGGTCAGCGTGCCGCCCACCGACAGGTTGTGCGCGGTGGCGAACTCGTCGTCGACCACGACCTCGCCCGAGCGCAGCGTGCGCAGCTCGCCGGCAGTGGGCTGCATCCGCAGCACGTCGGCCAGCCCCGGGACGTCGGCGCCGACCGCGAAGGTGGCCTCGGCGCCGATCTGCACCGCGTCGAAACGCAGGCCGACTGCCCGCTCGACGCCCGGCGTGGCCGCCGCCTTGTCGATGACCGCCGGGTCGAACACCGGCGGCAGCGCGGGGCCGCCCCCGGTCGTGCCGATCATCAGCTCGGCGTTGAGGTCGGTGCGCACCGCCTGCTCGATGCTCTTGGTCAGCGAGCTGGCCAGCACGCTCACCCCGGTCACCAGCGCGATGCCGATCATCAGTGCGGCCGCGGTGATGGCCGTGCGCCGCGGGTTGCGCGCCGAGTTCAGCCGGCCGAGCTTGCCCGAGGTGGTGAACGACAGGGCACGGCCGATCACGTTGACCACCGGCCCCGCCACCACCGGGGTCAGCATGGCGACCCCGATGAACGCGCCCATCACCCCGACCAGCAGCGTCCACAGCGTCGCGCCGCCGAGGTCGCCGAACAGGGCGGCGGCCACCGCCGCCACACCACCGAGGGTCAGCACGCCCCCGACCACGCTCAGCCGGGCGGACGGACGGGTGTTGGTCTCGGCCTCGCGCATCGCCTCGACCGGGGCCACCCGCGAGGCCC
>DASXRC010000059.1:0-40098 GCA_036506795.1 Micromonosporaceae bacterium
CTGTCCGGCGTACGTGAGGCCGCCGCCGAAGCCGAACAGCAGCACCGGGGCGCCCGCGGGAACCTCCCGCCGTTCCACGAGCTTCGACAGGGCCAGCGGCATGCTCGCCGCCGACGTGTTGCCCGACTCGACGATGTCCCGCGCGAGCACGGCGTTCGTGGCACCGAGCTTGCGGGCGAGCGGCTCGATGATGCGCAGGTTGGCCTGGTGCGGCACGAAGGCGGCGAGCTCGGCAGGGTCCACGCCAGCCTTCTCGCAGGCCTCGCGGGCCAGCGGCGCGAGCGCGGTGGTCGCCCAGCGGAATACGGCCTGCCCGTCCTGGATGATGTACGGCCGCCAGCCCTCGATGCGCAGCACCGGGCCCTTCTCCGGGTCGCTGCCCCAGACGACCGGACCGATGCCCGGTTCCTCGGACCCGGTCACGACCGCCGCGCCCGCGCCGTCGCCGAACAGCACACAGGTCGCGCGGTCCGTCCAGTCCGTGACATCGGAGAGCTTCTCCGAGCCGATGACGAGCGCGGTGCGCGTGGCGCCGGCGCGAATCGCGTGGTCGACGGTGGCGAGGCCGTACGAGAAGCCGGAGCACGCGGTGTTGAGGTCGTACGCCGCGGGCGCGGTGATCCCGAGCCGGGCCGCGACCCGGGTCGAGACGTTGGGGCAGCGGTCCACGGACGAGCAGGTCGCGACCACCACCGTGTCGATGTCCGCGGCCGTGAAGCCCGAGTTCGCCAGGGCCTTCTCGGCGGCGAATGTGGCCATGTCGGCGACCGTCTCGTCGCCCGCGATGCGTCGTCGTTCGATGCCCACGCGGCTGCGGATCCACGCGTCGTTCGTGTCGACCATCTGGGCGAGGTCCTCGTTGCTGAGCACCCGAGATGGCTGGTAGTGGCCGAGTGCGACGATGCGCGAACCGGTCATGCATGTCCTCCGATGCGGGCGAGCGGCTGTCCCGGGGCGACCGGGTCGTCGTGGTGGGCGAGCCACTCCGTGAGCAGGCCGCCGTCGTGCGCGGAGATCTCGACGGCGCCCTGGCGCGTGGCGACTTGGCCGATCACCTGGCCGACGGCGACCGTGTCGCCTTCGGCCAGGCCGGCGGCCGGCTCGAACGTGCCGGCGCTCGTCGCGACCACCACGCGGAACTGCGGGGTGGGCTCGTGGCTGGGAGCCATCCCGTGCCGGGCGATGAGGTCGCGGGCCGCGGGCAGGTCGTCCGGGGTGTTGAGGGTGACGATCTCGGGCTGGGCTGAGCCGGTCTGGCCGGCTCCAACGCCGGGCACGCCCTTCAGCTCCCGCTTGAGGAGCCCGGCCAGCGTGCCCGCCGGCGGCAGCTCGATGATCGCGGTCACGCCGAGGTCGACCAGCGTACCCATGCACAGGTCCCAGCGGACCGGCGCCGTGACCTGTCGGACCAGGCGCTGCAGCATCTCCCGGCCGTGGTTGACGGCCGCACCGTCCAGGTTGGACAGCAGGATCTTGGAGGGGTCGGCCGGGGTGACGCCGCCGGCGACGCCGGCCAGCGCCTGCTCGGCCGGTGCCATGTAGGGGGTGTGGAAAGCCCCGGCCACCTGCAACGGGATCACCCGCGCGCGGGCCGGCGGCTCCGCGCCGAACTTCTCCAGCCGGTCGGTGGCGCCGGCCGCGACGATCTGGCCGGCGCCGTTGCGGTTGGCCGGGTAGAGGCCGTACGCGTCGATCGCGGCGACGACCGCGTCGGCATCCCCGCCCAGCACCGCCGCCATGCCGGTGGGCTCGAGCGCGCACGCCGCGGCCATCTCCCGACCGCGTACGCCGGCTAGCGTCACCGCGGTCTCCGGCGCGAACACCCCGCCGAGGGCGGCCGCCGCCAGCTCGCCGACGCTGTGGCCGGCGGTCACCGACACGTCGTACAGCGGAAGCTGCTCGGCGGCCAGGAGCGCGGCGGCGACCAGCAGAGGCTGGGTCCGCGCGGTGTCCTTGATCTCCTCCGGGCCGGCCCTGGTGCCGAGGTGGGCGAGGTCGACGCCGGCGAGGGCGGACCACCAGCGCAGCCGAGCCTCGGCCCCTGGCCGGGCGAGCCACGGCGTCAGGAAGCCGGGCTTCTGCGAACCCTGGCCGGGGGAGAGGACGGCGAGCACGGTTATGACTGTCCTTGATACTCGTGAGTCGTGGGCTGCGGTGCAGCACGAAACCGCACTATGGCTGTTGTAGGTATCCTACAAAAGATCGCTTAGGGTGACGAACAAACGACGCCTTAGCAGGCGTTTAGCGAATCGTGCTGCGCCGCCCCGGGCCGGCGCCGCACCGGCGACCCGGTGTGTCTCTGCTCACTGCCGCCGTCCCGCTTTACGGTCGATCTTGCACTCGTGGTGGCTTATTTGTCCGTTCAGCGGGGATTTTCCGGCACCACAACTGCAAGATCGCCGGAGGGGGAGGGGCGCGGGGTCGTCGTGGGCGGGGCTGGGTCCAGCCGACCGATCGTCAGCGCGATCCGCAACGCGAACGCGTCCCGCGGGCTCAGCGGCGAGAAGCCGGCCACCTCGGCGATCCGCTTGAGCCGGTAGCGCACGGTGTTGGGGTGGACGAACAAGGCCCGGGCCGCGCTCTCCAGGACGCCTCCGGCGGCAAAGAACGCGTCCAGGGTCTCCAGCAGCTCGCCGCCGGCGCGCACCAGCGAGCCGTACGCCTCGTGCCGCAGCACGCGCCGCGCCTCCGTGTCGCCGGCCAGTGCGCGCTCGGGCAGCAGATCGTCCGCGGCGACCGGGCGTGGCGCGGTCGGCCACGCCGGTGCCGCCCGGAAGCCGGCCAGCGCGGCGCGAGCCGAGTCGGTCCCCTCGTCCAGGCTCGGCACGGCGGGACCGACGACGACCGGCCCGGACCCGAACCCGGCCAGCAGCTTCTCGGTGGCCGCCAGGGGATCGGCCGCTCCGCCGAGCACGAGCACGAGCCGGTCGCCGTGTACGCCGCCGATCACCTCGACGCCGATGCGGCGGGCCGCCCGGTACACCGTGTGGAGGACGGCCGCGGTCTCCCCACCCGGGGAGCGACCGACGGCGACCGCGACTGGAGGCTCGTCGGCCCAGCCGAGCGCCGCCGCCCGGCTGGCCAGGACGTCCGAGGAGTCGCCGCGAAGCAGCGCGTCGACCAGGAGGGCCTGCAGGCGGGCGTCCCATGAGCCGCGCGACTCGGCGGCGCGCGCGTACACCCGCGCGGCCGCGAAGGCGACCTCCCGGGAGAATCGCAGCACCGCCTCGCGCAGCTGGTCGGCCTCGCCGGGCGCGGCCAGGTGCGGCACCTGCTCCTCGACGACGTCGATCGTCACCTTGATCAATGCGACGGTGTGCTGCAGGCTAATCGACCGGGCGAGGGCGCGGGGCGCGGCGTCGAAGACCTCGTCCGAAACTTCCTGCGGCGAGCCGGCGGTGCCGCCGCCCTGCCGCAGCCACTCCACCAGCGATCGCACGCCGGCCTGTGCGACCAGCATGACCCAGGCGCGCTGGTCGGCCGGCAGCTCCCGGAACCACGGCAGCGTCTCGTCCATCCGGCTCACGCTCGCCGTCGCCAGCGCGCCGGCGGAGCGCTCGATCCTGCGCAGGGTGGCGGTCAGCTCGGTACCGGTCCGCGAGGCGTCCGCCGTCTCGGTCACGCTCCAAGACTGTCACGCCGTCCAATGGCTCGGATACCTGGCGGGTAGGGATGCCTGAGACTCCAGGACCGTCACACCTTGCGGCGGATCAGGAACGAGATGCCGGCGAGGCCCATCGCGATCACGAGCACGACGCCGCCGTTGAGCAGCGTGACGACGCGCCACCGGCCGAGGAGGTGGTCGAGGTCGTTGGTGTCCTCGGACCCGGGCAGGTTGACGCCGCCCTCGCCGCCGCCGAGGCCGCCGGTGATCACGTCGGGAGTGTCGGGCAGCGGCACGCCCGCCGCGATCAGCGTCTGCGGCATGGTCAGCTTGGCGTAGATCCAGGCGGATGTCGTGTCGTGCCCGTCGGGCTGCTTGGCCGGCCGGTAAGCGCGGGGACCGCCGAGAGCGAGCGGGTACAGGTCGTAGGTCTGCTTCGGCGCATCCTTGACGAGGACCACGACCGTGTACTTCGGGCCGCGCTTGTCAGCCGCTAGCGGCGCGGCGTGCCCTCGTGCCGTGGCCAGCCACGAAACCTGGCTCAGCAGCGCCGAGAACAGTTCCGGATAGGTCGCCTTCCGGATCGTCAGAGGCTCGGCCAGACCGCGCCCGCTGATGGTCACCGAGGTGGGTCCCGCGGCCAGCGCCGGCGTGGCGACGAGAGGCAGGCCGATGACGACGGCCGCGATCCCGCCCACCATCCCGCCGACAACGGCGCGACGCGTGACCTCACCGACCATTCCCGACCTCCGTGCCGCGCCGCATGCGCCGGATGCTTTCTACCCATCAGACTCCAACTACAGCCCTCTGGTTGCACGGATTGAGTCTCTATTGGAATGTTCGGTTGGACCGGCTACGTCAGTTCGGCCGCGAGACGGCCGCGCGAAGCCTGGCGAGGGTGCGCTCGCGACCCAGAACCTGCAGCGACTCGAACAGCGGCAGGCCCACGGTCTGGCCGGTTACCGCGACGCGTACCGGTGCCTGTGCCTTGCCCAACTTGAGCCCGCGGTCGGCGCCCACGGCCTCCAGCGCGGACTTCAGCGACCCGGCGTCCCAGCTGGGCAGCGCCTCGAACGCGGCGATCGCGGCAGCGAGCAGGTCGGCCGCGTCGTCCTTCATCGCCTTCGCCCACGCGGCCTCGTCGATGATGGGCGAGTCAAGGAACAGGAACGACACGGTGGGCACGATGTCGCCGAGTACCTCGATCCGGGTCTGCGCCAGCGGGGCAACGGCGGCGAACGCGCCGGGGTCGAAGTCCTCCGGCCGCCACGGCGGGGCCGCGATGGTCTCGGTTCCCGTCAGCCACGGCTGGCAGGCGCCGATGAACTCGTCCACGGACAACGCCCGGATGTACTCGCCGTTGAACGCGCGCAGCTTCGTCTCGTCGAAGTACGCCGGCGACGGGTTGACATCTTCCAGCCGGAACTCGGACTCGATGACCGACCACGGCACGATCTCGCGATCTCCCGGGGGAGCCCAGCCGAGCAGCATCAGGTAGTTGCGCATCGCCGCGGCGAGGTAGCCCTCGTCCCGGTAGGCCTCGAGCGCCACCTTGTCGCGCCGCTTCGACAACTTCTGCCGCTTCTCGTTGACGACGACCGGCAGATGCGCCCAGACCGGCGGCTGGTGGCCGAGGGCCTGCCACAGCAGCTGCTGCTTGGGTGTGTTGGGCAGATGCTCCTCGGCCCGGATGACATGGGTGATGCCCATCGTGATGTCGTCCACGGCGTTGGCGAGCAAGAACACCGCTGACCCGTCGGCGCGGGCGATGACGAAGTCCTCGATGAGGCTGTTCTCGAACGTCGGCTCGCCGCGGATCAGATCGGCGACCACGGTCGTGCCCTCGTCGGGGGTGCGGAACCGCAGCGCCCGATCGGGACCCGGGCCGAGGCCGCGATCGCGGCAGTACCCGTCGTACCCGCGGTACTGCGAGCCCGTCCGCGCCTGGATCGCCTCACGGGTGCAGTCGCAGTAGTACGCCTGGCCGGACCGGTACAGCTTCTCCGCGGCGGCGCGGTGCTCCTCCGCGTAAGCCGACTGGAAGTACGGCCCCTCGTAGCTGCCCGGCTCGATGCCGATCCAGCTCAGCGCGGACAGGATCCCCTCGGTCCACTCCGGCCGGTTGCGGGCCGTGTCCGTGTCCTCGATGCGCAGCACAAACGCGCCACCATGCTGCCGAGCGAAGATCCAATTCTGCAGCGCCGAGCGGGCACCGCCGACGTGGAAATAACCCGTCGGGGAGGGCGCGAAGCGGACGCGTACCGTCACGTCGTCCAGCCTACGGGGGTTAGGTCGTCAGGAGCCGTCACGGGTGGTTGGGAGCGGGAGGACTCGTGATCATCATTGAGCGGCGCGGGCGGATCGCGGCACCCACCGAGTCGGTGTGGGAGGTCGTCAGCGACGTCCGGCGCCTGTCGGGTTGGTTCGCCGGCGTGAACCGAGCGCAGTTGATCTCCGGGAGTGGGTACGGGCGCAGGCAGCGGATGTACGGGCGGTGGGGCCGGCGTCGCTTCGAACTGGACGCGGACGTGATCGCGTACCGTCCGCCGACGCTGATCGCCTGGTGGCACGTCGTCGAGCGGATCGAGGGCCGGGTGGCCCCTCGGTACGCCCGCGCCGTCGAGGTGCACGTCGAGCTGACGCCGGACGGCGACGACGCCACCGCGATCCGGCTGATCTCGGTGCGGCGTGCGCCGCGCGGCCCGCTGCGGCCGGCCTTGTTGCGGCTGGTCCGCCAGCACCCGGCCGCGGAGGAGCTGGAGCGGTCGATCGCCGCGCTCGGCGCGAGGTTCCTTTCCGCCGTTTCGTGATCGGCGCGGCGGGCCGGGTCACGCGCGGCTACGTATCGCCGCCGGTCTCGCCGACCGGCGCCGCGGTCACGTCGTCGATCGCGTACTTCTTCGCCGCCTCGGCGGGCACCGACGCCGGCACGTCGCCGCGGAGCGCGAGCTGCCGCAGCGTGGCGACGGCGACCGACTCGGCGTCAACGTGGAAGTGTCGGCGCAGCGCGTGCCGGGTGTCCGACAGACCGAAGCCGTCGGTGCCGAGCGACGTGAACTCGCCGGGCACCCAGCGCGAGATCAGGTCCGGCACCGCCCGCATGAAGTCGCTGACCGCGACCTTCGGCCCGGCGGCGTCCGCGAGCTTGGTCGTGACGTACGGCCGGCGCGGCTCCTCGCCGGGGTGGAGCAGGTTGTACTCCTCGGCCTCGACCGCGTCGCGGCGCAGCTCGGTCCACGACGTCACCGACCACACGTCCGCGGCCACGCCCCAGTCCTGCCCCAACAGCTGCTGCGCCTTCAGCGCCCACTGCATGCCCGTCCCGGAGGCGAGCAGCTGCGCCCGGGGTCCCTCGACCTTCGCCCCCGCGTACCGATAGATGCCCTTGACAATGCCCTCGGCTTCGATGTCGGCCGGCTCCGCGGGCTGGACGATCGGCTCGTTGTAGACGGTGAGGTAGTAGTAGATGTTCTCCTGCCGCTCCCCGTACATCCGGTGCAGGCCGTTCTCGACGATGTGCGCGATCTCGAACGCGAACGCCGGGTCGTACGCCACGACCGCCGGGTTGGTCGCGGCGATCAGGTGCGAGTGGCCGTCCTCGTGCTGCAGGCCTTCGCCGTTGAGCGTGGTGCGCCCGGCGGTGGCGCCGAGCAGGAAGCCCCGCGCCATCTGGTCGGCCGCTGCCCACAGCCCGTCGGCCGTGCGCTGGAACCCGAACATCGAGTAGAAGATGTAGACCGGGATCATCGGCTCGCCGTGGGTGGCGTACGAAGAGCCGGCCGCGGTGAACGATGCGACCGAACCGACCTCGTTGATGCCCTCGTGCAGGATCTGCCCGGTCTCGGCCTCCCGGTAGGACAGGAACAGCTCGCGGTCGACCGGCGTGTACTGCTGGCCGAACGGTGAGTAGATCTTCTGCGTCGGGAACAGCGAGTCCATGCCGAACGTGCGGGCCTCGTCGGGGATGATCGGCACCCAGCGCTTGCCGAACTCCTTGTCCTTCATCAGGTCCTTGAGCAGCCGCACGAACGCCATCGTCGTGGCGACCTTCTGCTTGCCCGAGCCGCGCTTGATGTCGCCGAACGTGGTGGTCGGTGGGATGGCCAGCGGGATCGTTGTGGTCGGCCGCGAGGGCAGGTAGCCGCCCAGAGCCTTGCGCCGCTCGTTCAGGTACGCGATCTCGTCGGAGTTCTCGCCCGGGTGGTAGTAGGGCGGCAGGTACGGGTTCGCCTCGAGCGCCGAGTCCGGGATGTCGAGGTAGAGCCGGTCCCGGAACGACTTCAGGTCGTCCAGCGTCAGCTTCTTCATCTGGTGGGTGGCGTTGCGTGCCTCGAAGTGCGAGCCGAGCGTCCAACCCTTGATGGTCTTGGCGAGGATGACAGTCGGCTGGCCGCTGTGCTCGGTGGCCGCCTTGTACGCGGCGTACAGCTTCCGGTAGTCGTGCCCGCCGCGCTTGAGGCCCCAGATCTCGTCGTCGGACATGTGCTCGACCATCTTGCGGGTTCGCGGATCGCGGCCGAAGAAGTGCTCGCGCACGTACGCCCCGGACTCCGCCTTGTAGGTCTGGTAGTCCCCGTCCGGGGTGACGTTCATGAGGTTGACCAGCGCGCCGTCGGTGTCCGCGGCGAGCAGCGGGTCCCACTCGCGGCCCCAGACGACCTTGATGACGTTCCAGCCGGCGCCGCGGAAGAACGCCTCGAGCTCTTGGATGACCTTGCCGTTGCCGCGCACGGGGCCGTCCAACCGCTGGAGGTTGCAGTTGATCACGAACGTGAGGTTGTCGAGCTCCTCGCGGGCGGCCAGGCCGATCGCGCCGAGCGTCTCCGGCTCGTCCATCTCGCCGTCGCCGAGGAACGCCCACACCCGCTGGTCGGACGTGTCCTTGATGCCGCGGTGCTGCAGGTAGCGGTTGAACCGGGCCTGGTAGATCGCGTTCAGGCCGCCCAGGCCCATCGAGACGGTCGGAAACTCCCAGAAGTCGGGCATCAACCGCGGGTGGGGGTACGACGGGAGACCGGCGCCCGGGTGCGATAGCTCCTGCCGGAACCCGTCGAGCTGCTCCTCGGTCAACCGCCCCTCGAGGTACGCCCGGGCGTACATGCCGGGCGAGGCGTGGCCCTGGAAGTAGATGTGGTCGCCGCCGCCGGGATGGTTCCGGCCCCGGAAGAAGTGGTTGAAGCCCACCTCGTAGAGGGACGCCGACGAGGCGTACGTCGAGATGTGCCCGCCGACGCCGATCTCCGGACGCTGGGCGCGATGCACGAGCATCGCGGCGTTCCAGCGGATGTACGCCCGGAGCCGGCGCTCGGTGTGCTCGTCGCCCGGGAACCAGGGCTCGCGCTCCGGTGGGATTGTGTTGATGTAGTCGGTGGTGGTCAGCGGCGGCACGCCGACCTGCCGCTCGCGCGCCCGCTCCAGCAGACGAAGCATGATGTACCGGGCGCGCTTCGCGCCCCCCTCGTCGATGACACCGTCGAGCGATTCGACCCATTCCGCGGTCTCTGCGGGGTCGATGTCCGGAAGCTGGCTCGGCAGGCCGTCACTAATGACCGGGCGCTTGCGTTCCGTGGCCACAGGCGTTCCTTCATCTTGTGTCGAGTGAGTCTCTAGCGACCATCCTGCCCCCTTCGGTCAGTCGTCGTCATGTTGACCATCCGGCGACGGCCCCGCGTTCTGCCGTCGATCATGGACTCATCGTCGTGGTTCGATCTCTGATCCACACCAACTAGCCCATGATCGGCGAGGGAGGCCATGATCGACGGGCCGGCGTGAGCCGGCGGGGGTCGGCGGGGGTCGGCGGGGGCCGGCGGCCGGCGGGGCCGCCCGATCGACGGTCAGGCGGGCAGGAATGAGAAGCGCACCTGGCGGATGGCGTTGTCAGCGTTGGGGTCGACGAGGCAGACCGACTGCCAGGTGCCGAGCGCGATCCGGCCCCCCACGACGGGCAGCGTGGCGTACGGCGCGATAAGCGCGGGCAGGACGTGGTCCCGACCGTGGCCCGGCGACCCATGTCGGTGTCGCCAGCGGTCGTCCGCCGGGAGGAGGTCGTCCACCGTGGCCAGCAGGTCGGTGTCCGATCCGGCACCCGTCTCGATGATCGCGATGCCCGCGGTGGCGTGCGGGACGAAGACGTGTAGCAGGCCGTCACCCTCGTCGGAGACGAACGCCGCCGCCTCGGCGGTGATGTCCCGCACGGCCGGGCGGGTCCCCGTCTGCACCGTGATCACTTCGCTGCGCATGCCGCCGAGTCTGCCGGATTTCCCCGATGTGGTGGGTCAGACCGCGACGTCGCGGCGGTTGAACGCCCAGGCCCCCACCGCGACCAGCACCGCGGCCGTGCCCGCCAGCAGCAGCGAGTCGCCCACCTGCAGGCCGTGCTTGAGCGGCTCGCCGCCCACGCTCCAATGCCACGGCGACAGGCTCCGCGTCCATTCCAGGCCCTCGACCTGCGGGAACACCCCGTTGGCCAGGTAGGCCAGGACCGTCACGCCGGCGGTCCCCGCGATCGCGGCCGCCTTGCGCCCGGTCGCCGCGCCGATCGCGAACGCGAGCGCGCCGAGGCACGCGCCGAGCAGGGCCAGCTGCAGGGTCGCCGCCCCGAACTCGCCGGCGGAGATCTCGTCCAGCTGCGCCGGACCGGTGATGGCGAGCATCGCCAGCCAGAGCACCACGCCGATGACCGCCAGCGCGGTGCCGAGCGCCGCGAACCGCTGCAGCGCGACCCGGGTGCGGGTGATCGGGTGCGCCAGCACCAGGTCAAGCGTGCCGGCCTCCTCGTCGCCGGCGATCGCCCGCGTCCCGTACGCGATCGAGAACACCGCCACCAGCAGCGGGATCAGCAGGCCGTAGACGCTGCTGCCCACGTACCCCGCGGCGCTGACGAGGTCGTTGTAGTTGAACGCCTCGAGCACGCCCTTCGGGTAGTTCTTCATCGCGTCCTGCATCTCGGGCGTGTTGACGGTCGGCCAGAACGACGCGTACATCGCGCCGACCGCGGCGATGGCCAGCGTCCAGCCGAGCAGCGAGCGGCGGCCCTCCCAGAGGGCCTTCGTGAACACGTTACGCAGCACGGCTGGCCTCCCGGCTCTCCGGCGAGGTGTGGTTGTAGTAGTGGAAGAACAGCTCCTCCAGGTCGGGCTCCTCCGAGAGGATGCTGACCACGGTGTGCCGGCCGGCCGCCTTCACCAGCGCATCGGCGCGTCCGTTGAGCCGGCAGTGCAGGATGCGGCCGGTCGGATCGACCGCGACGTCGGTCACGCCCGGCAGTCCACTGAACTCCGTCGGCCTCACCGGCGCCTCGAACTGGATCTCCACCCGCCGGACCGATCGCTCGCGCAGATCCTCCACCCGTTCGACCGCGACCAGCCGACCCTCGCGGATGATGCCCACGCGGTCGGCGGTCTGCTGCACCTCGCTCATCACGTGCGAGGACATGAACACGGTCTGGCCGTTCGCCTTGGCGTCTCGAATCATCACGACGACCTGCTGCTGCAGGAACGGGTCGAGGCCGCTCGTCGGCTCGTCGAGGATGAGCAGGTCGGGGGAGTGCATGAACGCCTGCACCACACCGATCTTCTGCCGGTTGCCCTTCGACAGGCCCTTGATCTTGCGGCCGACGTCGAGGTCGAGCCGCGCGGCGTACTCCTCGATCCGGGCGCGCGGCACCCCGCCGCGCAGGTTGGCCAGGTAGGTCAGCAGCTCGCGACCGGTCTGCCGGCCGTCGACGACGAAGTCGCCGGCCAGGTAGCCGATCCGCCGGCGCAGTGCCACGCCGTCCACCCGTGGGTCCCGGCCCAGCACGCGCGCCGTCCCGCTGGTGGGCCGGATGAGGTCGAGCAGCAACCGGATCGTGGTGGTCTTCCCGGCGCCGTTGGGGCCAAGGAAGCCGTACACCTCGCCGGTCTCGACGGCAAGATCGAGGCCCGCGAGACCGCGATTCCGGCCGTAGTTCTTGACGAGCCGCTCGGTGCTGATGGCCGCGTCAGCCATCGCCCTCCCCTTCTTTCCGGACGTATTCGGTCTTGAACTGGTCGAGCAGCTTGGGGACCTCACGCTCGATGAACGCGTAGAAGTCGCGGCTCACCCGCAGCCGCTCGGCGCGCGGTGAGTCCTCGTCGTCGAGCAGCGCCAGCCCGCGCTCCATCAGCTCGCGGATCGCCGCGTACTGCTCGCCCGCCCGCGAGCCCAACTCGATGAGCGCGGTGGGCGTCACCTCGTAGACGTGGCCCCGGGTGCCCGGGGCCGCCACCCGGCGCACCAGCCCGAGGCGCTCGAGGACCCGCATGCCGGTGCTCACCGAGCCCTTCGACAACCCGAGCGAGCTGCTCAGCTGCGCGAGCGACTGACTCGGCGGGTCACAGATCAGCAGCCAGCCGAGCAGTTTCCCGTACGCCGGCGTCATGCCGAGGCTGGCCAGCTTGACGCCGACCTCCTCGGCGTACCGGCGCTCGCGCGACAGCTCCATCTAGCTTCCCAACGTTCAGTACGTTCTAAACGAACACTAACCAGGCGTGACAACCACCGCAACCGGGCAAGGGAGGAGGTCGTTGTCACGTCGATGTACGGGAGGTCGGGATGCGGCGCTGGCTCTGGTTCAACGGCTTGTCGCTCGCGACGCTCGCGGCCTTTCTGGTCTTCATCGTGCTGCAGAGCGTGTTCGGGTGGCAGGTGCACAACGAGGATCTGACGCAGTTCGGTCAGCCGGCCATCGGCTACTGGTCGTACCTGGGCACCGGGCACTTCGGTGAGGCCACGTTCGAGAACTGGGAGTCCGAGTTCCTCCAGATGGGCTCGTACGTGCTGCTCACGGCGTACCTCGTGCAGCGCGGCTCCCCGGAGTCCAAGCCGTTGCGCCAGAAGGACCGGCCCGAGGACTACCCGGAGCGCGCCACGCAAAGGTCGCCCGCCCTGTCGCGCCGATCGGACTGGGCGCAGGCGATCTACCGCAACAGCCTGTCCATCGCCCTGCTCGGGCTCTTCGTCCTCTCGTTCCTCGCGCACCTGCTCTCCGGCACCGCGAACTACAACGAGGAGCAGGCCCTCGAGTCGGGCGCGCCACCCGTGAGCGTGCTGCATTTCCTCGGTACGTCGGACTTCTGGTTCCAGTCGATGCAGAACTGGCAGAGCGAGTTCCTCGCGGTCGGCTGCCTGGTGTTGCTCAGCATCGTGCTGCGCCAGCACGGCTCACCACAGTCGAAGCCGGTGACCGCCACGCACGCGCACACCGGCGAGTGAGCGGTTAGCCGGCCGACCCGGCCAGCAGAGTGCGCAGCCGGTGCGGGGTCTCGCCGACCTCTGCCCGCACCGTCCTGGTCAGGTGGGCCTGGTCCGCGAACCCGAGCTCGGTGGCGAGCGCCGCGAGGTTTGGCTCGCCGTTTTCGAGCCGGTGCAGGGCGGCGCCGACCCGCAGTCGGTTGCGGTAGCGGGTCAGCGGCACGCCGACGTGCCGGTGGAAGACCCGGCTGAGCCGGTAGGGCGAGACCCCGAGCAGCTCGGCGAGCGGGAGGAGGCCACGCGCGCTGGGATGCTGCGCGGTCAACGCCTCTCGCGCCGAATCGGCCAGCGCGCGGTCGGTGCGAGCCGCCATGGTGGTGTCCCGGCTCGTGTCGACGTGGCGCGTCGCGCCGGCGAGCACGTGGAGCAGCCGCTCGGCGACCGCGAAGTCGAGGTCGCCGGTGCGCGCGGCGCGGAGCAGCAGCCGGTGCCGCAGCTCGAGCCGGCTGTCCACGGACACCGCGGCGGTGGGGTCGGCCGCCGCCGGCCCGGCGACCGCCCGCCACAGCCGGGGCGAGACGTGGATCGCAGTGCACTCGTCGTCGCCGATCGGATGGGCGAACCGCTCCTCCTCGTCGGGCGTCGTCAGGTAGCCCAGCGCACGGTCCGCCCACATCTCCCCGTGGCGGCCACGGCGGCGGAACCCGCCCGAGCGGACCAGCACGACGCCGCGCCGTTGACCGGTCTCGGGAGGGGACCAGCCGGCGTGATCCTCGTGGCAGTGCACGAGCCGGACCGTGAACTCGGGTCGGTCGACGATCAGCTCGGCGGAGAGCATGACCCAACCGTACGCACGAGCTGTGACACTTTCGCCCTGCAAGGATCTTCAAGACCCGGCCGCGGAGCGTCGGCCAGGCTCGATGGATGACGCTTGACGAGCGGACGCGGCAGGGCACGCGAGGCCTGCTCGCCGTGTTGCTGGTGGGGCAGGCGATGGCCACCATGGACGGCTCGATCGTGGCCGTGGCCATTCCGACCATCCGGGCGACCCTGGGCGCCAGCGGCGGTGAGGTGCAGTTGATCTTCGCCGGCTACCTGCTCGCCTTCGCGGTGCTGGTCGTGACCGGCGCCCGGCTGGGCGACCGGCACGGGCACGGCCGGGTGTTCCGGGCCGGCCTCGCCGGATTCACCCTGGCCTCGCTCGCGTGCGGGCTGGCGCCGACCGCGCCCGCGTTGATCCTCGCCCGGCTGGCGCAGGGTGCCGCCGGCGCGCTGATGGTTCCGCAGGTCGTCTCCCTGATCCAGCTCCACTTCGACGGTGCGCGACGAGCCCGCGCCGTCGCGCTCTACTCGATGGTTCTCGCACTGGGCGTGGCCGCCGGCCAGATCGTCGGAGGCCTCGTGGTCTCGCTCGACCTGGCCGGCCAGGGCTGGCGGCCCGCCTTTCTGCTTAACGTGCCTATCGGCGCCGGCCTGCTGTTGGCGAGCCGGCGGCTCCTGGCCGCCCCGGCCACCGAACGTGCGCGGCGGCTGGACCTCGTCGGCGTGGCCGGGCTCGCCGCCGCCATGGCAGCCCTGACGGTGCCGCTGGCGCTGGGCCGGGAGCGGGGATGGCCGGCCTGGTCGTTGCTCGTGCTGGCCGCGGGGGCCGCCGGCCTGGTCACGTTCCAGAGCTACGAGGCGCGGCTCGCGGCCCGTGGTGGGTCGCCCCTGATAGACCCCGCAGCGGTACGCCCGGAAGGCGTACGCCCCGGCCTGCTCGCCTGCTTTCTGATCATGGGCTGTTACACCGCATACCTGTTCACCCTCACCCTGCACCTCCAGGGCGCGCTCGGTTTCGGGCCGTTGGCGGCGGGGCTGACGTTCCTGCCGTATCCGGCCGGGTTCGCCACCCTCAGCCTCGGCGCGCGGCGACTGCCGCAGCCGGTGCGGGCCCGATTGCCGGTCGCCGGACCCCTGGTCTTCGCGGGGGCGATCGCGGCCCTGGCCGTGCTCGCGGCGGGCGGTGACTGGCCGGCCCTGGCGGCGGTGCCGCTGCTGTACGCCGCAGGGGCGGGGCACGCGTCCGGGTTCAGCCCGCTGTTCACCTCGCTCCTGGCCCGAATCGAGCCGCGGTACGCCGCAACCGTGTCCGGCATGGCCTCGACGGGCGTCCTGCTGGCCGGCGTGCTGGCCGTCTCGACGCTAGGTGGCGTGTACCTCGCGGTCGCCGGCGCGGGCCAGTCCCGATCAGCGGCCGGACTCTCCACCGTCACCGCCCTGATAGCCGTCCTTCTCGTGGTCGGCGCCCTGCTCGCCCACCGCGCGTCCACGCCCCGGCGCGTCGGCGGTATGGCGGGCGGTGCCGCGCGTCGGTAATGCTGTCGTGCGTGACCACCCCTCAAGATCTGGACCAGCGGTTCCGGAAGGCAGTGGGTTCGCTGGCCGCGCCGACCGGCGCCGCGCGCGAGTCGGGCGGACCCGTCAGCGAGGGCGCGAGCCTGACCGGCCGGCAGGCACTCGAGCTGTTCGACGCGCAGCTGACCAGCCGTCATCTGGACCTCGCGGCGCGCTGGCTGCGCAGCTTCGGCGAGGGGTACTACACGATCAGCTCATGCGGGCACGAGGGGAATGCGGCGGTCGCGGCCGCGCTCGCACCCTCCGATCCGGCCCTGCTGCATTACCGTTCCGGCGCGTTCTACTGTGCGCGGGCGGCCGGCGCCCGGGACGAGTCCGCGGCCGGCGCCGACGCGGTGACGGACCCCGCCCGGGACATACTGCGCGGCGTCGTGGCCTCGGCCCAGGAACCGATCGCCGGCGGCCGGCACAAGGTGTTCGGGCACCCGGGCCTGCACGTCATCCCGACCACGTCGACGATCGCGTCGCATCTGCCGCGCGCGGTGGGGCTGGCGTTCGCCATCGAGCGGCACCGCAAGCTCGGTGCGTCGGACCCGTCGCACGGCTTCGCCGGGCCGGCTCCGTTGCCGTGGCCGGCCGACGCGTTGGTGCTCGCGTCGTTCGGCGACGCCTCGGTCAATCACGCGGCCGCCGCTGCCGCGCTCAACACGGCCGGTTGGTGCGACCACGCGGGGCTGCGGCTTCCGCTGCTGCTCGTCTGCGAGGACAACGGGCTGGGCATCAGCGTCCGCTCCCCGGCCGGCTGGGTCGCCGCGGCGCTGCGGGGTCGCCCCGGCCTCCGCTACTTCTCCGCGGACGGCTGCGATCTGGTCGACACCTACGCGGTCGCGGTGCGTGCGGCCGAGTGGGTGCGCCGGCACCGACGCCCGGCCGTGCTGCACCTGTCGGTGGTCCGGCTGATGGGGCACGCCGGCGCCGATGCCGAGATGGCGTACCGACCGGCCGACCAGATCGCCGCGGACGTCGCCCGAGATCCGCTCGTCGGAACGGCGCAGCTGCTGGCCGCCGCCGGGCTCGCCACGCCGGACGAGCTGCTGGCCCGGTACGACGAGGTGGGCTGGCAGGTGCGGAAGGTCGCCGAGGAGGTGCTCGGCGAGCCCAAGCTGGCCGGGGCGGCAGAGGTCGTGGCGTCCCTCGCGCCGCGCCGGCCGGTCAGCGTCACCCGGGCGATCACCGAGGCGGCTTCCCGGGCGGCCGGCGGTGAGGGTTCGGCCGGCGACGCCCCGGCCGGCGGCGGTGGTTCGGCCGGGTCCGCCTCGGCTGCGCGGGTGGCCGCGTTCGGGGGCCGGCTGCCCGAGGACGGCCAGCCCCTGACCCTGGCCCAGACGATCAACGCCGCGTTGACGGACGCGCTCCTGGCGTACCCCGGCGCGGTCGTCTTCGGCGAGGACGTCGCGGTCAAGGGCGGTGTTTACGGGGTGACGAAGGGGCTGCGCGAGCGGTTCGGCGCCTCCCGGGTCTTCGACACGCTGCTGGACGAAACCTCCATCCTGGGGCTCGCGCTGGGATCGGGGCTGGCCGGACTGCTACCGGTGCCCGAGATCCAGTATCTGGCGTACCTGCACAACGCCGAGGACCAGCTGCGCGGCGAGGCCGCCACCATGCAGTTCTTCTCCCGCGGCGCATACCGGAACCCGATGGTCGTGCGCATCGCGGGGCTGGCGTACCAGGAGGGCTTCGGCGGCCACTTCCACAACGACAACTCGGTGGCCGTGCTGCGCGACGTTCCCGGCCTGGTGCTCGCCGTGCCGGCCCGGGCCGATGACGCCGCCGCCATGCTGCGCACGTGCTTGGCTAGCGCCGAATCCGATGGCAGCGTCTGCGCGTACCTCGAGCCGATCGCGCTCTACCACACCCGCGACCTGTACGCCGACGGCGACGGCGAGTGGGTGTCCCCGTACACCCCACCGGCCGAGTGGAGTGCCGCCCACGTCCCGATCGGGCGGGCCCGGGTGTACGAGATCGGTTCCGGCGAGCACCTGACGATCATCACGTTCGGCAACGGCGTACGACTGGCGCTGCGGGCGGCGGCCGGGCTGGCCGCGGAGGGCATCGGCTCTCGGGTTGTGGATCTTCGCTGGCTGTCGCCGCTGCCGGTCGCGGACATCACTCGCGAGGCGGCCGCTACCGGCCGGGTGCTGGTGGTCGACGAGACCCGTCGGTCGGGCGGGGTGGGCGAGGGCGTGCTGGCCGCGCTCGTCGACGCCGGATATGTCGGGGTGGCTCGGCGGGTCGCCTCGGTCGACACATTCATCCCGCTCGGACCGGCCGCCCGGCACGTGCTCGTGTCCGAGGAGGCGATTACCGAGGGTGCGCGGGCGCTCGTTGCTCGGTAATTGGTCGTTTTCCCGATCCTGCTCGCGTTGCACTTGCGCGCGGCCGCACGACTGTGTGAACTACGCGCTAACGGCGTTGCGTGGACGCCGATAGGTGGAGACGAGGAGGCACGCGACAGTGAGCGCGACCGCTGGTCAGGCCGCAGGCGGTGTACGCGGCGTGGCGGACCGGTTCGGGATCGAGCCGGGGATGGTCGTCATGGAGATGGGGTACGACGACGACGTCGACCACGATCTTCGCGACGCCCTGACCGACCGGTGCGGGGATCTGGTCGACGAGGACACCGATGAGGTCGTGGACGCGGTGCTGCTGTGGTACCGCGATGGAGACGGCGACCTGTTCGAGCTGCTGGTCGACGCCCTGGGGCCACTGGCCGACAGCGGGGTGGTGTGGCTGCTGACGCCCAAGGCCGGCCGGCCCGGGCACGTCGAGCCCAGCGACATCAGCGAGGCAGCGCCGTCCGCCGGCCTGCAGCAGACCTCGACCCTCAACGCAGGCAAGGACTGGAGCGCAGCGCGGCTGGTCGCCCCGCGCGCCGCCCGCTCCCGTCGCTGACGTCTCGGTCGGTACGCCAGCGTTGCCGCGCCGCCCTCGCAGGGGCGGCGTTCGGATTCCCATGGCATGCTCGGTGCATGCCGATCGAGGTTGGCGCCCAGGCGCCGGACTTCGCGCTCAGAGACCAGAACAACCAGGTGGTCCGGCTGTCGGACTTCCGCGGTCGGCGCGCCGTGTTGCTGGTCTTCTACCCGCTGGCCTTCACGAGCACCTGCGAAGGCGAGCTGTGCCAGGTGCGCGACAGCCTCGGCGACTTCGCGAACGAGGACGTCCAGGTGCTCACGGTCAGCGTCGACTCGCCGTACAGCCACAAGGTCTGGGCCGAGCGCGAGGGCTTCACGTTCCCCTTGCTCTCCGACTTCTGGCCGCACGGGGCGGTCGCCACGGCGTACGGCGTCTTCGACGATCGCCGCGGGATCGCCAACCGGGGCACGTTCTTGATCGACAAGTCGGGCGTGGTCCGGTTCGCTGAGATGAACCCGCCAGGCGAGGCACGTGACCAGAACGGCTGGCGGAAGGCGCTCGCGGCACTCTGAGCCATGATCGACGGCAAGTGCGATCATGGACGCACGGCAAGGTAAGCTTGCCGCCGCCGGCCGCCCGTCTGGGCCGCCCGGGCGCGTAGCTCAGTGGAAGAGCACTCGCCTTACAAGCGAGGGGTCGCTGGTTCGAACCCAGCCGCGCCCACTTAACCTGACTAGCCCCGATGCCTGAACCTGCCGGCGGGTGGTCAGCACTTCGCCGAGCCCTTCCCGCCTCAGTCCGACCGCCCGCGGGCAACGCTCTGACGTCCGAGTCCGCTGTAACATCCAACCCCCTGATGGCGAACTCCTAGGTGGCAGGGCAAGGAGCGAGCCGAAGGACGGTGTGATGTCCGAGCCCTCAGACGAAGACCTCCTGGCGTCATTCCACCTAGGGCCGGAGCCATTCTCCGAGTTCTATCGGCGTCACGTGGCCAAGGTGATGGGCATGGGCGTGCGCCGGTTCGGAAACGCCGAGGACGTGGCCGACTTCGTGGCTTACGTCTTTATCAAGGTCATGACATCTGCTAACCGGTTCGACCCAGCGCGCGGTAGTGCGGTGGCCTGGCTGTACGGGGTCGGCGCGAACGTCGCCGCCAGCATGCGCCGGCGTACCGGGCGGATCGTCGACTCGGAGCGGCGTCTGGCCGGGCGTGCGCTGTTGGATGCCGATGACTACGTCCGTGTCGAGGAACGCATCGACGCCGCCGCCGCACGCCGCGTCTACGAGGCGATGCAGACGTTGAGTGAGTCCGATCGGCGACTGTTCGAGCTCATCGCCGTCGACTCACTTACTACTCGCGATGCCGCCAGCGCGCTGGGAGTCAGCCCGGTGGCGGCCAGGGTGCGGCTCCTCAGAGTCCGGCGTCGCCTACGCGCGGTGCTGTACCCCGACGCCCAGCGGACGCTCGCTCCGTCACGTTCGGCGAGGGAGGAGACAGCATGACCGAACGATTCGAGCAACGCCTCCTGGCGGAACTCTCACTCATCCGCGAGCAGCTTCCCATGTGCACACCAGCATCGTTTCGGCCGCTGCGACGCGTACGGCTGCGCAGGCCTGTCGTGCTCGTCGCCGCGGTGTCCGCGTTGATTGTCGCGGGCGGCGCTACGGCCACCGCGATGGCGGTGTTCACCGATCGGGACAAGAATCTGGGGCCGGGCATGGCCGACACGGTGGCGCCAGGGGAGACCACACGCATCAAGGGGATGGACTGCGAGCCCGGTTCCCTGGTGACCGCGCGGTTGGATGGCGTCAAGCTCGCGACCGCCATCACCGAATCCCGGTCAGAGGGCCCGCAGCACCTCGTACTCGGCTGGTACCAGATCGACGTCACGATTCCCGCCGACACCACCGCCGGCCCACACACGATCACCGTGACCTGTCCATACAAGGGAGACGGGACGGAGATGATCCAGAGCAAGTCGATTACCGTCGCACCGTAGCGACAGATTTCGGACTGGCGGCCCCGCTCGCGTTGCCAGTCCAGAGCCTGCCGACACCAGCCGCGCCCACCCATGTCGAGCCTGAGATCTTGGAGAGTTTCCGTTACGACGTAACGGAAACTCTCCAAGATTGACTTCGCGACGGCGCGTATCCCGCCTCGTAGGCCTCGAGGACGTACCGAATTGCTTCCTCGGGTGGGTCGGTCGCCAGCCAGCGAAGAGTCCGCCAGGCATGGTCGGAGAGCGTACCGCGCTCGGCCCGCTCCACGAGCCGATCGAGCGTCTCGACCAGTTCGGGGTCGACGCCGTCCGGGACCGGCAGCAGAAACGGACGGTCGGCTCGGCCCCGGTCTGGTCGCCTTGACATGATTCCCCCTCGCGTTGCGGCGGGCCGGTACCGTGCAGCAGTCGGTACAACGGGCGCGACGATCCGTCCCTGCCAGGTAGTCAACGACGGAAGGGCGGCCGACGTGGCGGCGGTCGCACGTCAGCGACTCGCGCTCGCCGAGGTCGGGCTCGCTTGGCGGTGGACGGCGAGTAGCGCGATGTCGTCGCCGGGTCGGTCGGCCCCGACGGTGGCCATGATGGTGGAGCACACCGCTTCGGCGGGGCCGGGATGGACGGCGTCGCACAGCCGCTTTAACCCCATGTCGATGAGCTCGCTGCGGCGTTCGACGAGTCCGTCGGTGTAGCAGACCAGGACCGCTCCTGGCGGAAACTCGATCGAGGTGCGCCGCCGACGCTGGTTCGGGCGGCCGATGCCGAGTGGCGGATCGATGGCCAGTTCGGGCATGCTCGCCGGCTGCCCGGGAACGCCGAGGACGGGGCGTGGATGGCCGGCGACGGAGAGATGGATCGTCTCCCGATCCGGGGCGATCATGGCGTACACGGTGGTGGCCAGGCTTCCGGCCTCGAAGTGGTGGATCTTCCAGTCGAGGTGGACCAGCGCGTCGGCCGGGTCGTCACAGACCAACGCATACGCCCGGAGCGCACTGCGCAGGCGGCCCATCACCACGGCGGAGGCCAACCCATGTCCGGAGACGTCCCCGATCACGACACCCAACCATCCCGACGGCAGGGTGAACACGTCGTACCAGTCGCCCCCGACACCGGCGTCTTGGCCGGGCACGTAGCGGGCCGCCATGTCCACGCCGGGCACGTCCGGCAACCGGGTGGGCAGCAGGCTGCGCTGCAGCGCCAGCGCGGCGGTTCGGTCGATCTTGTGGGATCGTGCCTGGCTGGCCAGGCTGATGCGGTCGGCCACGAGCTGCAACAGGTGCACGTCATTGGCGTCGAAATGGCGCGGGGTCACGCTGCCGACGTGCAGGACGCCTATCACCTCGCCGCCGGCCAGCAGCGGCACGCCGAGCAGCGAACGAATCCCCCTGTCGAGCAGGATCGGATTCAACACGTCGCCGGGCCTGAGGTCTTCGATGATGACCGGCGCCGCCTCCTGCGCCACCCGGCCCGCGAACCCCTGACCGACGCCGATTCGGAAGCCCTGTCGGATCTCCTCCTCCAGACCCTTGGCGGCGGTGGCCACGAGCTGCCGTGAGTGAACATCCAGCAGCAGGACCACGGCCGTCTGCACCCGCAACAGATCCCTCGTCCGGTCGAGCAGCTCGTCAAAGAGGTCTTCGGCCTCGAGTTTCGAGAGTGTGGCATCGGTGACCGCCTCGATGCGACGCAGGCGTTCGTCGCTCCCACCACCCAGAGCCTGGATCACAGGCGCGAGCCTAGCCCGAGGCCGCCACGCGGCGGGGCACCGGCCGGGGACGAATACGATCAAAGCGGTTATTGCGCCGGCGTCAGCGGCCCAGCAAAGCCCAGCTCCGGTCGTCTCCCCAGATCGAGAACCGGTCCACGTACGGCCGCAGCAATGCCGTAAACCGTGCGTCGCCGCGTTCGTTGAGTTCGTCCGACGCAATCTTCCGGGCCACTCCTGCGAGGATGTCGGCGAGTTGAACCCGTGGGTCTGAGGTCGAGTCGACGAGAGTCAGGCCGGCGAGTCGAGCACCGGATGAATGGCCGACGCCAGCCTCATTGATCAGCTCCTCGAGCTGTGCAATGCGCCGCACGGACAGTGTCTTCTGTTGATCATGAACGATGAAGACGCGCCTTCTGCCCTCCCCCCAGAAGACAACCGCACGGACGATGGCCGGGATCAGGGGATCCAGCACGGGCATCGCCGTCGGCTGGTTCAAGAGGCGTGTCCGGAATGAGTCCGCCCGCTGCCTTGCCCCCGAAAGCGATCGCAGGATCGCGTCCACGCGACCGCCCGCGCCGGCGAGCCGCAGGGCGTCGACCATCCCGAAGAAGGAGTCGACCGGCGACCGCACGTCGAACCGGTCGGTGCCGCGCATCAGGTTGTTGGACGAGGCGAGAAAGGCCTCCCACTGGTCACGGTCGAACGCCCGTCGACCCTCGCGGTACAGGACGACCGTCGACCTGGCTCGCTCGTCCTCGTCGACGAGGAGGTCGGTGAGCTTGCCGAGGACGAAGAACGCCTTGTCGACGAGGTATACGTGAGCGTTCCCCTGAAGCGGTCCCGATGGGCGGAGCAGCCACCTGAGGACCGAGCGATGTTTCTCGCGCAGGACATGGGTCGCCTTGTACTCGGTTGCCGGAGAACGAATTCGCATCCGTAGCTCCGCCATACACCTCGCCGCCGATTCGGCGTCCATGCGTACGCTGCCGTGTGCGAACACGTCCGTGGTCGCGCCGATGAGCTTCTCGCCCTCGTACCCGGACTCGTCGCAGGCGATCTCGAGTCGCTGACCGGCGGAGGCGGGCCCGGTCATCGATGGACGCCTCGGGATGCGTGCTCGGCGAGCACCTCACGTATCACGTGCCGGGAGTTGGCCGCGAGCGCGGGGTTCGTGCGGTGGTAGTAGGGGAGTTGGATGAGCGCGATGGACAGCGCCCAGCCCCGACCTCGCTCCCAGGTGGCGTCGTCGACCCGCACCGTGGCGCGAAAGACGCTCCTCGCCTCCGCGGGGAGGAGGTTCCACGCGACGATCATGTCGCAGGCGGGATCGCCGACGCCCGCACCGGCGAAGTCGATGACCGCGCTGAGCCGGCCATCGATGCACAAAAGATTGCCCGGGGACAGGTCGCCGTGGATCCAGACGGGCGGGCCGGGCCAGGCGGGTGCCCGCAGGGCCGCGTCCCAGGCCGCGGTCACCGCGCCGGTGTCCACCGATTCCCCCAGGGCGTCGATCGCTGCGCGGGTCGGGGCGTCTCGCTCGTGCAGCGGTACGCCGCGGCCGGCCGGCGGGCCGCCCACCGGGTCGATCCGATGCAGCGCGGAGACAAACTGAGCGAGCTGGCTGGCCAGCGAGTCGGGGTCGGGGATGCCGCCGGTGGCCGGGTTCTCACCGTCCAGCCACCGGTATACCGACCATGGCCACGGGTAGCCCTCGGCCGGTTCGCCCATCCCGAGCGGTTGTGGTATTGCGACGGGCAGGAGCGGTGCCAGCGTTGGCAGCCAGTGGTGCTCCTTGGCCACCTCGTCGACGGCCCAGTGAATGCGCGGGAGGCGGACGGCCAGGTCATCGCCGAGCCGGTACAGCGCGTTGTCGGTGCCGGCAGAGGGCACCGGCGCCAGGGGAAGATCCGCCCATTGCGGGAACTGGTGCGTGAGCAGCCGGCGTACGAGTCGGAGGTCGGTCGCCACCTCGTCGGCATGCATCACTTGCGACAGCGTCCTGGACATAAGAGCCTGCGGCAACGGGGTTTCGTCCGGACCGTCGACGACAAATCGGTTGCTCGGCGGGCTGCCCTCTGCTGAACTGCCAGGCGACGCAACCGAGCGGCCGGGCCGAGGAGACGGTTAGGAGAAGGAGATGCGCGCTGCGTTCATGTCCATCCAGCAGGTGAAAGCCGTCTACCCAGAGGACATGACGCTTGGCAACGTTGAACTTGGGGATCCTGGCGCATGTAGACGCCGGTAAGACCACCCTGACCGAGCGGCTACTCCACGCCGCCGGCGTCATCGACGAGATCGGCAGCGTCGACGACGGCACCACACAGACCGACACCTTGGCGCTCGAACGGCAACGCGGCATCACGATCAAGTCTGCCGTCGTGTCGTTCGTCATCGACGACATCACGGTGAACCTGATCGACACTCCCGGCCATCCGGACTTCATCGCCGAGGTGGAGCGGGTGTTGAGCGTGCTCGACGGCGCCGTCCTGGTGATCTCCGCCGTGGAAGGCGTACAGGCCCAGACCCGCATATTGACGCGGGCACTGCAGCGGCTGCGCATTCCCACGCTCTTCTTCGTTAACAAGATCGACCGGACTGGCGCGCAGTATGAACGCGTGCTGCGGAGCATCTCCGAGAGGCTGACCCCGGCGATTATCCCGATGGGATCGGTCAGGGGACTCGGCACTCGCAACGCCATCTGTACGCCGCACGGTGCCGGCGACGCGGACTTCACCGCCCGGCTGGTGGAGCTGATCGCCGACCGCAACGACGCGGTCCTCGCCGCGTACGTCGACGACGAGACCACGGTCTCGTACCGCCGACTCCGCCGCGAGCTCGCGAGGCAGACCGGGGATGCGCGGGCGCATCCGGTGTTCTTCGGCTCGGCCATGACCGGCGCGGGGGTCGATGCGCTCATCGCCGGCATCACGGAGCTGCTGCCCTCGGCCGGTGGCGATGTGGATGGGCCGGTTTCGGGCAGTGTCTTCAAGGTCGAACGCGGTCCCGCCGGGGAGAAGATCGCGTACGTCCGCATGTTTTCCGGAACGGTACGCACGCGAGACCGGCTGACATTCGGCCGGGGCGACAAGGGACGGGTGAGCGCGATCAGCGTCTTCGACCGCGGCTCGGCGATTCGCCGTGAGTCGGTCGCCGCAGGTCAGATCGGCAAGCTCTGGGGTCTCGCCGACATCCGGATCGGCGACGCTATCGGCCCGCCGCGCAGAACCACCGAGCACCACTTCGCTCCGCCGACGCTGGAAACGGTCATCCTTCCGCGTCGTCCCGCCGACAAGGGCGCGTTGCACGTCGCGCTCGCCCAGCTGACGGAGCAGGACCCGCTGATCAACCTGCGACAGGACGACACTCGGCACGAAACATACGTCTCCCTGTACGGCGAGGTGCAGAAGGAGGTCATCGAGACGACGCTGGCGAACGACTTCCGCATCCCCGTCGAATTCCGGGAGACAACGACCATCCACATTGAGCGACTCATCGGCAGCGGTGCCGCCGTCGAGACGCTCGACTCGCCGTCCAATCCGTTCCGAGCGGGCGTCGGGCTCCGCGTGGAGCCAGGCCCGATCGACAGCGGCGTGGAATTCCGACTGGAGATCGAGCCCGGCTCGCTTCCGGTCCCGTTCCGCAAGGCGGTCGAGGAGACGGTGCGGGAAACGCTCCGTCAAGGCATTTACGGATGGCAGGTCGCAGACTGCACGGTCGCCATGACCCACTCCGGCTACATTCCGCCGCAGGGCAAGCGGGGGCAGGCCTTTGACGCGAGCATCTCGAGCACCGCCGGGGACTTCCGAAACCTCACGCCGCTCGTGTTGATGAGCGCCGTGCAGGAGGCGGGCACGAGCGTGTACGAGCCGATGCACCGGTTCCGGCTCGAGATCCCGGAAGACACGCTCGCGGCCACGCTGCCGGTGCTGGCGGGACTGCGCGCCGCTCCTCGAACACAGGAACTGCTGGGTTCGTCGTACGTGCTGCACGGCGAGATCGCCGCGGCTCGGGTGAATGATCTGCAGCAGCGGCTGCCGGCGCTGACCCGCGGCGAAGGGGTGCTGGAATGCACCTTCTCGCACTACCGACGGATGGACGGCACGGTGCCGAGCCGGGAGCGGACGGACCACAACCCGCTCAACCGCAAGGAGTACCTGCTGCACGTCGTGCGGCGGGTGCAGGGAGCGCGAGCCGGATAGGACCCTACTTCGCCGCCCGCGAACGCGTGCGAAGGGCCAGCGCGAGGCCGGCGAGAGCGAGCGCGGTGGCGGCCGTTTCAGCCCCGGCCGACCAGGCCTTTCCCGGCAGGTCCCAGGTCGGCTCGTACATGTTCGGCAGGGGTCCGAGCCGGCCGACGTTCACGTACGTGTATAGGAACACCGCGCCGGCGGCGCTGGCCGCGACCAGCGCGGCCAGCGCCCACACCACCGGATGTGGCCGGATGAGCAGTGCGACCCCGATGGCTATCGCGGCGGCGGCCTCGGCCCGGAACAGGTTCCCCTGGCTCAGGGTCGACGTCCTGATCGCGTCGTACTGCCCGGCGTCGTGCAGATGGACATAGGCGTCGATGCCCAGCAGCGCCGCGGTCACCACCGCCAGAACGCGATTGAGCACTGCGACGTTAGCGAATGAGCGTGTCGGCGCTGTGGTATGTGTAGTCACCGCCGGTCTCCTTCCGACGACTCGTGATCAGTAGGTCGGCCCGGCCGGGGGCTGGCTACCGCCGCCCATCGAGCCGGTGCCCGAGACGGCCGCACCCGCTGGCGACAGGGCCGTCCATAGGCCGCCGTAGTTCGTCAAGCCCTGACCGTTGGTCTGGCCAGGTGCGGAGTCACCGGCGAACGTGTAGACGGGGTGACCGGCGATGGTCAGTTGGTGAGCGCCGTCGGGGCGCGTGGTGCTGCCGAGTTTGCCCGTCACGCCGGGCAACGAGGCCGGGAGCGACGCCGGTGCCGGCACGAACGGCCAGTTGGCCGCGCAGGCCCCGGTGCACGTAGACGTTCCGTCCTTGTCCTTGGCGAACTGATACACGGTCATGCCCTTGCCATTGACGAGGATCGTGCCGAGCGACGTCGGCTGCGCGCTGAGCAACTGGCCGTTGGCCTTGGGCACCGACGACGGCGAGCCTCCGCCACCGCTGCCGCCGCTGTTGCTCCCGTTGCTTCCGTTGCCACAGGCCGACAGTGCCAGCGCTACGGCGGCGACCCCCACGACCGCGGCCCCGGTCAGGCGCCGCCGGCGCGTCGTACCCGATGTCCGATGGTTGATCATCTTCGGTATCCCCCCGGTCGAAGCGGCGTACGTCCGTAAATCCAGCATTGCGCGCGGCCGATCGGAGGCGCATTGGGGCCAGCGGCCGTCGTGGCGGGGATGCTGGCGCGACCTCGGGGATACCTGCTGGCGGGTACGCCCCGTCACTCCGGGTTGTACTCCGCGATCGCCGCTTCCCAGGCGTCGAGGGCTCGCTCCACCCGCGATCGCGGACCGGACGGCAGCCACTGCGCGACCCGGGTCGCGCCGGCGTCCCGCAGTCGTTCGAACACCCTCGGGTCGGCGGGCACGCTCATCAGCTGCACCTCGATGGGCCGGTCCGCCCGGGCCCGCAGTTCGGCGATGCGGTCGTACACGTCCGGCCGGTAGTTGGGGAACCACCCGTCGCCGTACGCCATCACCCGGTCGAGAACGGTCGGCCCGAGGCCGCCGATCAGGATCGGCGGGTGTGGGCGCTGCACCGGTTTCGGGTACGACCGGATGCGGTGGAAGTTCACGTACTTGCCGGAGTAGCTGGCCTCGTCGTTCGCCCAGATTTCCTTCATCGCCTCGATCCGCTCCCGCAGCACCGCCATCCGGTGGCGCGGGTCGGTGCCGTGGTGACGCATCTCCGTCCGGTTCCAGCCGGCGCCAACGCCGAATTCCAGCCGACCGCCCGACAGGTGGTCGACGCTCGCCACCTCCTTGGCGGTGATGATCGGATCGCGCTCGATGACCAGGCAGATGCCGCTGGCGATCCGCAGCCGGCTGGTCGCCTCCGCCGCGGCGGTCAGCGCGACGAACAGGTCGTAGGTGTGCCAGTACTTGACCGGCAGCGGCCGACCGGGTGCCCGGTCCGTCTCCGCGGCCGGAATGTGGGTGTGTTCGGCGAAGTAGAGCGCCTGCTGACCGCGCTCCTCCACCAATCGGGCGACCTCGCCGGGCCGCATGCCGTCGTGCGTGGGGAAGATTCCGACTCCGAAGTCCATGCGCAAGGTCTACCCGGCGGACGCCGGGTCGGCCAGACCGGCCGCCTCGATCGCTACTGACATGATTGCCCGATGACCGAGGAGGACGTGATCCAGTTCGTCGGCGGCCTGCCGAGCGTCCACACCGTCACGGCCAGCGAGGCCAACGGGGCACCCGAGGTCTCGTGGGGTGACACGTTCTTCTTCTACGACCCCGAGGGCACCGAGCCCGCAGACCGACGGCTGCCGTTCGCGACGATCGTCACCAAGGACTACCCAGGTTTCGACACCGCCTCGAACCTGAACCGGCCCGGCGTGTTCCGCGTCAACATCGCCGTTGGACGCGATGCCTACCGGGACCTGTTGGGTCACCCGCCGGCCGCCCACGCCGATCACCGGGCGGGCTATGACTACTCAACCCTCGACCGGCTTGTCCCCCATCCCGTGTACGCCGCCCAGGGATGGGTCTCGATCCTGAACCCGGGCGAGGCGACCGCCGCGCTGACGCGTTCGTTGCTCGGCGGCGCACACGCCCGCGCCGCCGCCCGGCACCGCCGCCGGCTCAGTCGTCAATGACGGCTAGGCGGGCGGCCCGGGCGTAGAGGTAGCGCTGTTGCGGGACGCTGGTCGTTCGCCGGGCCGCCGCCTCGTACGCCTCGCGCGCCTCCGCGCGGTCACCGGCCATCTCGAGCAGGTGCGCCCGGACGGCGTGGAGCCGGTGGTCACCGGCGATACGCTCGTCGGCCTCGAGCTCCCCGAGCAGGTCGAGCCCCGCGGGCCCGCCTCGGACCATGGCCACCGCGACGGCATGGTTCAGCGCCACCACTGGATTGTCGGAGATCTTCATGAGTACGTCGTACAGCGCTTCGATCTGGGCCCAGTCGGTGGCCTGGGCGGTCGGCGCCTCGTCGTGAATCGCGGCGATCGCCGCCTGGAGCTGGTACTGGCCGGTCGGCCCGCGGGGAAGCGCCTCGGTGATGAGTGCCACCCCCTCGGCGATCTGGTTGGCGTTCCAGAGGCGTCGATCCTGCTCGGCCATCGGGATCAGCCGACCGTCCGGCCCGGTACGCGCCGGCCGGCGCGCGTCGGTCAGCAGCATGAGCGCGAGCAGCCCAGTCACCTCCCCGTCGTCGGGCAGCAGCCGGTAGACCATTCGCGCCAACCGGATGGCCTCCGCCGACAGCTCCGTGCGCTGCAGAACCGGCCCCGACGTGCTGGCGTACCCCTCGTTGAAGATCAGGTAGAGCACGTGGAGGACCGCGTCGAGCCGTGCGGCGCGCTCCGGGCCCGTGGGCATGCGGAACGGCGTACCGCTGTCCTTGATCCGTTGCTTGGCCCGCGTGATCCGCCGGGTCATGGTCGCCCCCGGCACCAGAAACGCGCGGGCGACCTCGGCGGTGGTCAGGCCGCCAACCGCACGCAGGGTCAGCGCGATCTGCGACGCCGGCGAGAGCGCGGGGTGACAGCACATGAAGAGCAGGATGAGGGTGTCGTCGGCCTCGGACGCCGGCCGGTCAGCCGCGGGCGCGAGCGATTGCTCGGGGAGTGCCCAGCGGGCAACGGCGTTCTCCCGGCGTTGCCGGGCCTGTTCGCTGCGCAGCAGGTCGGTCAGCCTGCGGGAGGCGACCGTGATCAGCCAACCCCGCGGGTTGTCCGGGATGCCGTCCTTCGGCCATTGCATCGCGGCCGCGAGGAGCGCCTCCTGCGCCGCGTCCTCGGCGGTGTCGAAGTGCCCGTACCGGCGTACCACCGCGCCGAGGACCTGCGGCGCCAAGTCGCGCAGCAGGCCCTCGACGGTGTTGCCGGTCACGGCGGTGGTTACGGCCCGAGGTCCTCGACGCTGTCGAGGACCGGCCGCACGTCCACGTACTCCCCCTCCGCGTCGGGGTTCACGAAGCGCGCGGCGATCTCGGTCGCGCGGTCGAAGCTGTCGCACTCGACGATCGTGAAGCCTGCGAGGACCTCCTGCGTCTCGGGGTACGGCCCGTCGGTGACGACCGGAACCCGGTTCCGCAGCTGGACCCGCCTGGCGTGGACCGGCGCGGTCAGGCCGCGGGCGTCGACGAGCTCACCGGACGCCTCCAGGTCCTTGTGGATGGATTCCATGTACGCGTACATCGCCTGGACGTCCTCCGCCGACATCGCCGGCTTGTCGGTGGGCTTGCCGGCCAGGACGTCGTAGTCCTGCTGCGAGCCGTACAGCAAGATCATGTACTTCATGATCTCTCCTCTCCCCGGCACCGCTGCGGTGCCTCTCACCGGAGACGTCGGGGCCGCGGGCTCGGCACGGACACCTACCGGCAGGTTACGCGCTGCCGGATCGCCCATTGGACGGCACGATGGACGGATGCGCGGACGGATACAAGCCGACGAATCGACACCCCGGACGTCCCGGCACGACTACTGGGGCGTGGTCCTGGAGGCACCCGACGCCCCGACTCTCGCCCGGTTCTACTCGGCCCTGCTCGGCTGGGAGATCGCGTCGGACGAGCCCAACTTCGCGACCGTCGGCCCGCCGGACGGCGTCGCGTACCTGGGCTTCCAGACGTCGCCGGAGTACGAGCGCCCGGTCTGGCCACCGAGACCGGGTTCGCAGCAGATGATGATGCACCTCGATTTCGAGGTCAGCGACCTGGAGACCGCGGTCGAGCACGCGCTCGAGCTCGGCGCTCGGGAGGCGGCGTACCAGCCGCAGGACAAGGTCCGGGTGCTGCTTGATCCGGTGGGGCATCCGTTCTGCCTTTACCGGGACGCCTAGGCGGACGAGCGACCGCGACGGGTCGGCCAGTGAGTCGGGCGGCGCAGCCGTGGCGGCAGCCTGGTGCCAGCGTCGCCCCGGGCCGCGTCCACCTGCGGTTGAGTAACGAAGATGCTGCCGAACAGGTCGGCCGCGCGCAGGTCGGCGCCCCTGAGGTCGGCCCCGATGAGATCGGCCATCCGCAGGTCGACGCCCCGGAGGTCCGCCCCGATGAGGTACGCACCGCGCAGGCTGGCGCCCCTCAGGTCGGCACCCCTGAGATCGGCTCCGGTCAGGTCCGCACCCCTGTGATCGACGGTCCGGCCTCCGACGCCGGCTCGCACGCGCTCGCTCGTCCGGAGCAGGAGTTCATTGACGTGGGAGCGCACCGCCGCCACGTCGAGCACGACCAGCGCGTCGGGCTCGAGGCTAGTGAGGCGCTCGGTCTCATCGAGGGCCAGCCGCAGGTCACGGCGCAGCGCGCGTGCGGGCGGTAGGGTCAGCGCCTCGGTCAGGTACCAGAGCAGCTCGTGCAGCTGCCGCATGACCGCGAACGCGTCGAACATCTGCCGCGCGATCCGCGGCGCGCGTCGCCAGTCGCGTCCACTGAACGTGACCTGAGCGACCTGCTGCCCGGCGCCGAAGCAGTCGTAGGCAGCGCAGCCGGGGAAGCCGGTCTCCCGGAGGCGGTCGTGAATGCCGCAGCGGAAATCCGACCGCAGGTTCGGGCACGGTTGCCCGGCCGGCTTGTCGATGGCGAAGTCCGCCGACGTGGAGAAGGCCGGCGCGACGCAGCACAGCGCGAAACACCGCGCGCAGTCGGCCCGCAGCCGTTCGACGTCCACCCGAAGAGTGTCCCCTCGCGTCGGCCGACGGCTAGCCGCGGCCCGTCTCCCGCTCGACCACGGGTCGTAGGTCGCGCCGCTCGATGGCGGCGGCCATCAGCTCGGGGAACAGGTCGGGGGTGCAGGCAAATGCGGGCACACCGAGGCCGGCCAGCGCCGCGGCGTTGTCCTTGTCGTAGTCGGGCGCGCCCTGGTCCGAGAGCGCCAGCAGGACGATGACCTGCACGCCGGACGCGGTCAGTGCGGACACGCGGCGCAGCATCTCCTCGCGGATCCCACCCTCGTACAGGTCGCTGATCAGCACGAGGATCGTGTCCCGTGGGCGGGTGACGAGGCCCTGGGCGTACGCGAGGGCCCGGTTGATGTCCGTGCCACCGCCGAGCTGCGTGCCGAAGAGGACGTCGACCGGGTCCGCCAGCCGGTCGGTCAGGTCGGCCGCGGCGGTGTCGAAGACCACCAGAGACGTACGCAGGGTGCGCAGCGACGCCAGCACCGCCGAGAAGACGCTGGCGTACACGACCGAGGCGGCCATCGAGCCGGACTGGTCGACGAGCAGCACGACGTCGCGCTGCACCGCCAACCCGCGGCGGCCGTAGCCGATGAGGCGCTCGGGCACCACCGTGCCGAGCTCGGGGCGGTAGTGGCGCAGGTTGGCCAGGATCGTGCGGCCCCAGTCGATGTCCGCGCTCCGCGGCCGGTTGACCCGGGCGGCCCGGTTGACCGCCCCGGTCAGCGCGGCACGGGTGCGCTGGGCGAGGCGCCGCTCGAGGTCGGCGACTACGGTCGCGATGACGGCTCGGGCCGCCCGCCGGCTGCGTTCGGGCATAACCCGGTTGAGGCTGAGCAGGGTGCCGACCAGGTGCACGTCGGGCTCGACCGCGTCCAGCAGCTCCGGCTCCAGCAGCAGCCGGGTCAGGTTGAGCCGCTCGATGGCGTCGGCCTGCATGACCTGGACCACTGTGGACGGAAAGTACCGGCGGATGTCGCCCAGCCACCGCGCCACCCGCGGGGCGGACGCGTTGAGACCGCCGCCGCGCCCGCCGCCTTCGCCGCGCCCGGCCGCGCCAATGTCCCGGTCGGCGTCGTAGAGCGCGGCCAGCGCGGCGTCCGCCGCCGCGTCCCCGCCGCTGAGGCGGTAGCCGGTGCCCTCGCCGTCCGGCGCCCCGCCGAGCGCCATGCGCCAGCGGCGGGCCCGCTCCTGGTCTGGTGACGTCATGAACGAGCCCAACCCAGCAGCGCACCGACCGCGGGCAGCACGAGGTCAGCGCGGTCCTCGTCGACGTCGCCGCTGGCCACGTCGCCGGAGCTGCGTGGGCCGCCGAGGCGGACCGCTCGCTCACCGATCTGCCGGCGCTGCGGCGCCGGGTACTCGCTAAACGTGCGACGCAGCAGCGGCAGCACCTCGACGAACGCATCGTCCCGGATGCCGGTCAGCCAGCCGTCCACGAGCCGCAGCAGCCGTTCGTCGTGCACCAGCAGGAGGCCGTCCCCGGTGAGGAAGCCCTCGATCCAGCGGGCGGAGCGGCCGACCGGGGAGCCCACGGTGAGGACGAGCGACATCCGGCGCCCGGCCTCACCGACGTCGAGCAGCCCCGCGTCGAGCAGCAGCCGGTTCACGCGACCAGAGAGCAGCCCATGCAGATCGTCCCGCGTGGACAGTCCGATGAGGACATCGTGCCACCGCGCGGTGAGGTCGGCCTGGTCGAGCAGTGCCACGGCACCGTGCACCGCGTCGATCCGATCGCGCATCCCGGCCGCCGCGGCCTCGTCCAGGCCGGCGACGGCGGCCGGCAGGCTGACGCAAATACGGGTGATCAGACCGTCCGTGACGTGCCTGAGCGCGGGCAGGTCGGTGCGCCGCACGTCGCCGTACCGCAGCGTGCGGGCCAGCGCCGGGAACGCCTCCATGAGGTGCGCGACGTCCCGGTCGAGCGCCATCCGGTCGTCGAGCGCGCGCAGGACGGCCGGCAGCCCGTCGGGCAGCTCCGCCAGCAGGCAGCGTTCCACGAGCGCCGTGACGTCGGCCAGCGACGACGCGGCCGCCGCCCGCTCCGCGACCCGCGCGCTCGCGGCGTCGCGCACCGAGGTCCCGTACGCGCTCGCCTCGACTAGGTCGACGACGAACTCCGGTTCCCAGCGCAGCCGCCACGACTCCCAGAACGTGCCGCGGCCACGCCGGCCCTCGAGGGCCACCCCCCAGTCAACGCCGAGCAGCCCCAGCCGGTGCAGCAGGCGGCTGCGCTCCAGGTCGATCTCGCGACGCAGGTCCAGGTCGATGTCCCGGGGCTGCGGATCGGGCGGCAGCCGCAGCCGCCGCTGGGCCGCGGCGACGTCCCGTTCGATGGGTACGCCGGGCGTGCCGACTGGCACCGCGCCCAATCGCTCGCCCACCACCAGGCGGCGCTGGATCAGCTCCAGCCGTAGCTGATCACCCTCGCAGAGCACGGCCAGCGCCGCGTCGGTGACCTCCGTGAGGCCGGGCACCGGCCGGCCGCGCATGGTCGCCAGCGCCTCGGCCAGCCGCGTGGCCTCGATGACGTGGGCGCTGGAGATCGGCAGCCCGTCGCGGCGGAGGACGCCCGCCGCGCGGACCAGCCACCGTGACACCGTCTCCGGCGGGGGAGTGGTGAACAGGTGGTGGTACCAGCCGGGCGAGCGCACCCCAGCGCCGTACCCCTGCCAGGACGCCAACCTCGCGTGCGTCCACGGCACCCAGGTCATTGCGACCCTTGCCTTGGGTAGGCCGCGCAGCACACGGGTGTCGGCGGCGAGCGTCGGCAGCGGCGGCGTCAAGGCCGGCACGTGCCAGGCGCCGCACACCACCGCGACCCGCTCGTGCCGTCGCATCGCCTCCCGCAGTGCGATGCGCATCGCCGCCTCGCGACGCTCCTCGTCAACCCGCTCGACCTCGGGCGGCGCCGGTGCGCGCGACCGCACCTCGGCCATCGCCTCGGCGATGGCGCCGAACGGGCCCAACGCCGCGTCGTGATCGACCTCGGCACGATGCTCGACGACGTCCTCCCACCAGCGCTCCGGGTCGTCGTAGCCGGCCGCCTCCGCGAGCGCGGCGATCGGGTCGGTGCGGACGGCCACGTCGGGGCCCGCGGCGCCGGCGGGGGCGGGCGGGTCGCCGATCGCCATGCGCACCGACACGGACAGGTCGATGAAGCGCACCGGCACCTCGCGAGCCACCGCCCAGCGCAAGGCCTGCCACTCGGGGGAGAACTCGGCGAACGGCCAGAACGCGGCGCGCAGCGGACGGTCGGCCGTGGGCGCGCCGGCACCCCGGACGCCGCTCCTGGCACGCGCCGGGTACGCCAGCAGCGCGACCGGCGCCCGCATGCCCTCCTCGCCGACGAGCGGCACGAGCGGGTTCGCCTCCGGCGGACCCTCGATGAGGATCACCTCTGGTTGGTACGCCGAGAGCGCGCGCCGCACGGCCCGGGCCGAGCCGGGACCGTGGTGGCGGACGCCCAGCAGCACCGGTGTCGCCATGGCCCGCCGCCCTACACGTCTCGGGCGGCTCGATAAAAGTCGCGCCAGCCGTCGCGCTCGCGGACCACGGTCTCGAGGTACTCCCGCCACACGACCCGGTCGGAAACCGGGTCCTTGATGACCGACCCGACGATGCCGGCGGCGACGTCGACCGGGCGCAGCCGGCCGTCGCCGAAGTGTGCCGCCAGGGCGATGCCCCCGGTCACCACCGAGATCGCCTCGGCGGTGGAGAGCGTGCCGCTGGGCGACTTGAGCTTGGTGCGCCCGTCCTCGGTGAGCCCGTTGCGCAGCTCGCGGAAGACGGTGACCACCCGGCGGATCTCATCCATCGCCGGTGGCAGGTCGGGCAGCTCGAGCGCCCGGCCGATGGCGGCCACCCGGCGCGAGACGATGTCGACCTCCTCGTCGATGCCGGCGGGCACCGGCAGCACCACCGTGTTGAAGCGCCGGCGCAACGCGGACGAGAGCTCGTTGACGCCGCGGTCGCGGTCGTTCGCGGTGGCGATGACGTTGAACCCCTTCCGCGCCTGCACCTGCGCGTTCAGTTCGGGAATCGGCAGCGTTCGCTCGGACAGGATCGTGATGAGCGAGTCCTGCACGTCCGAGGGCATGCGGGTCAGCTCCTCCACCCGGGCGATGCGGCCGGTGGCCATCGCGCGCAGCACCGGGCTGTCGACCAGCGCCGCCCGGGACGGCCCGTCCGCGAGCAGGCGGGCGTAGTTCCAGCCGTACCGGATCGCCTCCTCCGGCGTGCCCGCGGTGCCCTGGACCAGCAGTGTCGAGTCGCCGCTGACGGCCGCCGCGAGGTGCTCGGAGACCCAGGTCTTGGCGGTGCCGGGCACGCCGAGCAGCAGCAGCGCCCGGTCGGTGGCCAACGTCGCGACGGCGACCTCCATGAGCCGGCGCGAGCCGATGTACTTCGGCACGATCGGCGTGCCGTCGGCGGCCTCCCCGCCGAGCAGGTAGGTCACCACCGCGGCCGGCGAGAGCTGCCAGCCTGGCGGCCGCACCCGGTCGTCGCCCTTGGCCAGGGCGGCCAGCTCATGGGCGGACTCGTCCTCGGCGTGGCGGCGCTGCACCGCCACGTCGAGACCGGCCGGGTCGGATGCCATGTTCACCTGAGCTCCTCGAGCATGTCGTGGCGGAACCGGAGTGTGGCGGCCAACCGCTCGCCGATCGGAAGGGCGGGGTCGTTCGGCCGCCCCGTGCGCAGCCGCTCGAGAAGGGCGAGCGCGCGATCGGCGACGCCCGCGGGCAGGCGGAGCCCGGCCAGCTCGCAGAGCCCGGCCACCCGCCAGCCGGCGTCGCGCCGGCCGAGGTGCTCCTCGATGGCCGCGAAGACGGCCTCGGCGACGGCGGGCGGCCAGGGCCTGGGGCACAGGGCGAGCACGTGCTCGACACCGACCGCGGTCGCCTCGGGGAGCCCCCGACCGAGGACGGCCGTCGCGCGGGCGGCCAGGTCCTCCGCGGGCAGGATGTCGTAGAGCGCCTCGAGGAGCAGCCGGTCCTCTGGGTGCCCGCGGCGCGCCACGTCGGCGGCCAGCGGGTCGGCCAGCGCGGCTGCCCAGCCGGCGTCGCGCTGGGCGGCGGCCGCCCGGGCCAGGCCGCGGCGGACCGTCACCCGCCACTCGTCGCTGATCGACCGGGCCAGCAACTCGCCGGGCGCGGGCCAGTGCCCCAGCGGGGTCCGGGCCAGGATCTCCTCCAGCCACCAGGCCCGTTCACCGATGCCGGCCGGCGGTCGCGGCGCGATCCCGTCGCGGGTCATGGACCGGTCGCAGGCGTCGGGTGGGTTGATCCCGATCCAGGCCGGGTCGCCCAGATCGACGCACGCACGAGCTCGTTCGGCCATCCGGCGGGCGTACGCGCCGCCGGCCAGCCGGCCGAGCAGATCGGCCGCGACGGCGCGGACCTGCCGGCGCCGGTCGTCCAGCGCGCGTTCCAGTAGCGCCTCGTCGTCGCCGGACAGGCCGGTGCCCAGCGCGCCGAGTAGTGCGGCGCGATCGTCGGGCGACTCCTCGTCCCACCCCGTAGCCAGCAGCTCGCGAGCCCGCGCCGGGTCACGCCGACGCCGCCCGGTCAGGTACGCCACGCGATGCTCGATCCGCCCGAGCTCCCACGCGCTGTCATCCACGTCGGCCTCCATCGGGGCGGCGGCCGACGCATACGCCCAGTCGGGCCGCTGCTTCGCGAGCCATCCGGCCAGCGGTCCGGCGACCGGGGCCACGAGCGGCCGCAACTCGCGGTGCCGGCGGCCCGCCTCGAGCAGCGCCGGAAGCAGCTCGGCCGGCAACCGCCGCCGGGCGGCTCCCGCCGCGGCCAGCCACTCGGCGAGCAGCTCCACGCGGCCGGCGGTGTCACGCGCCGGGGTGGTCTCGCGCGGCGGCCGATCCAGGGCCAGCAGGGCGTCGGCGCGGGCGGCCGCCGCCGGGCCCACCGGCGGCGCGTCGTCGTGCGGGGCGGGCGAAGGCGGCCGCACCCCGTGCACCAGCGCCACCCCGGCGCGCCGCCGCAGCGCCTGGACGGCGGCGGCGTCGAGCAGCGCGTCGGCGGGCGTGCCGCTGCGGGCCGCGCCGACGAGGGCGGCGGCGAGCATGTCCGGCCAGGCGGTAGGCGGTCGGCTCATAGCCGCACCAGCCGGTCGCCGGCCCAGGCGCTGAGCGGCCGGAGCCCCGCGGCCGTCCACTCGCCGCACACCGTCACCGGCCGACCCGCGGCGGTGGCGATGAGCCGCCAGGGCGTGCCGACGGCCGGATCGAGCGGGACGCCGGTGCCGTCGTCCGCCGCGAGACACCACCGCCGTCCGGCCTCGGCGGGCACGACCGAGGCGAGCACCATCGGCCAGCGTTCCAACCACGGGTCGGCGGACAGCGCCTGGGCGTACTCCCGCATCGCGGCCGAAACCGGGCGGGCACCGCGGACCTCGGTCAGCGCGGCGGCCGGCGCGTGCCGGCGGGCGATGAGCACGCGGACATGGTCGGGGTAGAAGCACAGGTCCGCGTCGAGTGCGGTGCCCGGCACGAGGTCCCGGACGAAGACCTGCCCGGGGCCGGCGAATGAGAGCACGAGCGCCGCCCGCCCGCCCTCGGCGCCGCGCAGCCATACGCGGCGCACCATGAGGTCGCCCTCCGGCTCATCCCGGACGCCGAGCACCTGCCAGCGGTCGCGCACCGCCGGCCCGGCGAGGACGTCCTCGGCCGCGACGGGGAGGCCGACGCGCAGCCGAAGCGTCGCCGCCAGCTCGGGCGGCAGGCTGTCGAGCCGGCAGAACCCGCTGGCGAGCAGGCGCAGCAGCCCGAGCTCGACCAGCAGCCGTTCCGGGTCGCCCGCGTGGTCCGCGAGGTTGCGCACCAGCCGCGCGGCGCCGGGCGCCTGGGCATCGACCAACCGCGCCGCCATCACATCCCAGTGCGGATAGCCGAGCCTCGACGCGCCCGCGAGCCCGCCCCGCAGCTGGTCGGCGAGCCAGCGGTCGAGCTCGGCCATGCCCGCGGCGACCCGCGCCGCCCGCCGGAGCGCGGTCTTCTCGCTGGCGGCCCGACCGCTGCTCTCGCCACCGTTTCTGGCCACGTCCTGCCGGTCGGCCGCTCGGGACGCCCGGTCGGCCCGCGACGCCTGCCACTCGCGGACCCACAGCGGGGCGGGGGCGTCGGGAACCCCGCCCGCCGACCACCGCAGCAGGATGGCCAGCGTATGCTTGCAGGGAAACTTACGGCTGGGGCAGGAGCAGGTGTACGCCGGCTCGGTGAGGTCGACGCAAACCTGGTACGGCTGGGGGTCGCTGCCCTGGCACAGGCCCCAGACGGTCGGCGGTAGATCGTCGCCCCCGCTCAGGCCGACCTCGCACCACGCCTTGTCACCCGCGAGGGCCCTGGCGGCCCGCTGCGCGGTGGCGTCCGGCGCCAGGGAGAGCACCTGATCGGCACTCCACCGGCGCGGGGCGTCCGTTACCGCTGCGGGGGCCACAATTGGTCAGCGTAGCGACGGGGTCCGACGAGTTGCCTCGCCGGACCCGGCGGGTCGAGGCGCGGCCGCCGGCAGCCACCGGGCCGGGAGCACCGCCAGCACGCCGAAGGCGATCGCCCACCAGAACGCCGCGTCGAAGGCCGCGGCGTGGGCGGCGGTGTCGACGGCGCCGCCCGGCGGCTCGCGTGCGAGCACGACGGCCAGCACGGCGGCCCCGAACGCACCGCCGACCGTGCGCCGCTCGACTCAACCGCTGCCGGACGACCGAAGGGTGTCATGCCCGCCGCCGTCCGATGAGCCTGTCGCAACCGGTCGACCCGTGACGAGCGGGACGGCCGTCCGGGCCGAGACGGGCGGACGGGAGTACGGGCCGACGTTGGACGATTACCGGGATCGGTATGGCGGGGTCGTCACGGTAACCGTCCAGTGTCGCCCCGTGCCCGCTCTAGGCAGCCCGGACCGCGACCACGTCGATCTCGACCTGGATGTCCATCAGGTCGGAGCCGACGGTGGTGCGCACGGGTCCACCGGACCGATCTCCTGCATTCGACTCACCCTCGTTTCGGTCAGAAGTGATCCGCGCAGTGTCCTGACCTGCGCAGCAGGGCAATTCAGCCCGGCTGACCTGCGGATATCGCTCTCAGTAACTCCCACTGTCTGACGGCATTTCCCGGTGGCGTGTGCCCCGGATGTGCCCCGCGATCTTGAAACTAAGGCGGGGCCGGACGCAGCGACTCAACCGCTGGCCGACCCCTTGATCCGACACAGGAGGTCGGACCCATGTCCCATCTTCCCCCAGGAGACCCCACCGCCCACGCCAGCGGCCCCGGCGGGCCGTTGCCCACCGACGCCATCGTCCGCGACGCGCTGGACGCCATGCGCGCCTTCCGGATCCCCAACCGTCACGAGGCGATCAAGATCCTGAACATGTGGGCTCGGCGCGACGAACTGACCGACGCCCAGGTCCTGCTCGTGCTCTCGAGGTACCCGTCGCGGGGCCGACCGGGCGGTGAGTCCCGGTGATCGACGAACTGAACGCCGACCAGCTCGAGGCGCAGG
>DASXRC010000060.1:0-15962 GCA_036506795.1 Micromonosporaceae bacterium
TACTTGTTCGACTTTCCGGAGATGGTGTCGGCGTTGTTCGGGTGGATGTCCAGCGGCTCGCCGAGCCGGGTCAGCCCGGAGATGGACACCGAGACGTTGTTGCCGGCTGGCGACTTGGAGTGGTCCTCGAGCGAGTTGTAGGTCAGGTCGACCATGGTGGCCAGGCCGCGGCCCGGCGCGAAGAACGGCGACCACCGCAGCAGCATGTTGCCGTTGGCGACGTTGGTCAGGGCCGCCATGCCGGCACCCGCCTCGTCGGCCTCGTACTGCCAGAACCGCTCGAGGCCGAGCGCGTTGTCCAGGAGCCGGTCCACGACGACCGGGTTGTCCACCGGCGGGTTGCCGCGCCCGGTGAACCACTTGTTGGCCGCGGTGGACCCGTAATCGTAGATGTCGAACCGCAGGCGAACCTGCGACATGTCGATGCCCTGCGGCAGGGCGGGCGGCTCGACGGTGATCGGGATGCGCTTGGACTGGCCGGGCTGCACGGTCTGCGGGAAGTAGTCCGTGCCCATGCCCTCGAACAGGATCGTGCCGTCGAGGGTGTACCAGCGGTACCAGAGCCGAAGGTCGTCGCCCTTCCATGCGACGGTGCTGTCGTTGGTGACGGTGACCTCGCACTGGAAGGCGTTCACCGACTTCGGGCGGTCCGGCGGCGGGATCTCGATGGTGTCCCCGATGTTGCCGGGTGCTGCCGGCGCTAACCCGCCGGAGTAGTCCGCGGCGCTGTCGTACGGTGTCGACGACAGGTCGCGCAGGCTGGTGCTGCCCGAGTACACGTCGATGGGGGTGGCCAGCTCGTTGCCCGCGTTCAGCGGTGGGATCGCGAACGGGTCGTCGCTCGGGCCGAGCTGGTTCAGGTCGTAGCTGGCCTGGTACTGCGTGCCGTTGGTGTTCGCGGTCGTCACGGTCAGCGTCGCCGAGTCGGTCCACTGACCGCCGCCGTCGTAGGCCCGGGCCTTGACCTGGTGGCTGCCGTCCACGGCCGGGTTCAGCGGATCGAGGGTGTTCCAGGGGACGCTGTACGGGTAGGACGAATCGCTGCCGACCACGTGGTCATCGACGTAGAAGTCCACGTACGCGACGCCGACGTCGTCGCTCGCAGAGGCGGTCATGGTGACGGTGTTCGCCAGGCTGGAGCCGCCGGCCGGAGCGGTGAGAGTCACGCCGGTCGGCTTGGCCGAGTTGTCCACGGTCACGGCGGTGCCGGCGCTGGTCTTCTGCTGACCGGTGTCATCCGTCGCGCGCGCCGTGATCGTGTGCGCCCCGGCGGTTGCGGTCGTCGTGTTCCAGCTGCCCTGCCAGGGCGGGCTCAGGTCCGTCGCCACCGGCGTGGTGCCGCCGTCCACGAAGAACTCGACCTTGTCGACGCGGCGGTCGTCGCCGGCCGCGGCCGACAGCGCGACGGTGCCGCGGACGATGCTGCCCGGCGTCGGGCTCACAACCGCCGCCCGCGGGCCGGTCGCGGTGCTGAAGTCCGTGTAGTCCACGGTGAGCTTCGGCCGCGCGCTCGCCGTGGCCGCGTCGTCGCTCGAGTAGTCGAACCACGGGCTCGACGTCGTCGACGGTGGGATGTCGGTCGCGATCTTGAGCAGCAGGCCGTCGTTCGGGGCGCCGTCGACCCACTTCTTGACAAGGCCCGCGAGCGGGTACGCGTCGGTGCCGGCCGTGGTGCGGGCCTTGGCGGGCAGCTGGTATTCGACGGTGGCATCGAAGGCCGCACCGCCGGACTTCCACCGCACGCCGCGCTCGGTCTCGTTCCACGACACGCCGCCGGGGTTGCACTGTCCCGTCCCGGTGCCCTCCTCCCACGGCTGGAGCAGCCGGTGGACGTTGATCGCGGCGCCGGGGTTCGCGGTGGCGGCGTACGTCAGGTTCAGCGTCGCCGAGTTCACCGTCGCGCCGGCCGGGATGTCCCGCAGGTCGAACCGCAGGACCGGGCGGTGGGTGTAGCCGCTCACGGAGGTTCCGATGCGAAGGATCGTCGAGGAACCGTAGTTCCAGTCGTTGAGGCACGTGCTCGCCGAGGCGTAGCGGAGCAGGTAGGACGATTCGCCGCGGGCGCCGTCCGGCTGGAGAATCTTGACGGTGCGGTTGGTGGCCGCCATGGTCACCCGCTGCTCGTTCGAGACCAGGCCGTTGGCCACGATCCGGTAGGAGAACGCCGTCGACGGCTTGGCCGTCGTGTCCCGCCACGTCGTCGCGTCGATGTCCCGGATGGTCGTCAGCCGGGTCGACGTCGACGGGGTGAACCCGGCGGTCGTGGAGCGGTGCACCTCGTAGCTGGCGAAGGTCTCGCCGGCGGCAAGCCCGTACTTCGTCCACGCCAGCTCCGCACCGTCCGCGTGCATGGTGGTGGGTGCGAGGAGCGTGGCGGCGGTGCCGGCCAAGGCCGGCGCCGCCGCGGGTATCTGGACTGCCGTCAGGCCGGCGACCATGAGGAGTAACCCGACGAGGTGACAAAGAGAACGACGAATAACCGCACCTGACGACATTTCCGCCTCCCCGCGCCAGGCCGTCGTTGCGACGGCGCCAACGGTCGAACGATCCGGTGGCTCTCGACTCTGGCAGTGGAGCGGAGCGCGGGTCCCCGACGATTGGCCGGCATTTCACCGGCAAGTTGCCTGCGGAATGTGAATGGACGAACACACACTGGGGTATAGGCATATTCACATGCCTGGCTAGATCACCCGACTGAAAGTGGATCCGGTCGTAACGGGGTGAGGACGTGTATCCGTTACATCGCGGAGGCAACGCTGCATTTCACGGGGTATCGGCGGGCGCCATGCCGCGTGTCCTGCTGGCGCTGGGTGAGCGCCCCGACCTCGCAGACATCGTGCGCCAGTTGCAGGCACTCCGGCTGTTGCCGCTCGTGGCGCTGAGCTTCCGGCACACGCTCAGCCTGCTGCGGGCGATCCGGCTCGACATGCTCGTGCTGGACGGCCGGATGCTCGCGAACGCGGAGCACGACCCGTCGGTCTGGCGGACGTTGATCGACAAGGTAGCGGTGGTTGGACCGACAGCGGACGGGCTGCCCAGCGACGTCGACGTGCTCGATGGCGCCGTCTCGGGCCTGGAGCTGTCGATGAGCGTGCGGGAGGCGCTCAGTGACCGCGGGTGGGGCGTCCTTCGGCAGGGCGGCCTCGAGATCGACCTACGCCGCCGCGAGGCGCGCTGGCGGGAACAGCGGCTGCCCGTCTCGCCGGTGCAGCTGCGGCTGCTCGCGACACTGGTCGAGGCCGATGGTGCGGTCGTGACCAAGGCGGAGCTGGCCTGGCGGCTGTTCGGCAACCTCTCCGAGCGCGACGAGCGGGTCGAGACGCACGTCCGCCGGATCCGCCGCTGCCTGGCCCGGTTCGAGGGCGGACCCGGGGTTGTGTTGACGGTCCGTGGCGAGGGCTATCGGATCGACGGGTTAGGCAGCGATCGATGAGCCGGCGCGCGGAGCTCGGCGACCCGGTCCATCACTCCTTCGCCAGGTCGTCCGCCGCGCGCCGCCCGGCCTCGGCGGTACGCCGGAGGAAGTCGGCGAGCAGCCGCAGCTCGTCGTCCTGATACGCCGCGCAGATCTCGTCCATCGAGCGGTTCATTCCGGCGTACAGGCCGAGGATCTCCGCGCTTCGCGTGCCCAGCGGCCGCACGACGACGGCTCGGCGGTCGGAGGGGTGGCGTGCGCGCTCGATCCAGCCGGCGCGTTCGAGCCGGTCGAGGACGCCGGTCATGGTCGCCGGGTGGAGTCCCGCCCGGCGCGCCAACGCGCTCGGGGTCAGCGGCCCCTCCCGGGCGAGCACGTCGAGGCAGTCGAGGTCGATGTCTCTGATGTCGAGGCGGGCACCGACGTGGTGGTTGAGCAGGGACAGCTGGACGATCAACTCTCGCAGCGAATCCCGGACCTCCGAGGTCAGCCGACGTCGGCTCCGCGCCGCCGTCGCCTTCTCAGGCACTATGGAACTCATATGGTATGCTCTCCATATCGTATGGGCTACATCGATAAAGATACCGGAGGAGTTGCCTCATGAAGTTGACCGTTTTCGGAGCGACCGGCCGAATCGGCGAGCAGGCCGTTCGGCAGGCCCTGGAGTCCGGGCACGCCGTCACGGCGGTCGTCCGCGATGCGTCGCGGCTGACTGTCGATCACCCCGACCTCGACGTCGTGGAGGTAGCCGGACTCGGCGATCCCGAGCCGCTCGTGCCCGCCGTCGTGGGACGGGACGCGGTGTTGTCCGGCGTGGGTCCGCGCCGGCGCAGCGACACTACCGTGGCCTCGACCGCCACGCGGGGGATCCTCGGCGCGCTGGAGGCGGCCGGCGTGCGCCGCTTCGCCGCCGTCAGCGCGGTCCCGGTCGGGCCCGTGCCGCCGGGCGAGAGCTGGCTCAACCGGCGGATCCTGCTGCCGGCGATCACCCGCCTGCTGCGCGGGGTGTACGCGGATCTGGCCACGATGGAGGACGAGATCCGGACAAGCGACACGGACTGGACGATCGTCCGGCCGCCGAACCTCGTGAACCGGCCGCTGACCACGGTGTACCGGACGGTCATCGGCGGGAACGTGCCGCGCGGCAAGTCGATCGGACGGGCCGACGTGGCCCACGCGATGCTCGCCATGCTGGACGACCCGGCGACCATCCGACAGGCCGTCGGCGTGGCGGTCTGAAAAGCGGCCGTCTGAGGAACCTGTCGGATCCCGGTGGGATGCTGCCGGGGTGTACGCGGAGAGACGGTCCCGGCTGACCAACGCGGTGGTCTGGCGGAACGCGGTCCCCGCCGACGGTGCGCCCGGGCCAGTGCTGCCCGACGGCTGCCTGGACCTGATCTGGGTCGACGGCACCCTGCTCGTGGCCGGGCCGGATACCGCCGCACACGTCCCGGCTGGCGCTCCGGGCACCGTCTACGTCGGCGTGCGCTTCGCGCCCGGCACCGGGGCGCCGGTCATCGGCGTGCCTGCCAACCAGGTGCGCGACCGGCGGGTCCCGTTGGCCGACGTCTGGGCCGCCGGCCGGGTGCGGCGTCTGACCGCCCGGATGGCTTCGGCGTCCGACCCGGTCGCCGAGCTCGAGCGGGTAGCGGGGGAGCGGGCCGCCGAGTGTGGTCCGCCGGACGGGAGCATCGCCGCGGTCGTACGCGGGATGCGGGCCGGGGCGAGCGTCGCCAGCACGGCGGCCGCGGTCGGGCTGACCGAGCGGGCGATGCACCGGCGTTGCCTGGTCGCCTTCGGCTACGGGCCGAAGACGCTCGCCCGGATCCTCCGCATGAACCGAGCGGTGGCGCTCGCCCGTGGCGGCACAGCGTTCGCGACGGTCGCGGCCGTCGCCGGGTACGCCGACCAGGCCCACCTCGCCCGCGACGTGCGGGCGCTCGCCGGCGTGCCGCTCGGCGCGCTCACGAGGTAGCGGGCAGCGGGGCGAACAGGTCGACGCCGTTGCCGTCCGGGTCGTAGACCATGGCGTACCGCTGTCCCCAGAAGGCGTCCCACGGCGCCTTGTGCTCGCGGTGGCCGGCCGCGACCAGCTCGTTGAAGAGCGTGTCGACGGCCTCCGGGGTCTCGCACTGGAAGGCGAGCGCGACGCGGTGACCGCCCTGCGGCGCCGTCCACTCGGGATCGAACGAGCGGATGGTCTCCACCGTGTCCCACGCGACCCGTGGACCACTCGGGATGACGGACTCGACGTGCGGCTCCTTGTCGGCGTCGGCCGGGATGTCGAGGCCCAGTCGGCGGTAGAACGCGAGCGATGCGGCCATGTCGTTCACGACCAGACCGACCATGTAGAACGTGGGTGTCGTCATGACGCACACGCTAGGACGGCGGCCGGCGCGCCGTCTTGAACGAATCAGACACGTCGCGTGACGTAGACGCCGGCCAGGCAGACCGCGCCGCCGACGAACGCGAGCGTCGCGGGTCTCTCGCCCAGCAGCGCCCAGCCGAGCAGGATGGCGATCGGCGGCGCGAGGTACGTCGCCGCCCCGACCCGCCCGGCGGTGCTGCGCGCCAGCGCGTACCCCCAGGTCGTGAACGCCAGCGCGGTCGGCATCACGCCGAGGTAGACGATCCACCACACGGTCGACGTCGGGGCCGAGGCGACGTCGGTTATCAGCGCCGGCGCGAACGGCAGGCAGACCGCGGCCCCGATCACGCACGCCAGCCAGGTGATGCGCAGCGCGGAGACGCCGGCGAGCAGCGGCTTCTGGGTGACCACCCCGATGGCGTACGCCGCGGCGGCGACCAGGCTCAGCACGACGCCCCACGCGCTGGCGTCCGCAATGGACGATGTCGCCGCGCCGATCAGCGCCACACCGCCGAACGCGATCAGGCCGCCGAGGATCAGCTGTCGCGGAAACCCCTCGCCGAGGAACAGCCCGGCCAGGATCGCGAGCAGGACCGGGCCGACACCGACGAGCATCGCAGCGGTACCCGCGTCGATGGTGCGCTCGGCCTGGTTCAGCGCCACGTTGTAGAGGCCGAACCACAGCACCCCGCACGCCACGAGCCGCGGCCACAGCGCCCGCCGCGGCCAGGCTTCGTCTTCGGCCGTACGCCGACGCGCCCGCACCAGCACGATCGCGCCCAGCACGATCGCGCCGACGAGCAGCCGACCCAGCGCGAGCCCGCCCGCCGAGACATCCCGCCCCACGTGCCGGATCGCGACGAACGCGGACGCCCATAGCAGCACCGTGACGCCGATCGCCGCCGCCGGCAGCCACGCCGACGTGCGCTGCCCCGTCTCGTCCCGGACGGCCGTCCCGCTCGTCACGGGTCGACCCTAGGCGCGGGACCTTTCGGCCCTCACCGAAATGTGGTCGAGCGTACGCAGCAACGGGTTCATCGGACGGCGACGGGGATGTCTGCAGCGTCCTACGAGACCTGAGTCATTAATGAATCGGCGGGGCGGCGGCGCTTCGGCGTGTTGCGCTCGCGATTCATATTTGACTCAGGTCTCGTAGGACGCTGCAAGACACCCTTCGGTCGTTCGCGGCGCGGCCGAGCCGAGCGGCGCGCGGTCAGGTCGGGAACTCGGTCAGGGGAGGGAGCGGGCAGCGCAGCATGCCGCAGACGGTCCGCGTCAGCTCCTGCTCCTCGACGGTCATCGTGCCGTCGTAGCCGATGACCGCGGTCACGGCCGCCACCAGCCGCTCCTTGTCACGCGGCCCCAGGCCGTCGAGGTCGGGCCACCCGGCATCCAACGCCAGCACGCCCTGCTCGACGCCCAGATAGCGCGGCGACTCGCCGGGCAGCGCCAGCGAAACGCCCGCCCGGAAGGCCTTCTCCGCCTGGCCGGCGTCGCGGTGGCCGGCCTGCGCGAGCACCGCAAGCAGCGTCAGCACCGCGGGCCGCGCCGCCGCGAGCGTGCGGCCTCGAACCCGCCACGGTGGGGCGTTGTACGTCGCCTCGTACAGGTCGCGGTGCAGCAGCCGGGACAGGGAGTACTCGAAGACGCTGATCCGCCCGTCGGCAAGGATCAGCGCGTCGACCGTGCCGATCAGCTCCTCGCGGTTGGCGACCGGGTGCATGCGCAGCGCGGGGAATGCCAGCTCGGCCAGCGGCAGCCGCAGCAGCGGATGCAGCCCCGCCAGATCGTCCGCTTGGGTCGCGACGGCCTGGGCGCCCGCCTCCCCGTGTCGGGCGGCGAGCACGGCGAGCTGACTGGCCCGCGCATCGGGGTGGTCGGATAGCAGCAGGCCGAACACCAACGGCGTGGCCAGGTCGCCCCGCCGGGCGCGGGCGAGGATGTCATCCGGGATCCGGTCGATGAGCGTCTCCGCGCGCCGGAACGAGCCCGGCGTCGGCGTGGCCACGGTGGCGGTGACGGCCTCGGGGCGTACCGACATCACGGCACCCGCCGCGGGTAGCGGCGCCGACCCCGCCACCTCGCCCGGCGCGGTGAGCCCTAGCGCGACGTCCTCGGCCAGGCCGGACGGGGGCGCGGCGCTCCAGCGCTGGGCCAGCTCCCGCAGCTCGGCCGGGTCGAAGCTGGGTTCGAGCGCCTGGATGCGCCGGATCAGCGGCGGGTGCGTCGCGAACAGCGCGCTCAACCGGGCGCCCGGGCCGAATAACAGGTGGCCCACCTCGTCCACCTTCGGGCTGCGCAGCTGCGACCCGTCGGCCAGACCGGCGATCTTCTTGAGCGCGCCGGCGATGCCCGAAGTCTGCCGGGTGAACTGCACGGCCGAGGCGTCGGCGAGGAACTCACGCTGCCGGGACACCGACGCCTGGATGAGCCGACCGGCGAGCAGCCCGATGAAACCGGCGGCGAGCAGCGCCAGGCCGACGATCACGACCGGGTTCCCGCCGGAGTCCCGGCGTCGGCCGGCGCCGAACACCGATGCGCGCAGGAACGTCCGGCCGATGATGGCCAGGAAGAGGATGCCGAACAGCAGGCCGATGAGCCGGATGTTGAGTCGCATGTCGCCGTTGACGACGTGGCTGTACTCGTGCGCGATCACGCCCTGCAGCTCGTCGCGGTTGAGCCGGTCGAGCGCGCCGCCGGTGACCGCGACCGCGGCGTCCGCGGGTGACCAGCCCGCCGCGAACGCGTTGATGCCGGGCTCGTGCTCCAGCACGTACACCTCCGGCACCGGTACGCCGGAGGCCAGCGCGACCTCCTCGACCACGTTGCGCAGCCGCCGCAGCCGCAGGTCGGTGGTGTCCTCCGGCACGTGTACGCCACCGAGGTCGCGCGCCACTCGGCCGCCACCACCGGCGCGCAGCCCGACGGTGCGGAACAGCGAGGCGAGCAGAATCACGGCGAGCGTGGCGATGGTGGCCACCACGACGGTGGTGACGAGCTCGCTGACCGGCCCCTCGAACGAGCGGAACGCGAACGCCGCCGCCAGGTCGACGGCGGCGACGATGCCGATCACGGCGACCGCGAAGAGTACGACCAGCCGCGCGGAGAGGCGTTTGACCTGCCGCTGGCGCTCGAAGAAGTCCATCGTCAGAAGGAGACCCGCGGCGCCTCGCGCGTGCCCGGGTCGTCGATCTCCAGCAGGGCCGCGGGCCCGAACCCCAACATGCCGGCGAAGATGCTGGCCGGGAACGTCTCGCGCCGGTTGTTGTACGTCATCACGGCGTCGTTGTAGCCCTGGCGGGCGAACGCGACCCGGTTCTCGGTCGAGGTCAGCTCCTCCGACAGCTGCATCATGTTCTGGTTCGCCTTGAGGTCCGGGTACGCCTCGGCGACCGCGAACAGCCGGCCCAGCGCCTGCGTGAGCACGTTCTCGGCGCCGCCCAGGCCCTGCATCGCGCCCGGGTCGCCCGGACTCTTGCTGGCGTTTGCCTGCGCGTTCATCGCCGCGGTGCGGGCCGCGGTCACCGCCTCCAGCGTCTCGCGCTCGTGCCGGATGTACGCCTTCGCGGTCTCGACGAGGTTCGGGATCAGATCGTGCCGGCGGGTCAGCTGGACATCGATCTGCGCGAAGGCATTCTTGTACGCGTTGCGGGCACGAACCAGCCCGTTGTACATCGACCCGACCCAGGCGACCAGGGCCAGCACCACGAGCAGCAGGCAGATCCCGCCGATCAACCATTCCATGCCCTCACCGTATCGGGGTGGGGCCAGCCACGCCGTCCTCCCTGGTCACGTGATCCTCGCGCGCAATCTCCCAAGGTGGCCCGGATCCCGGGCTCGCGGTCCTACTGTGAAGATCGAGGGACGGTGGAGTCGCCGTCACGCGGGGACGGGGGAATCCCATGGCTGATGTTTGACCAGCTCAAGGACAGGCTCAGCGAGATGGGCGACGACGAGCAGGCTGGGCTGACGGCCGCCGCGCCGGACATCGAGCTGCGCGCAAGGGTGGCGCGGGAACCGGTCAGTGTGGACTGGCCACAGTAGAGGCCACTCGGTGGCCGTACGCCATGCGCTGCGCCTCGCCGGCCCGCGCGTCGACGAGCAGACGCTGGACGGCGTACGAGTCCGGAAGGCGCCAGTGCGTCTCCTCGGGGGCGACCAGCCAGCGGACCGATCCCTCGGCCAGCTGGGTCGGTGGGGCCGGCACCCACGAGCCGCGGCCGTGCCGGATCACGTCGGGCTGCCCATCCAATTCGGGCCGGAGCGGGTCGCCGGGGCGTACCAGAAACATCCACCGGCCGGCCGGCGTCACGGCGACCGGACCGCGGACCTGGCCTCGCCCCGAGCCTTCGATGTCGCGCAGCGCGCGGGCGGCGGCGAGCGCGTGCAGGCCGATCCAGCCGGGCACCTCCAGGACGTCGAACGCGCGGCCGGTCGGCAGCAGTACGCTGTGCGGCACGGTCCGCCACCACTCCGTCACCCGAACGGTGTCGTGCGAGGCGGACTCATCCCATCGCTCGAGGGCGGGGTGACACCCGGTCGTCGGGCAGCCGAGGCGTTCGCACGTGAAGCGAGAACCTACAAAACAGGCACCTGGGGTCACGTCCCACCCGGCATCGGCATACCGCAGGGCGGCCCTGCGCAGGCGAATCCGGTCGATATACCGAGGTCCATGTGTCCACCGCACCGCGCGACACCCCCAGGGTGAGGACCCGAAGCCATTATCAGACGGCCGGCGCCGTCACCAGCTCGACACGCCGGTCGTTGCGTCTGGCATAGCGCCACTTGCAACTTGCATCCATAACTACAAGCATCGGTGCCCGGGTAAACGCACATCCTGTGCGACAACCCTGCACCGCCCCGTCGCACACCAGAGCTAGGCCGGCCTGTGGTCGCCGGTGACGCAAGGGGAGGGACGGACGTGGACGAGCTGCCCATCGGTCGCCGCGTTGCCTATTGGCGCGCCCGTCGCAAGATGTCGCAGCAGGTTTTCGCCGACCGGCTCGGCAAGTCCAAGAGCTGGGTCGACAAGGTGGAGCGGGGCGTACGCCGGCTGGACAAGTTCTCGGTCGTCTACGAGATCGCGGACGTCCTTCAGCTCGACGTGCAGCTGCTGCTCGGCAAGGATCCCGAACGCCGCCCAGACGCCACGAACTGCATCGACCAGGTCGAGGTCGAGGAGATCCGGGCCGCGCTCGAGCGGTACGACCAGATCAGCGCGTTCTATCACGTCGTGCCCCAGGCTCCGGCGCTGGAGGAGATGCGCAAGGCGGTCAGCCACGCGTGGCTCACGTTCCAGCACGCCAAGTACGGGGTGCTCGCCCGGGCGCTGCCGCGCCTGCTGCGCGACGGGCAGGCGGCCGACGCCGCACACGCCCCGACGGACGGCGCGCAGGAGGCGGCGCACCTGCTCGGTCAGGTCTACCAGATCTCCTCCTCCGTGCTGCGCAAGCTCGGCGAGCACGAGCTGGCCTGGCTCGCCGCGGACCGCTCGATCGCGGTGTCCCAGCGGGCCGGCGACCAGCTGCTCGCCGGCCTCGCCAGCCACCGGATCGGCAACGCGCTGCTCGCGCTCGGGCGGGCCCGCCCGGCCCTCGAGGTCAACGTCAACGTCGCGAACCGGCTGGCGCCCGGCGGCGCCGCGCCGGCCACGCCGGAGCGGTTGTCCGTCTACGGCATGCTGCTGCTCAGCGCCGCGATGGCGGCCGCACGCATCGGCGACGGCGCGACCGTGCGCGACCTCGTGACGGGCGCCGATGAGGCCGCGCGGGCGCTCGGCGGCGACAGCAACCACTACTGGACCTGTTTCGGGCCTACCAACGTGCAGCTGCACCGCGCGGCGGCGGCGGTCGAGCTGGGCGAGGCCGCGGTCGCGGTGGAGACCCACGAGAACCTGGACGCCGAGGGGTTCGCGGCGCTGTTGCCGGAGCGACGCGCGCAGCACTTCATCGACATCGCCCGGGGCTACGCCCAGCTCGGCAACGCGGCGAAGGCGAGCGAGATGCTGCTGGAGGGCGATAGGCTGGCGCCTTCCGAGATCCGTTGCCGGCCGATCGCCCACGAGGTGCTCTTCGACGTGCTCCGGCGTACCCGCGGCACGCCCCCCACACCCGTCGCGGAACTGGCCGAACACATGGGAGTTGGCGTTTGAGCACCCCACCGGGGCGCGTGTTATACGTCATCGTGTGTGGCTCTCCGGCCGCCCGGAACGTCGGCCAGCTCGTCGCGTTGGCCCAGCGCGACGGCTGGGACGTCTGCGTGATCGCGACGCCGGACGGGAGCAAGTTCGTCGACCTCCCCGCGCTGGCGGCGCAGACGGGCCACCCGGTGCGCAGCGTCTACAAGAACCCGGGAGACCCGGACGTCCTGCCGTCCGCCGACGCGATGATCGTCGCCCCGGCGACCGTCAACACGATCAACAAATGGGTCGCGGGCATCACCGACACGCTCGCCCTCGGCCTGCTCGTCGAGGGGCAGGGTCTGGGCCTGCCGATCGTCGCGGTGCCGTACACGAACTCGGCGATGGTCAGGCACCCGGCGTTCGGTGAGAGCATCGCGAAGCTGCGGCGCTGGGGCGTGACCGTGCTCTACGGCGACGACGTGGTCCGGCTGCACCCGCCCGGCACCGGTGAGGAGTACCTGCACCTGTTCCCGTGGGGGCTGGCCCTCGATGCGCTGGGGGCGAGAGTTCCCAGCGAGCACGGCCGTCGGGCGTGATCGCGGCTCGCGCGCTGGTAGCGTCGCGGCCGTGAGCACCGCGCCTGAGGAGGAGCGCCACCCGTGAAGGCCGACCCGGAAGCCCAGCTCCGCCTGCTCGACCTGCAGGCCATCGACACCGCGCTGGCCCAGCTCGGGCACCGCCGTCGCGCCCTACCGGAGCTGGCCGAGGTCGAGAGGCTGTCGCGGGAGGTGGCCGGCCTGGACGACGAGCGGGTGCGCGCCCAGGTCGAGGTCGACGACATCGACCGGGGCATCGCCCGGCTGGAGAAGGACATCGACCAGGTACGCCAGCGCAAGGACAAGGACCAGGGCCGGCTGGACGTCGGCAGCGGACCGGCCCGGGAGCTCGAGGCGCTGCAGCACGAGCTGGTCTCGCTCGGCCGCCGGCAGTCCGAGCTGGAGGACTCCGAGCTGGAGCTGATGGAGCAGAGCGAGCGGGCTCAGGGCGTACTCGAAGGCATCGACGCCCGGCTGGAGACGGTGCGTGAGCGGCGCGCCGCAGCCGAGGCGCGACGCGACGAGGCGCTCGCCGAGATCGCCAGGGACGAACAGTTCCGCGCCGCGGCCCGCGAGCCGCTGGCCGCCGACCTGCCGGCGGACCTGGTGGCGCTGTACGACCGGATCCGGGCGGCGTCGGGCGGCATTGGCGCGGCGGCGATTCGCGGCGGCCGGTGCGGGGGCTGCCGCCTGGAGCTGGCCGGCAGCGAGCGCGCCCGGGTCAGGGCGGCGGCGCCCGACGAGGTGGTCCGATGCGAGGAGTGCGGGCGCATCATGGTGCGCACCGCCGAGTCGGGCCTATGAGCCGCCGACTGCGGGTCATCGTCGAGGCCGACGGCGGCGCGCGGGGTAACCCGGGGCCGGCCGGGTACGGAGCGGTCGTCCGCGAGGCCAACACCGGCGAGGTCCTGGCCGAGCGGTCCGAGGCCATCGGCCTCGCGACGAACAACGTCGCCGAGTACGGCGGCCTGATCGCGGGCCTCTCGGCCGCCGCCGACCTCGGCGCGGTCGAGGTCGAGGTGCGGATGGACTCGAAGCTCGTCATCGAGCAGATGTCCGGCCGGTGGCAGATCAAGCATCCCGGGTTGCGCCCGCTGGCCGCGCGGGCCGCCGCGCTGGTGCGCCGGTTCGACTCGGTGACCTTCGACTGGGTGCCGCGGGAGCGGAACCGGCCCGCCGACGCGCTCGCGAACGCCGCGATGGACGCCGCCGCGGGGAAGGCGGCGGCGCGCCGCCCAAAAGCTGAGCCGGCCGGCCGTCCCTCCTGGACACCGCCGGCCGGCACCCCGACCCGGATGATTCTGGTACGCCACGGCGAGACGATCCTGACGGCCGAGCGCCGCTACTCGGGCCGCGGCGACGTACCGCTCTCGGAGCAAGGGCTGGCCCAGGCGTCGGCCACGGCGTCGCGGGTGGCCGCGCTCGCGCCGGCGGTCGCGGCCGTGGTCAGCTCGCCGTTGTCTCGGTGCACGGCCACCGCCGAGGCGATCGCCGCGGCCTGTGGCGGCGCGCCGGTCGTCGTGGAGCCGGACCTCGTCGAGTGCGACTTCGGGGAGTGGGAGGGCCTGACCTTCGCCGAGGTGAGCTCGCGGTGGCCCGCCGAGCTGTCCGCGTGGCTGGAGTCCACGGCCGCGGCACCGCCGGGTGGGGAGTCGTTCGGCGCGGTCGCCTCCCGGGTACGGCGGGCCGTGGCCAAGCTGCGCGGGGCGTACCCGGAATCGATCGTCGTGATCGTCTCGCACGTGACGCCGATCAAGCTGATCCTGCGCGACGCCCTCGCGGCGGGCGACGCCCTGCTGCACAGGCTCTACCTCGACGCGGCCGGGATATCCATCGTGGACGCCTGGGACGACGGCGGCGTGGCGGTGCGGACGGTGAACGACACCGCCCACCTCGCTGCCCCTTGACCCCGCCCCATTAATCGGTAAGTTTCTTAACCATGCGAGCATCCCCTTCCCGCCGGCTCGCCGTGCTCGTGACCGCCCTCGCCGCGACCGTCGCCATGCTCCCGGCGTCGGCCGCCCAGGCGGAATCGACATCCGGCCGGCCAGATCGCGTGCGCCAGGTCGGCTACTTCACGCAGTGGGGCATCTACGGCCGGGCGTTCTACGTCAAGAACCTCGACACGTCCGGGGCGGCCTCGCGGTTGACCCACATCGACTACGCGTTCGCCAACGTCAGCCAGGACGGCCGGTGCTTCGAGGCCAACATCCCCGGCGAAGGCGACGCCTGGGCCGACTACCAGCGTCCGGTGCCCGCCGAGGAGAGCGTCGACGGCGTCGGCGACGCCTGGGGTGAGCCGCTCAACGGCAACTTCGGACAGCTGCTCAAGCTGAAGGCCAAGCACCCGAACCTCAAGGTGCTGCTGTCGATCGGCGGCTGGACCTGGTCGACCTACTTCTCGAATGCCGCGACGCCGGAAAACCGGGCGGCCTTCGTGGCGTCATGCATCGACCTGTTCCTCAAGGGGAACCTGCCGGTGCTCGACGGCGGCAGCGGCGGACCCGGCTCGGCGTACGGTGTCTTCGACGGCATCGATCTCGACTGGGAGTGGCCAGGCTCGGAAGGCGAGCCCGGCAACGTCATCCGCCCAGAGGACAAGCAGAACTACACCGCGCTGCTCGGCGAGTTCCGGTCGCAGCTCGACGCGTACGGCGCCTCCGTCGGGCGGCACTTCGAGCTGTCCGCGTTCCTGCCGGCCAACCCCGCCACGATGGACGCCGGCTACGAGGGCAACAAGATCTTTAAGTCGCTGGACTTCGCGACCGTGCAGGGGTACGACTTCCACGGCCCCTGGGAGTCCGTGACCAACCAGCAGTCCGCGCTGCGCCAGCCGGCCGGGGCGCCCGACAACCCGGACTTCACCGGCGACTACACGATCCGGTCGTGGCTGGCGCGGGGAGCTCCGCGCGACAAGCTCGTGCTCGGCATCCCGTACTACGGGCACGGCTGGACCGGCGTCACCGGCGGCGGCGACGGGCTCTACCAGCCGGCGGCCGGTGCGGCGCCCGCCACGTGGGAGCCCGGCTCGGAGGACTACAAGGTGCTCGCCACGCTGCAAAGCCAGGGGTACACGCTGTACCGCGACTGGGCGGCCGGCCACGCCTGGCTGTTCAACGGCACGACGTTCTGGACCTTCGACGACCCAGCGGTCGTGCTCCAGAAGGCCCAGTACGTCAGGCAGCAGCGGCTCGGCGGCACGATGGTGTGGTCGCTCGACGGCGACGACGCGAACGCAACGCTGACCAGGACCATCCACTTCGGCCTCTTCGGCGGCAAGCCGTAGCGCCCGCCGCCGATAGCGCCCTCTCCCCTCTCTCCCCGTCGATCATGGACTTGTTGTCGGCTCTCCTGCTTGATGTGTGGGCTTAGGCGGGGGAGCCCCGCCCTGGGAGTTCGATCCGGTAGCCGCCGAGGTGAAGTTTGATCAGGGCGATGAGTGCGGCGGCGGTGTGGAACCCG
>DASXRC010000061.1:0-21567 GCA_036506795.1 Micromonosporaceae bacterium
GATCGACTGGGTGGACGTGTCCGCCATGCTCGGCAGGCTAGCAACCATTCCATGATCGACGAGAGCGGGTAGGTTGCGGATAGCCGGCGGAACGCGCCGCCCACGTCGAGGAGTGCCACCGTGCGCGAGTTCTCCGTACCCCCCGTCGTCACCATCGGCGATGCGGCGAACCTCACCGACCCCGTGTGGGACAACGCCGAAACCGCGCCCGACACCGTCCAGTTCACCCGCCGCACCGCGGACGGCTGGCAGGACGTCACGTGCGTACAGTTCCGCGACGAGGTGACCGCGGCGGCGCGCGGCCTGATCGCGGCCGGCATCGAGCCCGGCGTCCGGGTCGGTCTGATGAGCAAGACGCGGTACGAGTGGACGCTGCTGGACTACGCGATCTGGGCATGCGGCGCGGTGACCGTGCCGATCTACGAGACCTCCAGCGCCGAGCAGGTGGCGTGGATCCTCTCCGACTCCGGCGCGGTGGCCTGCTTCGTCGAGACGAATGCGCACGCCATGACCCTCGCCGGCATCCGGGGGGAGCTGCCGAACCTGGAACAGGTCTGGCAGATCGAGACCGGTGACCTGGATGCCCTGGTGGCACGCGGCGAAACGGTCGACGCGGCCGAGGTGGACACCCGTCGGCGCAGCTCGAAGGCGGACGACGTCTCGACGGTCATCTACACCAGCGGCACCACCGGCCGGCCGAAGGGCTGCGTGCTGACCCACCGCAGCATGTACGCCGATATCGCCAACGCGATTCCCGTGCTGCCCAACCTCTTCCACGAGGGCGCGTCGACGCTGCTGTTTCTGCCGCTGGCCCACTCGTTCGCCCGGCTGATCCAGATCGGCGTGGTCCAGGCCCGCTGCACGATGGGGCACACGTCCGACGTCAAGAACCTGGTCGCCGACCTGCAGGAGTTCCGGCCGACGTTCGTGCTGTCCGTGCCGCGGGTGTTCGAGAAGGTCTACAACGGCGCGAAGCAGCGCGCCGAGGCTGACGGCAGGGGCCGGATCTTCGACCGCGCGGAGCAGGTCGCCGTGGCGTACAGCGAGGCCCGGGAGAAGGCCGGCCCGGGCCTGTCACTGCGCGCCCAGCGCGCGGTGCTCGACCGGCTCGTCTACCGGCGGCTGCGGGCGGCGCTCGGCGGCCGCTGCGAGGCCGCGATCTCCGGCGGTGCGCCCCTCGGCGCCCGGCTCGCGCACTTCTTCCGGGGCATCGGGGTAACGATCTACGAGGGGTACGGGCTGACGGAGACGTCGCCGGCGGCGGCCGTGAACGTGTTGAACGCGATCCGCATCGGAACCGTGGGCCGGCCGCTGCCCGGAGTCACGATCCGGACCGCCGACGACGGCGAGATCCTGATCAAGGGAGACCTGGTGTTCCGGGGCTACTGGAACAACCCGGAGGCGACCGCCGAGGCGCTCGACGCGGACGGCTGGTTCCACAGTGGAGACCTCGGCGAGCTGGACGACGACGGTTACCTGACGATCACCGGCCGCAAGAAGGAACTCATCGTCACCGCCGGCGGCAAGAACGTCGCACCCGCCGTGCTGGAGGATCGCGTACGAGCCCACCCCCTGGTCAGCCACTGCCTGGTGGTCGGGGACCGGCAACCGTTCATCGCCGCCCTCGTTACGATCGACGAGGAGGCGTGGCCGCAGTGGCTGGCGGCGAACGGCCGCGAGGCCGGGCTCGGCGTCGCCGACTTGCGCGAGGACGAGCAGCTGTGCACGGAGATCCAGGTCGCCGTCGACGACGCCAACCAGGCGGTCTCCAAGGCAGAAGCGATCAAAGTGTTCCGCGTCCTGCCTCGCGACTTCTCGGAGGAGACCGGCGAGCTGACACCGTCGATGAAGGTCAAGCGGAGCGTGGTGCAGAAGGAGTACGCCGACGAGATCGCCGCAATCTACCGCAAGGGCTGAGCCGGCGCGCCGCCGCAGGTTGACCCCCGCGCACGGCCGCCCCGCCGCCACCCCGCCCGCGCCCGCGCGCTCCGCCGCGGCCGCGGGTGTGTGGCGGCGCCCGAACCCCGTGGGGCTCGCCGCGCGCGTGGCGCTGCTCGGCCTCGTCGGTGTGCTCACGTTGATCACGACAACGAGGCCGACTCAGCTGGTATGGGTCGCCCTCCTCGCGGCCGCAAGCCTGCCCGCCTTCCTCGCGCATCGGCATCCGGTGCTGGGGCCGCTGGGCCGGTTCGCCGAGGCGATCATCGTCGGGCTGGCGGCCAGCGCGGTCGCCGCCTCGGCCGACGCATGGGGCAACGTGCAGCACGGCCTCGGCGCGGCGGCGATCCTGCCGTACCTCGCTGTGCCGTTGACCGCCGCGGCCCTGCAGCGGCGGGCCACCGAGGCCGCCGCCCTGCTCGCCGTGACGGCCGGCGTGCTGACGATCGCCGGGCTGTTCACGGACACGAACGAGGGCCCGCAGCTCGCCGAGCCCGGATACGTCGCGGTCTCCTCACAGTGGCTCGTGCTGGCCGCGCTCGGCACGCTCGCCACCGGAGCCCTGCAGCGGGCGATGCGCAGCGACGGCCGGCCTCAGCCGTACGCAGAGGCGACCCGGCTGCTCAGCCAGCTGCGCCGCGTCGCCCGCCAGCTGCCCGGGGCGACGCTCGACCCGGGCGGCATCGCCGAACACCTCCTGGAGGAGCTGCGGACCGTGGCCCGCGCCGACCGCGCGGCCGTCCTGTCGGCCAGCGGCGGCGGGCGGCTGGTGGTGCTCGCCCAGTCGGGCGTCGACCGGGTGGACTGGGAGACCTCCCTCGACGTCGACTCCGCGATCGCCGACGCCTGGGCCAGTCAGCAACCGCAGACGGCCAACCGCTCGCAGGCCCGCTCCCAGCGCCTGGGCAGCGAGGTGTCCGCCCTCGTGGTCCCGCTCGTGGCCGGCGTACGCACGATCGGCCTCGTCGCGCTCGAGGCGAACGTCGCCGCCGCGTACCCGCCGTCGGTGGTCGCCCGGGTGACCGCGCTGACCGGCGAGGCGGCGCTCAGGCTGGAGGCCGCCCTGCTCTTCGATGAGGTGCGCTCGCTGGCCACGAACGAGGAGCGCAAGCGGCTGGCCCGGGAGATCCACGACGGGGTCGCCCAGGAACTGGTCATGGTCGGGTACGGCATCGACAACGCGCTCGCAACGCTGCCCCACGGCGCCGACGAGGCGTCGGAGGAGTTGCGGTCGCTGCGCGGGGAGGTCACCCGGGTCATCACCGAGCTGCGCCTGAGCCTGTTCGAGCTGCGCAGCGAGGTGGACCGGCACGGCGGACTGGCCGCCGCGGTCGCCGAGTACGCCCGGACGGTCGGGGCATCGGCCGGTCTGCGCGTGCACTTCTCCCTCGACGAGGGTACGGCGCGCCTGCCCGCCGCGACCGAGGCCGAGCTGCTGCGCATCGCCCAAGAGGCGATCACCAACGCGCGCAAGCACGGCGGCGCCGAGAACCTGTGGGTGACCTGCGCCGTCGACCCCCCATTTGCCCAAATTGAAGTGTCGGACGACGGACAGGGCATCACTGACCAGCGGCTCGATGGTCGGTACGGTCTTGCGATCATGGCCGAGAGGGCGGAACGTATCCGTGGCCGGCTGGAGATCAGACCAAGAAACCCGAGCGGCACGACGGTTGCCGTGGTGCTTGGCACCTCTCCTCGGCGCGATAGCTTGTGAACCACCGGCGGTGAGACGGCACCGCATGCACGACCGTTGACACGCGGGAAACGGTCGGGCGGCACCAGAAGGGGAGAGCACCGACCATGTCCAGCAGCGCCACACCAACGGCTCGCACGAAGGTTCTGCTCGTCGACGACCACGACCTCATCCGCAAGGGCTTGCGACACGCGTTCGAACGGGACCGGCAGTTCGAGGTCGTCGGCGAGGCCGCGACGGCGGCGGAGGCGGTGCGCCAGGCCGGCGCCCTGCAGCCGGACGTTGTGATCATGGACCTGCGCCTGCCCGACGGCAGCGGCCTCGAGGCGACCCGGGCGCTGCGCAAGTCGAGCGCCACGATGGGCATCGTTGTGCTGACCATGTACGCCGGCGACGACCAGCTCTTCGGCGCGCTCGAGGCCGGTGCCAGCGCGTTCGTGCCCAAGACCGCGCCCGCCGACGAGGTTGTCGCCGCGGCCCGCCACGCCGCGTCCGCGCCGTCCGCGTTCACCGCCGCCGACCTGGCCGAGGCGATGAAGCGTCGGCTCGCCCCCTCCGGCCCCCAACTGTCTCCCCGTGAGGGCCAGGTGCTGCGGCTGCTGGCCGACGGCATGAGCGTGGCGGGGATCGCCAAGCAGTTGTTCGTCAGCGAGTCGACGGCGAAGACGCACATTTCGAAGCTGTACGAGAAGCTTGGCGCCGCCAACCGCGCCCAGGCGCTGATGACCGCGCTGCGGCTAGGCCTGCTTGAGGCCCCCGACGCGCCGAAGTTTTAGCCCACCCACGATCGACGCAACCTTGCCCGGGTTGGGTGCTACGGCGCGGCCGACACCCCAACCCGGGCAAGGTTGCGTGGATCTAGCGAGCCGGGACGCGGGACGGCAGCGGGCGACCGGCGAGGCGCCGGATCGCGAGGTACGCCTCGCAGCCGAGGCAGAGGCCGAAGGCAGCGTTGAGGAACGCGGCGGCGAGCGCGGCTCCGGCGGCGACCGCGCCGACGACCGGCGCGCCGGCCAGGTAGCCGGCGGCCGCCGCGAGGGCGAACGCGAGGCCGACCAGTTGTGCGAAGCGGACGGGCGCGGCCGGCTCGAGCTCCGCCGGAGGACCCAGCCGGGGCCGCACGAGCGCCCGGTAGGCCATGCCGTACGGGGCGCGGCGGGGGTCGGCGGCGGTGAGCGCGAAGACCGCCGCCTGCGCGAGCGCGAGCCAGCCCGAGCCGGTGATCAGCACGACGACGAGCACGGCCGACGTCAGCGCGGCCGCGAACCGAGGGCCGCGCGGGTCCAGCAACCGTCCCGGCTGACGATCGACGGCGCTGGTCATGGCACGGCCGCCGCGGCGTCAGCCAGCAGCGGCGCGACCGCCGCGATCACCTGGGCCTTGCCGGGGACGCCGGTGGCCCGCCGCACGACGCGGCCCGCACCGTCCACGATGAGGACGGTGGGCGTACGCCAGACGCGCAGCGCGCGCACGGCGGCCAGGTGGCTCTCGGCGTCGACCTCGACGTACCCGACTCCCTCGAGCATCGCGGCCACCTCGGTGCACACCCGGCGGGCGGCACGGCAGGGCGCACAGAACGCCGAGGAGAACTGCACGAGGGTCGCCGGCGTACCGGGCACCACGCCCAACCCGGCGAGCAGGTCGGCGATCGGATCCGCGCTCGGCGGACCCCCGGAGTCCGCCGCGCCCCGCACGGGCCGCAACCGTCCGGTGGATCGGCGCAGCCAGACGCCGGCGGCGGAGGCGGTCGCGAGCACGCCCGCGGCCACACCCGCTCCGGTCAATGCGGTGGGATCCACGCACACCACCCTGACACGCGGACCGCGCGGACGGCCATTCCGTCCCGCAGGCCGGGCCCGACATCACACCGCGGACGCTGCGACCACGGCTCAGGCGGCGCGGAGCATCTCCCGCATGCGCTCCGCCTGGGTGTCCCACCGCCAGTCCCGCTCCACCCAGGCGCGGCCGGCCGCGCCCATCCGCCGCGCGAGATCACGGTCGGCGAGCAGCGCGACCAGCCGCTCGGTGAGCGGCCCGGTGTCGCGGCCGCCCACCACGTAGCCGGTCTCGCCGTCCCGGACCGCGTCCGGCGCCCCGCCGGAGTCGCCGCCGACCACTGGCAGCCCGCTCGCGGACGCCTCGAGGTACACGATGCCGAGCCCCTCGACGTCGAGGCCGCGGTTGCGGGTCCGGCACGGCATCGCGTACACGTCGCCCGCCGCGTAGTGCGCGGGCAACGCCGGCCACGGCACCGAACCCGTGAACACCACGTCCCGCTCGACTCCCGCGTCGCGGGCGAGCCGCTGCAGCGTCGCGCGGTACGGGCCGCCGCTGACCAGCAGCAGCGCCGCGTCCGGCAGCCGCCGGCGCACCTCGGGCAGCGCCCTGATCAAGGTGTCCTGCCCCTTGCGCGGCACGAGGCGGGAGACGCACACGATCACGGGTCGGTCGCGGAGGCCGTACCGTCGCCGCACGTCCGCGCCGTCGACGCTCGGGTGGAATGCGTGGGTGTCGACGCCGGGAGGCAGGCGGCGCAGCTCGGTCAGCCCGTCGAGCGCGGGCGCCAGCCGCGCGCGGGTGTACTCCCCCAGGTAGGTCACGACGTCCTGGCCGCGCCCGATGCGCCGCAGCAGCCTGCGGGCGCCCGGCAGCGCGGCCCAGCCCACCTCGTGCCCGTGGGTCTGTGCGACCGCCCGGACGATGCCCGCCCGAGACCGCAGGTCCGCGGCCAGCAGACCGAGCGGCGCCGCCGCGCCGAACCACACCGTCTCGCAGCCGTACGCCCGGGCCAGCTCCGCCGCCCGCCGCGCCACCCGCGGCGTCGGCAGCAGCACGGTAGTGTCCTCGCGGACCACCTCGAACGGCTGCTCGGCATCGAACCTGGCCGCTCCGTGCCAGCGTGAGGCGTACACAACGACCGACCCGGGTGGCTGGCGGACCGCCAGGTTGTGCACGAAGGCCTGGATGCCGCCGGGGCGGGGCGGGAAGTCGTTCGTCACCAGCAGCGTGCTCATCGGAGCCCTCGCGCATACGCCCGGGCCGCGGCCATCCGCTGCACCGTTGTCGGGTGGGTGCCGAAGAACAGCTGCTCGACGGCGTTGGGGTCGGGATCGGACAGGTTCACGCCGGCCAGCCGGCGCTGCATCTCCTCGAACGTGGCCGGGTCGTTCGTCAGCGCGAGGGCGTGGGTGTCCGCGCGCGCCTCGACGCGCCGCGAGACGAGACTCTGGACCGGCGTGGACACGAGGCCGGCCACCGCGGCGATCGCGATCAACAGCCCGATCGCGCGGGGCTCCGCGATGCTGTCCACCCCGGCCCGACGTAGCAGACCGGTCCACGAGCCAAGCAGGTAGAGCGCGGCGATGGCGGCGGCCGCGCCGAGCGCCCCGAGCAGCGTGCCGACGAACACGTCGCGGTCCTTGGCGTGGCCGAGCTCGTGGGCGACCACGCTGGCCACCTCCTCCGGCGGCGCCTCGCGCAGCAGGGTGTCGTACACGACGATGCGACGGGTCGGGCCGAGCCCGGAGACGTACGCGTTGACCGCCCGCGTACGACGCGACGCGTCCGCCACCAGCACGTCACGCACCGGCACACCGTCGCGCGCCGCGAGCGTCACCAGCTCCGTTCGCAGCGGCCCGGGCTCCATGGGGGTGAACTTGTTGAAGACCGGCTCGACGAGCACGGGCAGCACGAAGCTGAGCAGCACCACCAGGCCCGCGGCGCCGAGGGCGCCGAAGGCCCACCACCAGCGCGGTGCCAGCCGCACGACCGTGTAGAAGCCGAGCAGCGCGACCGCGCCGATCACGGCACCGACGGCGTACGCCTTGACCACGTCGACCGCCCAGCCGCCCCAGCCCTGGGTGGACAGGCCGTACCTGACCAGGACCGTGTGTCGCCAGGCCGCGAACGGCAGGGTGAGCAGCTCGCCGACGAACACGACGGCCAGCCCGCCGAACAGCGCCTGCGGGAACCAGTGGCCGCCGAACGGGCGACCGACCGCCTCGACGAGCCGAGCACCGAGCGGGGTGACGCCAAGCGCCAGCGCCGCGAGCAGCCCGACGGCCATCGCGCCGTAGGAGGACGGGCGCATGGCGGCGTGAAACGCGCGGCCGCGTTCGACCTGCTCCCTCGGCAGCGCGGCCAACGCGGCGAGCTGGTCGGCCCGCGGCGCCGGCGTGCGGTGCCAGGGGATCAGCACCGCCGCGGCGACGGCGATCGCGAGCGCCAGGCCGGCCAGCGTTACCACCGCCCACAGCCGAGGAGTCATCCGCCGCCCTCCACGTCGCGCCGACACTCACGGTCCGCCCGACGCTACCGGTCGACGGATCAGGCGATGCGGCGTGCCCGCCCGGTGGGCGGGCGCGCGGGGCCGGGTGCCTCCGGCGCGGCCGTCACCAGGCGCAGCCGCGGCACCATCCCGGCGTCTGCGAGCACCTCAACCGCTTGGCGCGGCCGGATCCAGCTCGACCCCGGTCGGCGGGGCGCCCAGCACCGCGCTGACCAGGCAGCCCCGGCAGGCGGCGCCACGGACGGCGCAGACATCGCAGTCGATGAGCATCGGTCCTCCTCGATCGGCCAGCTTGCCGACTGGCACGGCGCGTGGCGGACGCTATGCGAGCGGTACGACAGAACCGGGTGGGCTAGGAGCGGGCGAGCCGGCGCAGGAGGGCGTCGGCGGCGAGGGGGTACGCGCCGTGCCGACGCACGCCGTCGGCGACCTCGCGGTCCGAGGAGATGACGACGACCGGGCGACCGGCGGGTTCCGCGCGTACGAGCCGGCGGATGAGCTCGTCGGCCGTCTCCCCCTTGCGGGAGAACAGGACGCGCACGCCGCGCGGCGCCGGCGGCAGGCCGTGTACGCGCTCCGCGCCGTCGAAGACGACCGTCACCTCGGCACCGGTCTGCGCGGCGATGCCGCCCAGCCCACCGACCAGCCGGTTACGCTGCTGCTCCAGCGACATCTCACCGAAGCCGCGCTTGGTCACGTTGTAGCCGTCCACGACGAGGTGCGCCCGCGGCAGCGCCAGGAGCTGATCCAGGCGGGCCGGGTCGTCGGCGCTGTGCCCGCGGGCTCTGGCCCCGGCCGTCTCCGGCCGCTCGGCGAACCCGTCGGCGACGAAGTCGGCGGGCAGCCGCTCGGCCGGATCCAGCGCCAGCTCGCGGCGCAGCCCCGTGGCGGCCTGCCCGATGGTCTCCAGCAGCAACCACAGCCGAGCGTCGTCGACCGCCCGGAGATCCTTGGCCGCCTGCCGCGCACTCGACGAGGCGGCCTCGGCCTCGGCCAGCCGCGCCCGCAGCCGGCGCAGCTCCGCATCGTGGTCGGCCGCCGCGCGGGTGGCCCGCCCCTTCTCGGTGGCGAGCATCTCGGCGGTCTTGCGCTCGCGCGCCTGCGCCTCGCGCAGCGAACGTCCCAGAACGCGCGCCTCCTCGCGCAGCTGGCCCAGCTCCTCCCGTACCCGGGCTAGCTCGTCGCGCAGCTTGTCCGCCTCGACGCGGGCGACCGCGCGGTCGTGCTCGGCCCGGGCCGCGCGCTGGTCGGCGTCTCGCATGACCTCGGCGATCAGCGCGCTGTCCGCCTCGGCCCGGACGGCCTCGCCGGCCGCCTCGACCAGCTCGCGCCAGCCCTCCGGCCGAGCCAGGTACGCCAGCGCGGCCACCTCGACCGGGTCGGCCGCGGCGGGGCAGGTGCCCTCGATGACCGCGGACCCCAGCTCTCCCGCCTCGGCGAGCACGCGGCCGGCGGCGCGCTGCCGGAACAGCGGATCGCCCGCGAGCTGAGTGGCGATCACGGGACCGCCGAGTCGGGCCCGGCGATTCGGCGCGAACTTGGCGACTCGGCGCAACGGCACCGGCAGCTCGTCGGCGGGTAGCCCGGGCAGGACGCTCGCGACCATCGCCACGATCCGCTGCCGGACCGGCTCGGGCAGGACGGGCTCCGGCTCGGCGTCCTCGTCGACGGTGGTGGCGTCGTCATCGACGCCGTCCGCGGGCGCACCGACGTCAGCCTCGCCGGCCGGCTCGTCCGGCTCGGGTCGGCGCTCGCCTGGCTCCGCGGGTGGCGACATAGCGCAAGTCTCCCACCCTGGCCCTCGTAAGCGAGGGCGCCGCGACGCGGGGCACCCGAAGTGTCGTACACAAGTCCTAACGTCCCGGCCGTGGCTGACCCCGCGTTCGTCCAGGGCACGCTCGACGGCCTGCTGGCCGATCCCGGCGCGCTGTCGCTGCGGAACACCACGTTCGTCGTCGTCGACCTGGAGACCACCGGCGGCGCTCCGGACGGCGGCGGCATCACCGAGGTCGGCGCGGTCAAGGTCCGTGGCGGCGAGGAGCTGGGCGTGCTGGCCACGCTGGTCAACCCCGGCGGGCGGATCCCGCCGTTCATCACCGTGCTGACCGGCATCACCGAGGCGATGGTCGCGCCGGCGCCGCCGATCGAAAGGGTGCTGCCGGCGCTGCTCGAGTTCATCGGCGGCGCGGTGTTCGTGGCGCACAACGCGCCGTACGACGTCGGCTTCCTCAAGGCGGCCTGTGTCCGGCACGGCTACCCGTGGCCCGCTCCCCCGGTCGTCGACACGGCGACGCTGGCCCGCCGCGTGCTGATCCCCGAAGAGGTGCCCAACCGGCGGCTGAGCACGCTCGCCGCGTACTTCCGGACGGCCCGCCGGCCGACCCACCGTGCGCTGGACGACGCGCTGGCCACAGTGGACGTCCTGCACGCCCTCATCGCGCGGCTCGGCGGGCACCGGGTGTTCACGCTCGGCGACACCCTCGAGTTCGTCAAGGCGGTGTCGCCGGTGCAGCGCCGCAAGCGGCACCTGGCCGAGGGCCTGCCCCACGCCCCCGGGGTGTACGTCTTCCGCGCCGTCGACGGGCGCCCACTCTACGTCGGCACCTCGGGCGACATCGCGACCCGCGTGCGCAGCTACTTCACCGCCGCGGAGAAGCGGGCCCGGATCGACGAGATGCTCAACGCGGCCGAGCGGATCGAGGCCATCGAATGTGCGCACGGGCTCGAGGCGGAGGTCCGCGAGCTGCGGCTCATCGCCGCGCACGCGCCGCCGTACAACCGGCGGTCGAAGTTCCCCGAGCGGGTGGTCTGGCTCAAGCTCACCGCCGAGGCGTACCCCCGGTTGTCCATCGTGCGCCAGCTGACCGCGGACGGCGCCACGTACCTCGGGCCGTTCGCGTCGACGCGGGTGGCCGAACAGGTGGCGGCCGGTGTGCACGACGCGGTGCCGCTGCGGCAGTGCACGCTCCGGCTCTCCACCCGAACAACGGTGGCCGCGTGCGCGCTGGCCGAGCTGGGCAGGTGTCCCGCGCCGTGCGAGCACCGGATCACGCTGGAGGAGTACGAGCGGCGAGCCGCCGAGCCGTTTCGGGCGGCCACCGCGGACGATCCGGGCGCGGTCGTGGAGTCCCTGCTCGCGCGCATCGAGATTCTTTCGCGGGCGCAGCGATATGAGGAGGCCGCGGTCGTCCGCACCCGGTTGGCCGCCGTGCTGCGTGCGACGATCCGGATGCAGCGGCTGACCGCGCTGACCTCGCTCGCCGAGCTGATCGCCGCGCGGCGGTCCGCCGACGGGGGCTGGGAGCTGGCGATCGTGCGGCACGGGCGGCTCGCCGCCGCGGGCGCGTCGCGGCCGCGGGTGCATCCCCGCGCGACGCTCGAGGTGCTGCGAGCGACGGCCGAGACCGTGGTTCCGGGGCTCGGTCCGACCCCGGCGGCCTCCGCCGCGGAGACGGAGCGGATCCTGGCCTGGCTCGAACGGCGGGAGACCCGGCTGGTTGAGATCTCCGCCGGCTGGGCGTCACCCGTGCGGGGGGCGGCCCGGTTCCGTGGCCTGCTGGCGCGGGCGGAGGCCGCCGCCTCCTCGACATAGGACAGATGCCGTGCTCGGCCAATCGACCATGAGTAACTGACCGATCGGCCAGCGAATGGCTGTCTACCCTATGAGCAGGGCGCGAGTCGTGGCGAGGAGGTGTCGGAGTGGACCTCGACGCCGGGCACGGCGCGGGCGTCGGGCGAGCGCTACCGACCCGCCCACCGGAGGTGGGACTGACCCAACGACTGTGGTCACTGCTCTCCTGGCAGGCTGCCGACCCCGATCCGGTGGCCACCCTCATCCGCGCGCACCGGTCCGTGCACGTCTCGGCCGACCTCGGCATGCTGCGCCGCGCGTACGCGATCGCCGACACCGCGCACCGTGGGCAGCTGCGCATGAGCGGTGAGCCGTACATCACCCATCCGCTCGCCGTGGCACAGATCCTCGCCGAGCTCGGGATGGACACCACCACTCTGGTTGCCGCGCTGCTGCACGACACCGTGGAGGACACCAGCTACACGCTCCAGGCCCTCCACGACGACTTCGGCCCGGCGGTGGCCCTGCTCGTCGACGGCGTGACCAAGTTCGACAAGGGGTTCTACGGGGACAGCGCCGAGGCGGAGACGATCCGCAAGCTGCTCGTCGCGGCCGGCAAGGACGTCCGGGTTCTGATCATCAAGCTGGCCGACCGGCTGCACAACATGCGCACCCTCGACGCGCGCTCCGCCGCGTCCCGCGAACGCATCGCCCGGACCACCCACGAGGTCCTCGTCCCTCTCAGCGACCGGCTGGGCATCCAGGCGCTCAAGCGCGAGCTGGAGGACGCCGTCCTGTTCCACCTCGAGCCGGAGGCGTATGCCGAGATCGACCACCACGTCCGGAACCGTCCACACTGGGCGGAGTACCTGGCCGGCGTCGTCGCGCAGGCGCGGACCGCGCTGCGCCGGGCGAAGGTGGACGCGGAGGTGGCACCGCGGCCCCGGCACTACTACTCGATCTGGAAGGACACCCTAGCCGGCGGCTACCCGACCCCGTTCGACCCGCCGCGCATCGTGATCGTCGTGGACGGGCCGGAGACCGACTGCTACGCCACGCTCGGCGCGATCCACGGGCTGTGGCGCCCGGTCTCCGGCCGGTTCAAGGACTTCATCGCATCCCCCAAGAACAACCTCTACCGCTCCCTGCACACCACCGTGATCGGACCCGACGACCGGTCTGTCGAGGTGCTCATCCGCACCGAGGCGATGCACCGGGCCGCGGAGTACGGCATCGTGGCCAACTTCCGCTATCCCAAGTCCGGCGCGACCGCGGCGTCCAGCGCCGAACAGCTCGGCTGGCTGCGCCGGGTCCTCGACTGGGAACACGAGACCACCGACTCCACGCAGTTCCTGCAATCCCTCCGCTGCGACCTGGCCGAGGCGCAGATTCAAGTGATCGCACGCGGCCGGCGGATCCTGCTCCCGGCCGACGCCACGCCGGTCGACGTGGCGTACGAGCTGGGCACAGAGATCGGCGACCACCTGCTGGCCGCGAAGATCAACGAACGGCTCGCCCCGCTGTCGTCGGCGCTGACCGACGGCGACGTCGTGGAGATCTACACGGAGGCGGACGCGCCGGCCGAGGTCGACGCGTCGACCGCGCCGCTCGGGCCGCGCCGCGAGTGGCTGGAATTCGTGAAGACCCAGCACGCCCAGCTGCAGATCGGGCGCTGGTTCGCCGACCGCAACGAGCCGGGCATGACGATCCCCGACAAGGTACGCCTCGGCCGGGCGTCCATCGGGCTGGCGCTACGCCAGGTGCACCGCGGTCTCGCCAACGACGTCCCGCTGCGGCGGCTCGCCGACGAGATGGGCTACCCCGATCTCGAGGCGCTGCTTGTCGCCGTCGTCGACCGGAAGGTCTCCCCGGACTTCGTCGTCGAGCGCCTCATCGCCCTCGTCGACCACGAACCGGGCTGATGACCGGCTGCGCGCCCCCCGGGGCGGCGCCCCCGCACTGCTCTAGCCTGGCCGTGTGATCCAACGCCGCTCCCCCGTGCGCGCTCGCCTCGCCGTCCTCGGATACGGGCTGTTCTACCGGCTCCCGCACGGCCTGCGCCGCCGGCTGGTGCGGCTGGTGACCCAGAAGTACATCGTCGGCGCCGTGACGCTGGTCCGCGACGCGGACGCCGATGACTCGGGGCCGGAGCGCCTGCTGCTGCTCCGTCAGCCGCCCGGCCGGGGCTGGACGTTGCCCGCCGGACTGCTGCGGCGCGGCGAGCCGCCAGTGGCGGGGGCGGTCCGCGAGCTGGCCGAGGAGACCGGCATCGAGCTCCACCCCGACGAGCTGAGCCCGGCGGTGCCCAACGCGGTCGTGCACGTCAAGGGGTGGGTCGACGTCGTATTCGAGGCGCGTGTGTCGGCGTCCCGCACGCCGTTGTCCGTCGACGGCGCCGAGGTGCACGAGGCAGCCTGGCACCGGGTCGACGAGCTGCCCCGGCTGACCCGCGCCACCGCCCAGCTGCTCGGCTGCTACGGCATCGGCCCGCTCGCCGCCGAGGAGGGCGTGGGCGGGCCGCGAAGCGGCGCCGGTGGCTCGCGGCGGTGAACCTGTGCGCGGTCGTGCTGGCGGCGGGCGAGGGGCGCCGGCTGCGCCCGCTCAGCCTGCTTCGGCCGAAGGCGCTGTGCCCGGTCGGCAACGTGCCGCTGCTGGACCGCATGCTCGACCGGCTCGCCGCGCTGGGCCTGGTCGGCCCGGAATCGGTTGCGGTGAATGCGAGTTACCTCGGCGAGCAGGTGGTGGCGCACGTAGACGGACGCGCACACCCGTCGCTGGAGCCGGAACGCCCGCTCGGGACGGCGGGCGGTGTCGGGCGGCTGCGGGACTGGATCGACGGGCGCGGCGTGCTGGTGGGCAACGCGGACGCCCATCTGGCGCCGGCCCCGCCGGACGCCGGCGCACCGCCACGGGGCGCCGAGGCGCCACCGGACGCCGACCTCGCCGACCTGGTGTCCGGCTGGGACGGCGAGAGCGTACGACTGCTGGGCCGGCCGGCCACGCCTGACTATCCACCCGAGTTCGGCGCGTACCGCTTCGCCGGCGTCTCTCTGCTGCCGTGGCGGCTCGTCCGCGACCTGCGGCCCGAGCCGAGCGAGCTGGTCCGCGCGGTGTGGCGACCCGCGCAGGCCGCGGGCACCCTGAGCGTGGTCCCGTACCGCGGCCGCTACATCGACACGGGTACGCCGGCGGGCTATCTCCGCGCGAACCTGGACGCGATCTCGCTCGACCCCGTCCCGCCCAACTCCGTCAGAGTTGGGCACGTGGCGGGCGCGGAAGGCCCAACTCTGACGGAGTTGGAAGACGGAGGGCCGGGGGCCAGCCTCGTGGCCGCCGGCGCTACCGTCTCGGGACGGTTGGACAGGGCCGTGGTCGGCGCGAGAGCGACCGTCCTCGGGGCGGCGACCCGGGCGGTCGTGTGGCCGGGCGGGTACGTCGGCCCGGATGAGCACCTGGTCGACGCCGTACGGGCCGGACGCGACCTGACGGTGCCGTCCGAGGCGCCGCTAGCATGAGCTGACCGCACCAGCACGCCGAGCGTCGAGGAGCCCACCGGTGATCACCGCGATCGTCCTCATCGACTGCGCCACGGACTCGATCCCCGAGGTGGCGGAGGCCATCGCCAATCTGCCGGGCGTCAGCGAGGTCTACTCGGTCGCCGGCCACGTCGACCTGATCGCGATGGTCAGGGTCCGCGAGTTCGACCAGATCGCGCAGGTCATCGCCGGCGGCATCTCAAAGGTGCCCGGCGTGATCAACACCGAGTCGCACATCGCCTTCCGGGCGTACTCGCAGCACGACCTCGAGGAGGCGTTCGCGATCGGGTTCGCGGATGCCGACTGACGCAACGGCGCCGCCCGGCGACGAGTACGCCCAGGAGCACGTCGACCGTGGCGGCGACAGCCTCGGCATACAGGTCTACCCGGAACCCGACGGCGGCGGCCCCGCGTCGGCGCCCGTGGCGGTCCTCTGGCCGGCGATGGGCGTACCGGCCCGCTACTACCGCCCGTTCGCCCGGCAGCTACGCGCCGCCGGGCTCGCGGTCGTCGTGGCCGACCTGCGCGGCACCGGGTCGAGCACGCCACGGCCGAGCCGCGCCTCCCGCTACGGGTACGCCGAGCTGGCCAGCGACGTCGGCGCGGTTCTCGAGGAGCTCAAGCCGCGCCGCAACGGCCGCCCGGTCGTGCTGATCGGTCACTCGCTCGGCGGGCAGGCTTGCCTCCTGCAGCTGGCTCTCGGCGGGCGCTCCGACGTCGCAGGCGTCGCGCTCGTGGCCGTCGGGCTGCCCTACTGGCGGCTCTACCGCTGGTCACGCCGGACGGTGCTGCCGTACGCGCAGGCCATCGGGGGCGTCTCCGCGCTGATGGGTTACTGGCCCGGCTGGACGTTCGGCGGCCGGCAGGCGCGCGGCGTGATCCGGGATTGGGCATACACGGCGCGTACCGGCCGCTATCCGACCCTGGCCGGCGCAGACGCCGAGGCCGCACTGCGGCGGGTGACGACGCCTGTGCTCGCGATCAGCGTCGAGGGCGACGAGTACACCCCGGCGTCCACAATGGACCACCTCGCCGCGAAGCTGGCCGCGGCGCCCGTCATGTGCGAGCGCTACACCGCGGCGCAGGCCGGCGCGCCGCTCGGTCACTTCGCGTGGGTACGCGCCGGCGGCCCGCTCGCCGACCGCATCGCCGCCTTCGCCCGCCGGCCGCAGGGCCCGGAGTAGCGCGGCGGGCTACTCGGCCAGCTTGGCTGCGGTGGCGACCTCGACCCAGCGGTCCATCAGGCGCGCGGCGGCACCCGAGTCGACGGCGGCCGCGGCGCGGTCCACGCCGGACCGGAGCGTCTGGAGGAGGTCTCCGCCCAGCCCATCGTGCGCCGCAAGCGCCGCCGCGGCGTTCACGAGCACCGCGTCCCGCACGGGTCCGGTCTCCCCCGCCAGCAGTCGTCGGGCCACGTCCGCGTTGTACGCCGCGTCCGCTCCGCGCAACTCGCCGGGGCGAGACTTGGCGACGCCGAGGTCCGCGGCGTCCAGCAGCCTCTCGACCACGGTGCCGTCGTGCACCACCCACACCCGGGTCGGCCCGGTTGTCGTGAACTCGTCCAGACCGTCCTCGCCGCGTACCAGCAGCACCGAGTTGCCGCGCTGGGCGAACGCCTGCGCCATCACCGGCGCCATCCGCGGATCGGCGCAGCCGACCGCGCCGGCCGGCGGCTGCGCCGGGTTCGTCAAGGGACCGAGGAAGTTGAACGCGGTCGGCACGCCAAGCTCGCGGCGCGGTACGGCGGTGTGCCGCATGCCCGGGTGGAAGCGGGCGGCGAAGCAGAAGCCGATCCCCGCCTCCGTGACGCAGTGCGCGACACCGACCGGGCCGAGATCCAGCGGTACGCCCAGACGCTCCAGCAGGTCCGCGGAGCCGCACGCCGAGGACGCCGCGCGGTTGCCGTGCTTGACGACGGGGACGCCGGTCGCGGCGACCACGATCGCCGCCATCGTCGAGATGTTCACCGTGTGCGCCCGGTCACCGCCGGTGCCGACCACGTCGACCGCGTTGGCGCGTACGTCCTCGGGCAGCTCAACCCGGGTCGCGCTGGCCAGCATCGCCCGGACGAGGCCGCCGATCTCGGTCGGTGTCTCGCCCTTGGCCCGCAGCGCCATCGCGAAGCCCGCGATCTGGGCCGGAGTCGCCTCCCCCGACATGATCTCGCCCATCGCCCAGGCGGTGTCCTCTGTGGACAGCTCTTCGGCACGCAGCAGCGCGCCCAGCAGGTTCGGCCAGGTCCGGTCGCCCATGATGGCCTCCAGGCGGGGTGGGGTGTGCCGGCGCGGCTACGCCGCGGTGTGCGCGGGCCCGCGCTGCCCCGTGCTCGCCCCGGCGGAGGGGGGCCGACGCTCACGGAGCATGCCGGCGATCGTCTGACCGGTGGTCACGGGGTCCATCGGGTACATCAGCGTCGCCTCGACGCGGGCGTACGCGGCGAGCCAGCGGTCGGCCGCGCGCGCGATCACGACACAGGTGGGCGGCGCGTCGTCCAGCTCGTCCTTGAGCTGCTTTGCGATGCCGATGCCGCCGCCCGGGGTGGCCTCGCCATCGAGCACCACGAGGTCCATCTCGTAATCGCGCACCAGGTCGACGCAGTCGGCGTACGTGCTCGCCTCGACGAACTCGATCTGCATGTCGGGGGCGGGGCGGGTGCCCACGGCCAGCCGCATGCGGTGCCGGATCTCGGGGTCGTCGCTATAGAGCAGGACGACATACGTGGCCGGTTGCGCGTTGGTGTCGGTCATCGGTCGGTGTGCTCCCGCGTCGTGGCTGCCGCCTGATCGTACCGGCTGTCCGACTCAGTCGACCCCGGGGCTGCGGGCGGGGCCCCTCCCGGCGCTGGCCTGGGCGGCACGGGCCTGCGCGGCCTCCTCCCGGTCCAGCTGCCGGTCGACGCGCGCGGCCTCCCGCTCGGACTGCCGGAACCACTGGACGAGCAGCACGACGAGCAGTGTCACGCTGACCAGCTCGCCGCCGGCCCAGAGGATGCCGCCGGCCACGTTCTGGTCCGCCCACGGGTCGACCCAACCGAGGTGCAGCGAGGGGTACCAGTCGCCCCCCAGCAGCACCTGGCTCTGCATGACGGTCAGGCCCAGCACGGTGTGGAACGGCACCGAGATGAGCATGAGCAGCACCCGTGCCGGGTACGGCCAGCGCACCGGCAGCGGGTCCAGCCCAACCAGTGGCCAGAAGAACAGGCAGCCGACCGCGAGGAAGTGGGCGTGCACCAGCTCGTGCACGAACGGGTTCTCCAACGTGAGCCGGTACAGCCCGGTGAAGTACAGGGCGAACGGGTTGACCACGAACAGCGCGTACGCCACGAGCGGAAAGGTCAGCACGCGCACCGGCCGGCTGTGCAGGACGGCGAGCAGCGCGTGCCGCGGTGTCCGCGAGAGCGTACGCAGGGCCAGCGTGACCGGGGCGCCGAGCGCCAGGAAGATCGGCGCGACCATGGCCAGCACCATGTGTTGGACCATGTGCACCGAGAGCAGGCTCGTGTCGTACGCCGCGATCCCGGTGACCGTCACCGCCGCGATGGAGCCGAGGCCACCACCGATGAACAGCAGCGACCGCGACACCGGCCAGCGGTCCCCGCGGGCCCGTAGCCGGTACACGCCGACGAGGTAGAGGCCGGCCACAGCCACGATGAGACCGACGACCAGCCAGCTGTCCACGTGCAGCCGGAACAGCGTGTTGACGCTGACCGGTGGCGGCACCTCATGGTCGTGTGCCGAGGGGATCCCCGCTGCCGCGGCGTACCACTGCATGGCTTCGAGGCTAGGCTCCGGTGCACCGATCGGTGCGCCCGGCCCCGGCGCGCGCGGCGCGTCGGCGGCGACACGCGGGCCGGAGGCCTACCCCGACGCTCGCCAATGCTCTTGGGGGGCAATAATGACCGCGTGACTGCGGCCCCAGCCATCGACACGAGCCGGATCCACTCGTTGACCAGGCCGAACATGGTCAGCGTCGGGACAATCGTGTGGCTCTCCAGCGAACTCATGTTCTTCGCGGCGCTGTTCGCGATGTTCTTCCAGATCCGCTCGACGGCGTACTTCCAGTGGCAGCAGCACTTCCCGATGCTGCACCTCCCGTACGCGGCGGTCTTCACGACCATCCTGGTGCTCTCTTCGATCACGTGTCAGATGGGCGTGTTCGCGGCCGAGCGGGGTGACGTGTTCGCGTTGCGGCGCTGGTTCACGCTGACGTTCGTGATGGGCCTGACCTTCGTGCTCGGCCAGGCGAACGAGTACCGCAATCTGATCCACGAGGGCATCAAGATCAACGGCGACGGGTACGGGTCGGTGTTCTACCTGACCACCGGGTTCCACGGCCTCCATGTCACGGGCGGCCTCATCGCCTTCATCATCTACATGATCCGCACGACCATGGGCCGGTTCACGCCCGCACAGGCAACCTCCGCGATCGTGGTGTCGTACTACTGGCACTTCGTCGACGTCGTGTGGATCGCGCTCTTCTTCATGATCTACTTGATGGAACGGCTGGCGGGGCTGTGAGGCCCAGTCACAAAACGCAGGTGCGACCCGTCTACCAGAGGTATGGCCATGACTCATGACACCCCCGGCGGTTCCACCCGCGGCGGGCCGAAGTCCAGGCTCGGCCTCGGCCGTCTTCGCGCGCGTGCCGCCGGGCGTACCGGCGCGCGTGCCCCCCGCAGCCGGGTCCGGCGGCGGCTCGGCTCGGTCGTGCGGCTCGTGGCCGCCCTCGCGCTCGCCGGCGGCGTCTACACGGCGTTCGCCCCCAGCCTGTCGGCCGACGACACCCCGAATCTCAGCAGCGCGGCCCAGGACGGCAAGGCACTGTTCGACGTCAACTGCATCACCTGCCATGGCCTCAACGCGCAGGGCGTGCCCGGCCGCGGGCCGAGCCTGATCGGGGTCGGCTCCGCGGCGGTGGAGTTCCAGGTGACATCGGGCCGGATGCCATTGGCCCGGCAGGAGGCCCAGGCCGAGCGCAAGCCGCCCGTCCTGACGGACGACCAGGCGCGCCAGATCGGCCAGTACATCCAGGAGCTCGGCGGCGGACCGCAGCTGCCGGAGGGCAACGACCTCGCGGCCACCGGCGACGACGCGGTCGCCCGCGGTGGCGAGCTGTTCCGCATCAACTGCTCGTCGTGCCACGCGTTCTCCGGCGGCGGCGGCGCGCTCTCGTCGGGCAAGTATGCCCCGCCGGTCAAGGAGGCGACCGACCGCCAGATCTACGCCGCCATGCTGACCGGCCCGCAGAACATGCCCGTGTTCGGCGACAACGAGCTCACCCCCCAGCAGAAGGCCGACATCATCGCGTACGTCGACACCCTCAACGACGACCGCGACCCCGGCGGCTGGGGTCTCGGCCGCTTCGGCCCGGTGACGGAGGGCCTGGCCATCTTCCTGGTGGGCATCACCGCCCTCGTGTTCACTACGCTGTGGATAGCAGGGAAGTCATGAGCACTGAGACGACCGACGTGCACGCCCCCGAGGCCGAGCCGCTGGACATCGACGATCCGCGCCTGTCGCGTTTCGAGATCGTCCGCGAGGGCGCGCGCCGGGACGGTGTGGAGATCGTCCACTACGAGCCGCAGTTCCCGAGGGCCGGCACCGCGGCGGAGCGGCGCGTTGTGCGTACGGTCGCGGCGTTCTTCCTCCTCACCGGCCTCGCCGCGACCGCGTTCGTGGTGATCTACATCTGGTGGCCGTGGGAGTACGAGAGCGGCTCCAACCTGAGCAAGCTGTACACCCCGCTGCTCGGCCTGACGCTGGCCCTCTCGCTCGCCGGGATCGGCTTCGGCGTCCTGGTCTGGGGCAAGAGGCTGCTGCCGCGGGAGGTGTCGATCCAGGACCGGCACGACGGGCCGTCTTCATCCGCGGACCGCAAGCTGACCGGGCACACGATCGCCTACATGGCCGACGAGCTCGGCCTCCAGCGCCGGCCCATTCTCAAGCTCGCGCTGCTCGGGCTGCTCCCGGTCGGCGCGCTGGCGACGATCCTGCCGGTCGGCATGTTCATCAAGAGCCCCAGCAAGGTCAACCCGGTCACCGGCAAGGCGCCGCTGAAGTACACCGGCTGGGATCCCGCGCTCAATGACGGCAAGCCGGTCCGGCTCACCCAACTGGACGGCTCCCCCATCCGGCCCGAGGATGTCAGCGTCGGTGGCCAGATCACCGTCTTTCCCGGCATCCCGGGCGGCCACACCAACGAGTACGCCGACTCGCCGACCCTGCTGATCCAGCTGCGCACCGACGACGCGGCGGCCGCGCGGCGGGACGCGTACCCGATCAACAACGGCTCGATGTGGGAGAACTTCATCGCGTACTCGAAGATCTGCACCCACGCCGGCTGCCCGGCGAGCCTGTACGAGCAGCAGACGAACCGCCTGCTCTGCCCGTGCCACCAGTCTCAGTTCCTGATCATCGATAACGCCCGACCGATCTTCGGACCCGCCAGCCGCGCGCTGCCCCAGCTGCCGATCACGGTGGATGACGAGGGCTTCTTCGTGGCCGGCACGCGCGGCGCCGACGGGGTGCTGCGCGGTTCGGAC
>DASXRC010000062.1:0-4945 GCA_036506795.1 Micromonosporaceae bacterium
CTGGCTAGGGGGCGGCGGCAGCGACACGAGCGGTGTCGACGCGTTCCGGCCCCGCGACCCCAACAGCCAAGTCGTGTTCGACGAGATGCTGGCCACCGGCGCGGTGATCACCGGAAAGCGGACCGGGGACTTCGCCGGCTACTGGGACGGCGACCACCACAACGGCGTCCCGATCTTCGTTCCGACTCACCAGCCGCCCGCCGAGAACCCGTTCGAGCAAGTCCATTACGTCACCGACGGCATCGCCGCCTGCGTGCAACAGGCCAAAGCGGCCGCCGGCGACCGCGATGTCTTCATGCACGGCGCCTACACCGCCCAGGAGGCCCTCAAGGCCGGGGTGCTCGACGCCTTGGAGATCCAGCTCCGGCCGGTGCTGCTGGGCCAGGGCCGACGGCTCTTCGACGGCCTTCCCCCTGAGCACATCGAACTCGACCTGGTCCGCGCGCTCCAAGCGCCCGCCACCTTGCACCTGCGCTACCAGGTCCGACACCCATGATGTAACCCGGTCTCGTCTGACGCGATGGCTCGCTCTGGTGACCATCTCGCAATGGACGACCCGCCTCATCGACACCACGAAAAGGAGGACCGCGATGAAGATTCCGCCGATCGTGTCGCCGCAGGAGTGGCAGGCCGCTCGCGCGCAGCTGCTGGTGAAGGAGAAGGAGCTGACCCGCGCTCGCGACGCGCTGGCCGCCGAGCGTCGCCGGATGCCGTGGATGGCGGTCGAAAAGGACTACCGGTTCGAGGGCCCGGACGGCCCGGCCAGCCTGGCGGACCTGTTCGTGGGCCGCAGGCAGCTGATCGTCTACCGCGCCTTCTACGCGCCGGACGTCACCACCTATCCGGAGTCGGGCGGCGCCTACCCGGAGCGGGCGTGCGTGGGCTGCTCCTTTGGCGCCGACCAGGTCGCACACCCGGCCCACCTGAACGCGCGGGACACGACGCTCGCGTATGTCTCGCGCGCCCCCCAGGCCGAGATCCAGGGCTTGAAGGAGCGCATGGGCTGGGAACTCATCCCCTGGTACACGCTCACGGACGACTTCGACAAGGATTTCGGCGTGGACGAGTGGCACGGCACCAACGCCTTCATCCGCGACGGCGATCGGGTGTTTCGCACCTATTTCGTCAACAGCCGCGGCGACGAGGCGATGGGGAGCACTTGGAGCTACCTCGACATCACCGCGCTCGGTCGCCAGGAGGAGTGGGAGGACTCGCCGGAGGGCTATCCCCAGACCCCGCCATACCAGTGGTGGAACTACCACGACGCGTACGGACCGGGCGCCTCATCGCACACGTCGTAGGCGTGTCGGCTGAGGAGACGCTGTCGGCGTTGGTGAGCGGAACTGGGTCGTTGCCGCTAGCGGGTACGGGATCGGATGCCGGGCGGCAGTGACGATCCGCTGCGCCCTGGTCAAAGATCCGAGGCCGGTCTAGCTTCAGGCAAGCCCGAGGCCACGGCGGCCGGTCTCGTTCAGGTCGGACGGCTGGAAGCGGTTGGGCCAATCGCGTTCGTAGTGCTCGGCGGGGAAGTCAGTGGGGCTTTCGCCCTTGATGAACGCGTCGCGGGCGGATGCGACGTACTCCTCGTTGCGGGGGCACCACGGGGCTGCCGGAATGTACATGACGTTGCCCCAGCCCATCTGCGCCTCGACCGGGGCGACACTGTGGATCATGTCGCAGTGCCACCAGACCGAGTCGCCGGCCTTGACGTCCGGGATGCCGGCGAGCGCCTCCATGAGGGGGGCGTGCCACTTGTGGCCGGCCGGGAAGACCTGGTTGACCGTCACGCCGCACATGTCGTCGTCGGGGACGTCGGACAGCAGCGGGCGCAAGATCAGGTAGGCCATCGCTTCGGGGATCGGCACGGTGTGCAGCACGCCCTGGTCGTGGTCCATGTCGGAGAGTGCGGTCCAGCCCTGGAAGGTGCGGAACGCCGAGCACATGGTGGAGCCGGGGTACTGCGGGCCGGCGGTGCGGTGCGCGGCGTCCCACGGGTCGTACTGCTCGACGGTGCCGTCGAACAGGTGCCGGAACGCCTTCTGGTAGGCCTGGGTCATCCACAGGTCGAGGGTGCCGGGGTCGAGGTGGGTGCCGAGACCGGCCGAGTCGGCGCCCTCGGGGCGGCGGCGGATCCGGTCCGGGTAGAGCGAGTCGCGGTTGGGGTCGAACCACTGCACGCCGTCCGACTCGTGCTTCCACTGGCTGTTCAGGAACGCCTGCACCGTCGCCATGCGGTCGCTCTGCCGGGCCTGCATCTGGGCGGGTGACCAGTAGATCGGGTAGATCTCCGGCTTGCTGCCGACGCTGCCGAAGAAGTCGTCGCCGGGGCCGCGGTAGTTCTCGAAGAAGTTGTTGCTCTCCACGTAGTCGACGATGTCGCGGTCCCACTGCAGCGCTTGGTCACGCTCGAAGTGCCCGCGGACAACGAGGCAGCCGCGGCGGCGCAGCAGCTCCACCTGCTCGGCGGGCACCGTGCCGTTTGCGATGTCGGCGTAGTCGATCACCGGCCAGATCGTCTCGCCCCGGCGGCGGGCGGCGGCGATGTCGTCGATGGCCGCTTGGACCCGCTGCTCGACGACGGCGAAGACCTCGTCGACGGAGCGGCCGGACGCCGCGATCCGCGCGCGCAGCGCGGCCTTGATCTCGCGGGTGGCGGCCTTGAGGTCGCTGGGAGTCTCCTCCCAGTGCGGCAGGGCGGTTGGCGCGGGGGTGGACGGGGCGGGGACCGACACGACAGCTCCTTCCAAGTCAGCTCTCTTTACCTGAATTACGGTACGTGCCCTCATCACTCCAAGGCAAGAGCCCTGACTAGAATTACCGCGTGGATCCTGCCAAGCCGTCGCTGGAGCTCGTCCGGTCGTTGACCGACGAGCACGTATTGCGCGCACTGATACAGCACCGTCGGTTGACTCGGGCCGAGCTTGCGGTCGAGGTCGGCATCTCCAAGCCGACCGCGGGGGAAAGCGTGCGCCGGCTCGCCGAGCGTGGCCTGGTCGCCGACACCGGGGACCGCACGCCCGGCGGCCGAGGCCGCGGCCGGGTGGGCTCGTACTACGCAGTGGCGCCGACGGTAGGAGTGGCGCTCGCGGTCACCATCGCCCCGGAAGGCGTGGTGGCGGACTGCCTGGACATCTATGGGGACACAGTGGCGCACGCGGTTCGGCCGATCGACCGGCCGGCCCACCCGAGTCAGGTGGCCTCGGCGTTGCAGGCGGCGGCCGCGGAGGCCGGCGCCACCGCCGGTCAGCCGGCGCGCCTGGCCGTCGTCGGCGCGGCCGACCCGGTGGATCGCGCCACCGGCCGCCTGGTCCAGCTGCCCGATGCGCCGTTTCTGGTGGGCGCTTTGGATCCGGTCGCCGTCCTCGCGCCGTACGGCGGCGGCACCGTGATCGTGGACAACGACGTGAACTGGGCGGCGCTGGCGGAGCGGGACAGCATCGGCGCGCAGGATCTGCGCGACTTCGCCTATCTGTACCTGGGCGAGGGCCTCGGCTGCGCGATCATCAACGACGGCGAGGTGCGGCGGGGGCGGACCGGCCTGGCCGGCGAGATAGCTCACCTGCTGACCGTCGGGCCGGACGGCCGCGCGGTCCGGTTCATCGAGCTGTTCGGTGAGCTGGGTCTGCGCCGGAACGGCTCCACGGCGATCGATGCAGAGCGGCTCCTCGAGAGCTCGGCCGCCACGCGTCAAATTGTTGGCACGGCTGTGGCGGGCGTCGTCGCCGCCGTGGTCGCGCTTGCCGACCCGCAGGAGGTCGTCGTCGGCGGCTCGTGGGGGCCGGCATTGATCGACGACATCGGTACGGCGACAGCGCGCACGCCGCGGCACGTCATTGTCCGGGCCGCAGGGATGACCGGCGATCCGGTCCTCGCCGGTGTGCGCAGTGCAGCGCTCAGCCGCCTACGGTCAGCCGTCACCGCAGGCGGATGATCCTCCCGCCCGAGTCATCGCGCGATCGCGTGCTGGAACGTCGCGAGTTCCTCGGCCGACGGCATGGCTGCCAGGTCGCCATGCCGTGTCGTTACCAGCGCGCCGACCGCGGCGGCTTGGTCGACCCGTTCCTGCAGCGTGCGGCCGGCGAGCCGCGCGGCGAGGTAGCCCGCTGCGAAGCCGTCGCCGGCGCCGATCGTGTCCACGGCATGCACCGAGAAGGTGTTCGAGTGTGCGGTGCCGGTGTCCGTGAAGGCGACAGCGCCGGCGGCGCCGAGTTTGACGGTTACCTCCTCCACCCCGGCGCGCAGGTAGAAAGGGCGATGTCGGCGGCGTCCGGGTGTCCGGTCAGCATGCGGCCTTCCGTCAGGCCGGGAAGCACGATTGTGCAGGAGGCAGCCACCGCGTTGAGGGTGCCTCGCATGAGGTCGGCGTCGGGAAACAGGTGCAGCCGCAGGTTCGGATCGAACGAGGTGGTCATGCCGGCGTCGCGGGCGGCCGCGAGCAGGGACGTGGTGGTGCGCCGGGCCGCGTCGGAGACGCCCAGGGGAATTCCGGTCAGATGCAGGTGTCCGTAGCCGGTGAGCGGAAGCAGGTCGTCCAGGATCGCATCGGCGTGACGAGCGAAGGCACTGTCGTGCCGTAGCTGCAGCACGTCGGGATCGGTGTCGGCGCCGCTGGCCTTGAACATGACCGCCGTGCGGCCGGCTGCCTGCCGCAGCCGGGCCTGGACTCCCAATCCGGCCATGCTGGCGCTGACGTACGCGCCGTGCGCGTCGTCACCGACGACAGTGGCCCAGGTCGTGTCGACGCCGAGCCGCACGAGCGCCACGGCCACATTGAGTTCGGCGCCGCCGAGGAAGCGGGTGAAGGCGGTAGCCGCGGACAGAGAGGGTTCGGTGCTGCCGTATCCCACGAGTGCCTCGCCGAAGGTGAGGACGGTCGGCGCGGCAGGGCGGCTCACGGCGCTGTCCCGTGCCGGACGCCAAGGCGATCGGGGTGGACCGGCTGCGC
>DASXRC010000063.1:0-13486 GCA_036506795.1 Micromonosporaceae bacterium
GCGGCCACGGCGACGGCCGCGACCATCGCGACCGTCCCGAGCGCCAGGTCGATTCCGAAGGGGGTGCGCCCGTGCTCGGCGTCGACCAACCCCGCCACCGTCAACACCCCCTTCCGGGCCGCAGCCATCCAAACGCGGCCCGCCCGGGTGGGCACGGGTAGCTACGGGATCCATACGTCGCCGCGGGGTTTCTTGACGCGTTCCTGACGCCGAGGCCGCCCGATCGATGGACTGTGCTAGTGGTCGTCCGAGAACCGGGCGTCGTCGAGGTCCAGCTGTCGCTGGATCCGGCGGCGGGTTGCCTCGTCGATGGCGCCTTGGGAGTACATGCGCGCCAGCTCCCGGCTCTGCACCGCTGCGACCTCTCGGCGTACCTCCCGGTAGGTCTGCCGGACCCCGGCCGGATCGGCGCCGTCCTCCTGTGCCAGCTCCACCCGGGTCTCCAGGCTGCGCCGGACCCGCTCGATCACCACGGGTGGCACGGTCTCCAGCGCGTCCAGCTCGTCGACGTACGCGAGGCCGGCCTCGGCCACCCTCAACCGGGCGCGGTTGTACTCGTTCGCGGCGTCGGCCTGCGGCACCGACAGGTCCGCGAGCCGAACGAGCGGCGCCAGAGTGAAGCCCTGCAGGACGAGCGAGATGACGATGACCGCCGTGGCCAGCACGAGGAGGAGGTCGCGCTGCGGCAACGGATGCCCCGCCGCGTCGACGAGTGGGATCGACAGGGCGGCGGCAAGCGGGACCACCCCGCGGGTGCCGGCCCAGGAGACGACCGCCGGGACCTGCCAACTCGTCCGAGCCGAGCCGGCGTGCCGCCAGTTCTGGACAACCGTCAGCGGAAAGACCCAGGCGATCCGGACCAGCAGGAGCGTGGCGGTGATCGCCAAGGCGGGGAGGAGCCAGTCCTGGTTGGCCGAGGACAGCTCGCGGATCAGGTCCGGCAGCGCGAGGCCTATGACCCCGAACACGACGCTCTCCAGCACGAACACGACCGTCGCGTGCACGGCGCTCTGCTGGAGCCGGGTCCGGGAGCCGGTGAGCCGCGGTGCCCACGCGCCGAGCGTGACGCTGGCGACCACGACCGCGGTCACGCCCGAGGCGTGCGCGCCCTCGGCGGCCAGGTACGCCAGGTACGGGGTGAGTAGCGACACCACGGTCTCGACCACCGGATCCTCGGTCCGCCGCCGAACGACCGCCACGCCCGCGGCGACCAGTCCGCCGATGACCGCGCCGCCGACCGCGAGCAGCAGGAAATCCCCCACGATGTGACCGGCCGACAGCACGCCGCCGGCGACCACGACGCCGGCCGCGATCCGGAACAGAATCAGGCTGGTCGCGTCGTTGAAGAGGCTCTCCGCCTGGACGAGCGTCTGCAGCCGCGGCGGTAGTGAGAGCCGGCGCCCGAGCGCGGCGACCGCCACCGGATCGGTGCTGGCCAGCACCGCGCCGAGCAGGAACGCCGTGCTCACCGACAGCCCGACAGTCGCCGCGGCGACCGCGGCCACCGCAGCCGCGGAGACGACCACCAGCCCGAAGGCCAGCACGGCCACCGGCCGCCACACCCGCCGCAGCTCCCGCCACGACAGCTCCTCGCCGGCGGCGTACAGCAGGGGCGGCAGCACGACGAGACTGACCAGGTCCGGGCTCAACCGCATATCGGGTACGCCGGGGATGAGGCCGACGACCAGGCCCACCACCACGAGCAGGGAGGGCGCGGGCACCCGGGTCCGGCGGGCGAACGCCGCCACGATGGTGGCCACCCCGACCAGCGCCACGACGATCTGCACGCTGCGCACCTCGGCCCCCACCCACCTATGATCCGAAGCTCGGAGCCGACCAGACTTCCCGGCGCGCCGACCCGACGGTAGCAGTAGGCCGAGCCGGTATCGACGCGCGCCCGCGGGCGTCAAGAATGCGTCAAGATCGCTGAATCAAGGTGATCTAGGATCTTACGCTGGCGAGCGTGACGGCCCCTACCTCGTGGCTCAAACGGATCGTCGTCGGGCGGCCGTTCCGCAGCGATCGGCTCGGTGAGACCCTGCTCTCCAAGCGCCTCGCCCTGCCGATCTTCGCGAGCGACCCGCTGTCCTCCGTCGCGTACGCGACGCAGGAGATCCTGTTGGTCCTGACGCTCGGCGGGCTGGCCTACCTCTACCTGGCGCCGTGGGTGGCGCTGGCCGTCGTCGTGCTGCTGGCCGTCGTGGTCATCTCGTACCGGCAGGTCGTCCGGGCGTACCCCTCCGGTGGCGGCTCCTACGAGGTCGCCTCCCGCAACCTCGGCGCGGGCGCGGGGCTCGTCGTGGCGGCCGCCCTGCTGGTGGACTACATCATGACGGTGGCCGTCTCCGTGGCCGCCGGCGTCGACAACATCATCTCCGCCGCGCCCGGCCTCAACATATGGCGCATCCCGATCAACCTCGGGTTTGTGGCCCTGCTCATGGCGTTGAACCTGCGCGGCCTCCGGGAGTCGGGCAAGGCGTTCGCGCTACCGACCTACCTGTTCATCGTCGGAGTGCTCATCATGATCGCGGTCGGCGTGGGGCGGTTCGCCTTCGGCGCCGCGCCGGTCGCCGAGAGCGCCGGCTGGGGCGTACGCCCCGAGCAGAGCGGCCTGGCCGCTCTCGGGTTGACGCTGCTCGCGCTGCGCGCGTTCTCGTCCGGTTGCACGGCCCTGACCGGGGTCGAGGCGATCTCCAACGGCGTGCCGGCGTTCAAGCCGCCGAAGAGTGAGAACGCCGCCCGCACGATGGCGGTGATGGGCCTGGCCGCGATCGTTATGTTCTCCGGCATCACCGCGCTCGCCCTCGTCTCCGACGTCCACGTGGCGGAGAACACGTGCGACCTGGTCGGGTTCCCCGGCAACTGCGACACCGACCCGCAGCGCACGGTCATCGCCCAGATCGCCGCCGCGGTGTTCGGCGGGACGGACAGTTTGATGTTCTTCTACATCCAGGCGACGACCGCCGCGATCCTGATCCTGGCCGCCAACACGGCGTTCAACGGCTTCCCGCTGCTCGGCTCGGTGCTCGCCCAGGACAGGTACCTCCCCCGCCAGCTGCACACCCGCGGCGACCGGCTCGCGTTCTCCAACGGCATCATCGCCCTCGCCGTCATCGCGGGCGCCCTCATCGCGGCGTTCGACGGCTCGGTCACCCACCTCATCCAGCTCTACATCCTCGGCGTGTTCACCTCGTTCACGCTGTCCCAGTTCGGCATGGTGCGGCACTGGAACCGTCTACTGCAGACGGAGCGGGATCCCGCGCAGCGCCGCCGCATGCACCGGTCCCGCCTCATCAACGCGGTCGGCGGCTGCCTCACCGGGCTCGTGTTGATCATCGTGTTGGCGACTAAGTTCACGCACGGCGCGTACCTCGTCGTCATCGCGGTGCCCCTGCTGTGGCTGATGATGCGCGGCATCCGCCGGCACTATGACGCCGTCCGCCGCGAGCTGTCGCCGGAGCCGGGTGACACGAGCCTGCCCAGCCGGGTGCACGGGGTCGTGCTCGTCTCGACGCTGCACAAGCCCACGCTGCGCGCGCTGGCGTTCGCCCGGGCCAGCCGGCCGGACACGCTCGCGGCGGTGACCGTCAACGTCGACGGCGCGGACACCCGCGCCCTGCAGCGGCGATGGGAGGAGCTGCAGATCCCGGTGTCACTCGTGGTGATCGACTCGCCGTATCGAGAGATAACCCGCCCCATCCTGGGGTATGTCAAGAACCTCCGGCGCGAAAGTCCGCGCGACGTCGTTGCGGTCTACATCCCGGAGTACGTCGTCGGGCGCTGGTGGGAGCACCTGCTGCACAACCAGTCGGCGCTCCGCCTGAAGGCCCGGCTGCTGTTTGAGCCCGGCGTCATGGTCATCAACGTGCCATGGCAGCTGCGTTCGAGCGAGGACCGCGAGGTCGACCGCGTCACCCTCAGCCCGGGCGACGTGCGTCGTGGCCTCGGACGCACCGACCGGGCGCGAGTCGAGCGGGTGCCGGAACGTACCGTGGGTTCGTGACCACGACCGCGACGTCCCCGCCGCAGGAGCGGGTCCTGCCGCCAGCCGCGTGGCGAGGTCGGCGGGCCGCGCACGAGGGGCGGGTCGACGAGTGGCTCGCGGCGCACCTGCACCGCCGACGGGCCGGAGGGCGCCACCCCGTCGAGGACTTCCTGTTCACGTACTACTCGTTCCGGCCGGCGCAGCTCCGGCGCTGGCACCCGGGCGCCGGTGTCGTGCTCGCCGGCGCCGACCCGGCCGAGCTGGGCCGGGAGTACGCCGCGACGCCCGGCGGAGCCGTGCTCGACGCGACGCACCTGCTGGCCCGGCGAGCCGATTCGATCGCGCGGATCGAGCGGATACTCGCGGCCACGGCGAGCCGCCCGGCCCATCTCGGCTGCTTCGGCATGCACGAGTGGGCCATGGTGTACCGGCAGACCCAGGTGGAGGTACGCCACCGGGAGTGGCCGCTCCGGCTCTCGCCGGAGGCGACCGCCGACGTCGTCGAGGCGACCCGGATCCGCTGCAGCCACTTCGACGCGTACCGCTTCTTCACTGCGCCGGCGCGGCCCCTCAACCTGCTGCGGCCCACCCGCGAGGCTCAGGCCGCGAACGAGCAGCCCGGCTGCCTGCACGCGAACATGGACCTCTACAGGTGGGCGTACAAGCTCTCGCCCCTCGTGCCCGGCGAGCTGGTCGCCGACTGCTTCGCGCTCGCGCGCGACATCCGCGCGCTCGATATGCGCGCGAGCCCGTACGACCTGGCGGACCTGGGCTACCCGCCGGTGCGGGTCGAGACACCCGAGGGCCGCGCGGAGTACGCCGCCGGCCAGCGCGCGTTCGCCGAGCGAGCCACTCCGCTGCGCCGCCGGCTGTTGACCGCCGTCAGTCGGCTCCGTCGCGCCGGTACCGCTTGATCTCGGAGCGGCGCTTCTTGTCCGCGAGGCGCCGCTCGACGGCGGCGCGGGATGGGCGCGTGGCGCGGCGGGCGCGGGGCGGCGGCGCGATCGCATCGCGCAACGCCGCGGCCAGCCGCGCCCGGGCGGCCTCGCGGTTGCGGAGCTGGGCCCGGTGCTCGGACGCGGCAATCGTGAGCACACCGTCGACGAGCCGGCCCGCGAGGCGCTCCACGGCCCGGGCCTTGAGCGCCGGGGAAAGGGCCGTGGACCCGGCGAGATCCCAGGAGAGCTCGACCCGCGAGTCGGCGGTGTTGACCCCCTGCCCGCCGGGCCCGCTCGAGTGCGAGAAGCGCCAGCGCAGCTCGCGGGCGGGTATCACCACGCCCGGCCGCACCGTCAAGTCACCCGTCACTCGCTCAGCCTGTCATCTCTGGGGCTTTGACTCCGCTGCCGGATGCACCATCATGGCCCGGGTGGACGGTGAGACGGGGTGAATCCGCGGAACGCTAGCGACCTGTCACGGCATGTTGTCGACGCCCAGCGAGGCGACGACGAGGCGTTCCGGACGCTGTATCGGGCGGTCCAACCGATCCTCGTGCGCTACCTGCGCGCCCTGGTCGGCGACGACGCCGAGGACGTCGCATCGGAGGCGTGGCTGCAGATCGTTCGCGACCTAGGCTCGTTTCGGGGCGACTTCGACGCGTTCCGCGGCTGGGCGGCCACTGTCGCTCGCAACCGAGCGCTTGATCACCTGCGCCGCCAGCGCCGGCGACCCGTGACCGGCGCGCCGGTCGAGCAGCTTGCGGATCTGCCCGCCCCAGACGACACGGCCACCCGGGCCCTGGACCTGCTGTCCACCGATGCGGCGGTCGCACTCATCGCACGACTCCCCCGCGATCAGGCCGAGGCCGTGTTGCTGCGCGTGGTGATGGGCCTCGACGCGGAGTCCGCCGCGAAGGTGCTCGGCAAGCGCGCCGGAGCGGTGCGCACCGCGGCGTACCGCGGGCTGCGCCGCCTCGCGGAGATCCTGGATCAACGCGGCGGGGTGGCCGGCGGGGTCACCGCGCCGACGAACCCGCCCGCGCCGCAGCTCCGCCGCGCCCGCCCGGCGGGTGTGACACAACCGAACACCCCGGCGCTGAAGGACATGAGATGAGCGCACACCGACCCCGCAGGATCGACCGGGACGCCGCAGAGCGACTGCTTCGCGGCGAGCCGGTCGGTGCGCAGGCCGGTCCGGATGCCCTCGCCGATCTGCTCGCCGCCGCGGCCGCACCCGCGGAGGGGCGGGAGCTCGCGGGGGAGCAGGCGACGATGGCCGCGTTCCGGGCAGCTCGTCCGCACATCGTTTACGAGCCCGGGAGACGGTCGATGGTAAAGAGCACGTTGGCGAGGGTGCTGACGGTCAAGGCGATCGCCGCGGCGATCGCGATTTCCGCGGTCGGCGGTGGGGTTGCGCTCGCGGCGAGCAGCGGTGCGCTGCCAACCGGTGGGGGTTCCTCGCACAGCAAGGCCTCCGAGCACGCGACGGCCAAGCCGTCGGCCGAGGCGAAGGCCGAGGGCGAGCACGGAAACGCCGCACCGTCGCCGTCGCTGGTCGGCCTCTGCCGGGCGTACGCGGCTGGCGTCCAGGACAACCCCGGCAAGGCGCTGGAGAACCCGGCGTTCGGCGCGTTGATCGGTGCCGCCGGCGGCAAGGACAAGGTGAGCGACTACTGCACCACCGTGCTCAAGGACGAGCCCGGCGGCGCCCCGACCGACAAGGGCGACAACGCACCGAGCGCGCATCCCACACCGCACGCCACGCCGTCGCACCCGACCGGACCTACGGCGCCGAAGGCCTCGGCCAACCCGCGGTTGAACCCCACTCCTCCGGCCACGTGACGCGTTAGACCCAAGGCCTACCCACCCCCCACGCCGGGTGGGCGGCGGCTACCCCCCAATTGGCCGCCGCCCGCCCGGCGCCGTCGCGGGCGCCTGCGCATGGGCCAGGCCGTAGGTGAGGGCGTCCACCAGCGCGTGCCAGCTCGCCTCGACGACGTTCTCGTGTACGCCGACGGTCGTCCAATCGCGACCGTCGCGGTCGAGAGTCTCCAGCAGTACGCGGGTCACGGCACCGGTGCCATGCGAGCCCTCGAGGATGCGCACCTTGTAGTCCGCGAGCTCGAGCCCTGCCAGCGACGGGTAGTGCCGGGCCAGCGCGACCCGCAGCGCCTCGTCCAGGGCGTTGACCGGACCGTTGCCCTCGGCGGTGGCGATGACGCGCTCCCCGCGTACCCTCACCTTCACCGTCGCCTCGGAGACCACCGCGCCGTCCTCGCGGTGCTCGACCAGCACGCGGTATGACTCCAGCGCGAACGGCGCGGGTCCGGCGGCGCCCATCTCGGCGCGGACGAGGAGCTCGAACGACGCGTCGGCGGCCTCGAACGACCAGCCCTCGGCCTCCAGGTCCTTGACACGTTGCGTCACCCGGGACAGCGCGTCCGGGCTGCGGGCCAGGTCCAGGCCGAGCTCGCGCGACTTCAGCTCGATGCTGGCCCGGCCGGCCATCTCGGTCACCAGGATCTTCATGTCATTGCCGACCACCGCCGGATCGACATGGTTGTACAGCGCCGGGTCGACCTTGATCGCGCTCGCGTGTAGCCCCGCCTTGTGGGCGAAGGCCGACGACCCGACGTAGGCCTGGTGGGTGTCGGGCGCGATGTTGGCGATCTCGGCGATGGCATGCGAGACACGCACCATCTGCTCGAGGCAGCCCTCCGGAAGGACGGGCAGTCCGAGCTTGAGTTGGAGGTTTGCGACGACCGCGAACAGATCGGCGTTCCCGGGACGTTCGCCGTAGCCGTTGGCCGTGCACTGGAAATGGCGTACGCCCGCCTCTACCGCCGCCACGGTGTTCGCGACGGCGCACGAGGTGTCGTTCTGGCAATGGATGCCCAGGCGGTCGGGGCGGACGCCGAGCCGATCGGTGAGCTCGCCGATCGTGGCGGTGATCCGTGACGGCACCATGCCGCCGTTGGTGTCGCACATGACGACGACCTCGGCGCCGGCCTCCAGCGCCGTCTCGACCACCGAGGAGGTGTACGCCGGATCGTGCCGATACCCGTCGAAGAAGTGCTCGCAGTCGAGGAAGACGCGCCGGCCCTGCCTGACGAAGTGCCGCACGGTGTCGTGCACCATCGCGAGGTTCTCGGCGCCGGTGGTCCGCAGCGCCCGTTCGACGTGCCGCGCGTCAGACTTGGCCACAAGACAGACTGCCGGCGTCTCGGCGTCGAGCAGCGCCCGCACCTGCGGGTCGGCGTCCACCGCTACGCCCGCCTTGCGGGTGGCCCCGAACGCTACCAGCACGGCATGCCGGAGCCGAAGCTCGGCGCGGGCTCGGCGGAAGAACTCGGTGTCCTTGGGCATCGCGCCCGGCCAGCCGCCCTCGATGAAGCCGACGCCGAAGTCGTCGAGCAGGCGGGCGACCGCGAGCTTGTCCGCCACGGAGTAGCTGATCCCCTCGCGCTGAGCCCCGTCGCGCAGCGTCGTGTCGTACACCTGCATGGTCTGTCCTTTCTCGACAAACAGAAAGACCCCCCGCGGATGCGGGAGGTCTGCGCGCTCGGCGGAGGGGCTGCCGGCGCGCTAGGTGCCAATGATCAGTTGGTGAGACGGTCGAGTCACGATGCGTAGCCTGCCACTCGCGTCCGCCTCATGGAAGCGACCTCCCACATTCCGGGCGCGGTGCGCGACGACGCCGCCGCTTGCCGCCAGGGCCGGCCGGCCCAGAACATATCGCGACGAGTCCTACGAGACCTGATCCAAATATGGATCGTAGGCCTGCGCCTCGGGCACGTCCGCGGCGCCCGATTCATTCATGGATCAGGTCTCGTAGGTGCCGGCGAGACATAGGCGGGTGCGGTCCGGGCCAGCGTGGCGCTTAACGGTCATCGATGCGGGGTATCTGGGAGCCCGGATAACAGGTCGGATTCCCAGAAGGAGGAGTCCAGTGGACAGGCTCGACCCGGAGTCGGTGCCGCATCCGCAACGCAGCTTCCAGCCGTGGGCCTATCGCGAGGACGTCACCCTGTCCGGCGCGGACCTCGCGGGGTACAAGGTGGAGGCGACCGATGGCGCGATCGGCAAGGTCGACGAGGCCAGCCACGACATCGACGCGAGCTACCTAGTCGTCGACACCGGTCCGTGGATCTTCGGCAAGAAGGTCATGATCCCGGCCGGCACGATCAACCATGTGGACCACGACGAGCGCCGTGTGTACATGGACCGCACCAGAGATCAGATCAAGTCTGCACCCGAGTTCGACCCGGACACGTACGCGTCAACGGAGTACCGCGAGAAGGTCGGCGGATACTACGGCGACACGTACGACGACCGGGGCACCCAGCCGCCGGCACTGTAACGCCGGCGGGTTCGAAACCCACAAGGCCGTGGCGGCGAGCGCCGCCACGGCCGGCTACCGTTGCCGCGTGGACACGGTGCCGGAGATGCGGACGCTCACCTTCGAGGGCGTCTTCAACTTCCGTGACCTGGGTGGCTACCGGGGCGCCGACGGCCGGACCGTCCGCTGGCGGCGACTCTTCCGCTCCGATTCGCTCAGCCGGCTCGCCCGCGCGGACCGGGAGGCGTTCTCGGCGCTCGGCGTGCGTACCGTGCTGGACCTACGACGTCCGGCCGAGGTGACGCGCGACGGCCGCGTCCCGGACTGGGACGGGTTGCGGTGGCGGCACATCCATCCCGACCACCCCGAGTGGAGTCACGAGCACTGGGACGAGCGGGCAGGCGTGGCGCGCTACCTCGCGGATCGGTACGCCGAGCTGGCCGACCGGGGCGCCGCGGGGCTGGGCACGGTGTTGGGCATCGTTGCGGACTTCCGTACGGCTCCCGTCGTCGTGCACTGCGTGGCCGGCAAGGACCGCACGGGCGTCGTCAGCGCGCTCGTGCTCGCCCTGCTCGGGGTCGCCGACGACGACATCGCCGCCGACTACGCCTTGACGCAGGAGAGCGCGCCCCGCTTCGCCGCCTGGTTCCGCAAGACCTACCCGGAGCTGGCGGCCATCGCGCCGCCGCCGTACTTCACGCAGACCCCGCCCGAGGCGATGCTGCTGTTTCTGGCGGAGCTCCGCGCGCGGTACGGATCAATCGAGGGGTACGCCACGGAGGCCGGCCTCTCCGCCGACCAGATCGACGAGCTCCGCAACCATCTGCTCGACTAGACCGGGACACGATGAACCCAGCCGAACGGGTCATCGATCCGGCCCCGCTGCAGGTCCACGAGCGTCTGGCGCAGCTCCAACGTGACCGGCCCGGAGTCGCCGCCGTTCACCGCGAACTCCAGCCCTGGCGTGCGTACCGTCCCGATCGGCGTGACGACCGCGGCCGTCCCGCACGCGAACACCTCGCGCAGCCGACCGCTCGCCGCGTCCGCGCGCCACTCGTCGAAGCTCACCAGGCGCTCGATGACCTCGCGCCCGGCGTGTCGCGCGAGCGCGATGACCGAGTCACGGGTGATGCCGGGGAGGATCGTGCCGGTCAGCGGCGGCGTGACGAGCGTGCCGTCGTCGTACACGTAGAAGATGTTCATGCCGCCCAGCTCGTCCACGTATCGCCGCTCGACAGCGTCGAGGAACACGACCTGGTCGCAGCCGTTCTCGATCGCCTCGGCGTGCGCGGCGAGCGACGCGGCGTAGTTGCCACCGCACTTGGCGGCGCCGGTCCCGCCGGGTGCGGCCCGGGTGTACTCCTGCGACACCCACACGGTCACCGGCCTGACTCCGCCGGTGAAGTACGCGCCGACCGGAGATGCGATCAGCACATAGAGGTACTCCTGGGCCGGGCGGACCCCGAGGAACACCTCGCTGGCGTACATGAACGGCCGAAGATAAAGACTGCCGTCCTCGGTCGTCGGAATCCACTCCCGGTCGGCGCGGATGAGCTGGTGCAGCGAGTCGAGGAACACCTGCTCGGGCAGGTGGACCATCGCCATGCGATCGGCGGACACCTGGAACCGGCGGGCGTTGGCGTCCGGGCGGAACATCGTCACGCCGCCGTCGTCCGCCTGGTACGCCTTCAACCCCTCGAAGATCTCCTGGGCGTAATGCAGCACGGCCGAGGCGGGGTCCATGGGTATCGGGGCTCGCGCCTCGACGCGAGCGTCGTACCAGCCCTTTCCGTCGGCGTACCGGATCGTGACCATGTGGTCGGTGAATACCCGGCCGAAGCCCGGGTTGGCCAGCAGAGCGGCCCGTTCCGCGGCGGATACCGGATGCGGGTTCGGGTGAATCTCGAAGTCGAGCCTGTCACCACCGCTCATCGCGCTGACCTCCGTGTCATGCCACATTCTGGGATGAGTTCCGCCTGCCTGCAACTTACCCCGAACGGTCGTTCAACCGGGACCCGCCATGGGCAGAGTCGCCGGCCGGGTTCGGCCAACAGGGGGGAGAGACGGGCTCAGGCCGCGGCGTGCGCGGCGAGCCGGTCGCCGATCTCGGCGGTACGCAGCGGAGCACCCGGCGTGCGGGACGCGAGCTCGGCGGCGACCGCCTCGGCTACGCGGCGGGCCGCCTCGGGGTGACCGAGGTGGTCGAGCAGCAGCGCCACCGAGAGTACGGCCGCGACCGGGTCCGCGCAGCCGTGGCCCGCGATGTCCGGCGCGGATCCGTGCACGGGCTCGAACATCGACGGGTACGCCCGCTCCGGGTTGATGCTGCCGCTGGCCGCGAGCCCTATTCCGCCGGTGACCGCGGCGGCCACGTCGGTGAGGATGTCGCCGAACAGGTTGTCGGTCACCACCACGTCGTACCGCTGTGGGTTGCTGACCAAGAACATCGCCGCCGCATCGACGTGCTGGTACTCCGTCGCGACGTCCGGGTGCTCCGTGGCGACGGTCGCGAACGCGCGGGCCCACAGGTCGCCCGCGTGGGTCAGCACGTTCGTCTTGTGTACAAGCGTGACCTTGCGGCGCACCCGGCGCTCGGCGCGGGCGAACGCGTCGCGGATGACGCGCTCTACGCCGTGCCGCGTGTTGAGGCTCTCCTCGGTCGCGACCTCCGCCGGCGTCCCTCCGTGCAGGGTGCCGCCGGCTCCGGCGTACAGGCCCTCGGTACCCTCGCGGACGACCACGAGGTCGATCTCCCCCGGCTTGACCCCGGCGAGCGGGCTGGTGGTACCCGGCCAGAGGCGCACCGGGCGCAGGTTCACGTACTGGTCGAACGCGAACCGCAGCCGCAGCAGCAGACCCCGCTCGAGCACGCCCGGCGGCACGGTCGGGTCACCGACGGCGCCGAGCAGGATCGCGTCGTGGCTGGCCAGCTCCGCGAGCACCGAGTCGGGCAGCACCTCGCCGGTCCGGTGGAATCGGGCCGCGCCCAGGTCGTACTCCCTGGTCTCCAGGCCGGGCAGCACGGCGTCGAGCACCTTGCGGCCCTGCGCGACCACCTCGGGACCGATCCCATCCCCCGCCACCACCGCGATGCGTGCCACCGCCATTCCGGGAACGCTAGACGATCGTCCCGCCAGCCGGTCCGCGCGTCCCACCATGTAAACCGTCCGTGTCTCAGGAGGTTCACAGCCTCCGCACACGTGCGTTGGAAGTCCAAACCATAGCGTTCGGCTCATGAGCACAGCATTACTGGACAGGGGTGCCGACCTCGACCCACCAGACCGGATCATCGTCCGGCACACGGTGCGCGTCGGCCCGCTCGTGTACTCCTTCTACCTGGTCGCACCGAAGGCACTCGGCCGCCGCGCGGTGAGCGAGGCGCTCCGGGACGCCGTCGCGGAACTGCGCGCGATCAACGCCGCGGTCAACCCAGCCCGCCGCGCCAGCCTGCTGTCCGAGAGCGGCCCGGTCACGGGCTGGGCGATCGAGCGGGCGGCCGCACGGCTGCGGTCGGCGGGGGTCACCGACTACGCGGTCACCGGCGGCACCCATCTGGCGGTGCATGGGCGGGCGCCGCACGGCGGCGCTTGGCTCTGATGCCCCATGATCGTCACAACTTCGCTCGGGTTGGGGTGTCCGGCGCGCGGCGAGACCACAACCTTCGCAAGGTTGCGTCGACATAGACGATGGGCCCCCGAGTCTCGGCAAAGACTGCGGGGGCCCGTCAACGACGAGTACGCGTGGCTCGCGTACACGAGGGGTGCGGTCACACAGACGACCGAGCGCGCGTCACCCGAAGACCCGCCCGCGGCCGCGGCGAGATTTCGGCGGCAGCAAGGCCCGAGGACCACCGAAGAACTCACTGCGTAACTGAATGAATACGCTATCGACCCGGTGCGGCCCCGCGCAAGCACTCCACGCCGTATGCCGGTTATGCACTACTCGTCCCTAAGGTCGACGGCGCTCGCCGCGCCCGCGCCCACCGCGGCGGCGGCCTCGCTCAGTAGCTCCGCGCCGACCGGGTCGTCCACGGTCAGCGTCATGAGCGCCTCGCCGCCCGCCTCACGCCGCGCCACCTGCATGGCCGCGATGTTCACGCCGGCCTGGCCCAGGATCGTGCCGACCGTGCCGACGACGCCGGGCCGGTCCGCGTACCGGAAGAACAGCAGGATCCCCTCGGCGTCGAGCTCGAGGTCGAAGCCGTCGACCTCCGTGAGCTTGACG